>PXBG01000052.1 GCA_003566995.1 Syntrophobacteraceae bacterium
CCTCGAACTTCGCAGGCGCATGAGGCCTGAAATGGACAGGATCATTCAAGACAGCAGAAAACGAATGAAGGAGGAACTCACGCCTCAGCAGCAGAAAAGGCTGGATGAGCTTTTCGAGCGGCTGGAAGAAAGGCGTGCCAAGCGTGAGGCGGGAACCCGCGGAAGACATCGCTCCCTGGACTCCCGTGAATGAATCTGCTGCCATTGGCATTTCAAGGAGTGAGACTGCGGCGGGTGTCTCAGAAGGAGGCATAGGGGTTTTGAACCACAAGCGGAGGAAAAGTGCCTGTCCCCTTTGCGGCAGTGGTCATGCCGGCTTCTTTTTGGAAGTCCGTTCCCGAAAGTATTTCAGGTGTGAAACATGCCGTCTGACCCACCTGGATCCCCGGCACCGGTTGGCCCCGCTGGAGGAATTGGAACGCTACAGGACGCACCGGAATGACCCTTCCGATGAGGGATACCGCCAATTCCTGAGCCGCCTGGCTCAACCCCTTCTGAAGCGCCTGCCTGAAGGGGCCAAAGGTCTGGACTATGGATGCGGCCCCGGGCCGACCCTTTCGGTCATGTTCGAGGAAAAGGGCCACACCATGGACATTTACGATCCCTTCTTTGCTCCCTTTGAAAGTGTCTTCTCAAAGACCTATGATTTCATCACCTGCTCTGAAACGGCCGAACACTTCTTTCATCCAGGTGTGGAGTTTCGCTGGCTCAACCGCATGCTCCGTCCCGAGGGCTGGCTTGGGGTCATGACCCAAATGCAGGAGGATGATGAGGCATTCGGCAACTGGCATTACCTTCGGGACCCCACTCACGTGTGTTTCTACCGGTGGCACACCATGGAATGGATCGCTCGGGAACACGGCTGGAAAATGGAATCCCCCGCGGAAAATGTCATTCTTTTTCAAAAAAACCTTCCACTGAACCGATGAGGCCCTGTCCAATTTCCTGCCCATTGCAGCCACTGCAAGCCTCAGGGTCATGGTTTGCCATAGCAGAACAGACGTTCCCGCCACTGCGGTTTCAAAAAAATGGAAACGATCGAGCGGGACCCTTGATTCAGGTCCAATCCGGGAGGGTACGGGGAAGACTTCAAAGCTTTTTTTGGACGGGATTTTTGTTGCGTGTTTAAAAGGGGAATCCTTCGAAACCCTTCACGAGAGCGGGTCTCAGGCAACTAACCATTTGACAAGAGCCATTTTTTCCGTGCATATCATAGTGGTCATGCACGTGTCACTCTGGCATTCCACCACATTTGAGACCATTTCACAACGGAGGTGTATCATGGGTTTTGGCAAGTGGATCGTGGGAATCGTTTTAGCCATCGGGTTGACGTTTCAGGCACCTCAGGCCATGGCCAAGGAAGACGTTCTTTTTGGAGGCGCTTCCATCACCGGGGTTTACTACCAGGTGGCCCTGCAGATCAGCAGCATGATGAACAAACACCATGGTGACGAGTACAACTTCATCGGCCGGCCCACGGGCGGCTCGGTCTTCAATGTGAATGCCCTCGAGAGGCTTCTGGATTTTGGTGTGGCCCAGTCGGACCGCAACTGGCAGGCCTATAACGGCGCTGCTGACTGGGAAGGAAATCCAGCCAAATACCTGCGCAGTGTGTTCAGCATGCATCCGGAGACGGTGCTGCTCGTGGTTCGCAAGGATTCAGGGATCGAGGGCGTCGAAGATCTCAGGGGCAAGCGCGTGAACATCGGCAACCCCGGATCAGGCCAGAGGGGGAATGCGGAAGACGTGCTCCGCATTTACGGTCTGGACTACAACCGGGATTTTCGTGCGGAAGGTCTGCAGCAGCATGAGGCTTCCAGGGCACTGGTCGATCGCAAGATCGATGCCTTCTTTTATACCGTTGGCAACCCCAGTGCCGCCATCGAGGAACCGGCACAATCGGTGGACATTGACATCATTTCCATCAACTCGGATGACATCAGAAAGTTTGTTGATGAGCACCCCTATTACATCATGACAACTATTCCAGCGGGCACCTACCGGGGTGTGGATTATGATGTGGAGACGTATGCGGTGACGGCCACCGTGGTGACCACCGAGTCCGCTCCCGAAGAACTCGTTTACAATAAGGTCAAAACGGTTTTCGAGAATCTGGACGATTTGAGAGCTTCTCACGCTGCATTCCGAAATTTGAGCCGAGAGCAAATGCTCGAGGGACTTTCCGCTCCTTTTCATCCGGGAGCATTGAAGTACTACGAGGAGCAGGGCTGGATGTAGTGGCAGTTTTGCTGGAAGAGGCCCTCTCACCTCTTCCAGCTTTTTTCCCGATGAAAACCCTTTCGGCGGAAGCGGTCGGCACAGGGGAATGTCCAGAAGGTCCCTGTCAGGTTTGGACCGGCGACAGGATGGCCCTTCCTTCCCCATTGATGCTCTTTGAAAGTTTTTCACAATCCCATCTCGTGACCCTTTTTCCATAAGGATAGGCAGAAAGCGTGGCGCGTGTCAGCGGTGAGTGATTCCCGGCCCCATTCGTCCCATCCTGCACAACAGGGAGCTCGCTCCTTTCGCAGAGGGGGCATGGGCCCCGGTTCAAAGCATGTTCTTTTCCGGCGTTCAGGCTTTTGGGGGTGTGGCGGGGGAGTGTTGTGCATTGTACCTGTGAAAGAATTTGAAGGAAATCCTCCATGGGCGAATGGGACAGCAGCAAGGATTTCAAGGATTCTTCCCCGGTGACCAAGGGCGGGTTGCGCCAGACAGCCGAAGACCTGGTGGTGATGGTGGAAGCAGGTGCCCGGGCTCCGAGGAATCCTGTGGTCAAGTGGGTCATCAGCTTCCTTTGCCTCGCCTGGTCCGGCTTTCAGCTGTATCTTGCCCACCAGCCCATGAACTCTCACATCGCCAGGGCCTGGCACCTGGCTTTTGCCATCTGCCTCGTTTTTTTGGTGTATCCAGCCTATAAGCAACAGAGTCCCCCCATGTGGATCGCCTGGACCCACAAAGTGGTCCCGGCTTTTTCCAGGCGCTCCATTCGCACTTATGTTCCTTTCTATGATTACCTGCTCGCCATCCTGGGAACCCTTGCCGCGCTCTATATCTGGTGGGATTATGGAGGCATCATCTGGCGCATGGGCTTGCCCAGCCAGAGGGATGTTGTGTTTGGAGTGGTCATGATCGTCGTGCTGCTGGAGGCTGCCCGCAGGTCTCTCGGTCCGGCTTTGGCGGTTCTGGCCATCATTTTCCTCATTTATGCTTTTGCGGGACCCTATCTGCCCGAAGTGCTTCGTCATCGGGGTGTTCCCCTGGATTTCGTGATCAGCGATCTTTATCTCACCACCACGGGCATTTTCGGCGTGCCCCTGGGCGTGTCCACAGATTTTGTGTTTTTATTCGTTCTCTTTGGAGCTCTCCTGGATCGGGCGGGTGGCGGCAAGTATTTCATCGATGTGGCTTTTTCCGCTCTGGGGACTTACCGCGGAGGGCCCGCCAAGGCCGCTGTTCTTGCCTCGGGCATGACGGGACTGGTTTCTGGGTCTTCCATTGCCAATACGGTGACCACGGGCACTTTCACCATTCCCCTGATGAAAAAGGTGGGACTGCCCGCTCACAAGGCCGCTGCCGTGGAAGTCGCCTCCTCCACCAATGGTCAGTTGATGCCTCCCATCATGGGCGCAGCCGCGTTCATCATGGCGGAAATGATCGGCATCCCCTATCTCGATGTGGTGAGAGCGGCTCTTTTCCCCGCGCTCATTTCTTATTTGGCCTTGTTTTATGTGGTGCACATGGAATCTCTGAAGCTGGGTCTCAAAGCCGTTCCCAGGGCTGATCTTCCTGCGCTGGGAAAGACTTTTCTCCGGGGGTGCCATTTTCTCGTTCCATTGTTCACCATGCTCTATTATCTGGTGATTCTGAGGCGCTCACCCATCGCCGCGGCGCTGCTGGCCGTGCAGACGCTCATTGTCATCATGATCATTCAAAGGCCCGTGATCGCCTTTCTGGCTCTCGGCCTGCACCGTAGATCGGGTTCCTTGGATCCCAACCTGAATCTCGGGGTGTACCTGGGAAAAGCCATGTGGGAAGGCTTCCAGGATTTGTGGAATGGATTGATCATGGGCGCAAGAAACATGATTTCTGTCGCCATAGCCACAGCCACCGCCGGCATTCTCGTGGGCGTGATCACCATCACAGGGCTCGTGGGGCGTTTCATCACGCTCATCGACACCCTGTCCATGGGCAACGTGGTGCTCATGCTTATTTTGACGGCCATGACCAGCCTCATCCTGGGAATGGGCATGCCCACCACGGCCAATTACATCATCATGGCCACCCTCACAGCCCCTGTCATTGTCGCCCTGGGGGCTGATGCAGGCCTGATTTTTCCCCTGGTTGCCGCCCATCTTTTCGTCTTTTATTTCGGAATTCTTGCCGATGACACCCCCCCGGTGGGCCTGGCCGCTTATGCAGCCGCCGCCATTGCCCGAACGGATCCCATAAAAACGGGGCTGCAGGGATTTTCATACGACTTGCGCACGGCCATTTTGCCCTTCATCTTTCTTTTCAATACGGAGTTGCTGATGATTTCAGGCATCACGCCGTCGGGGGCCATCATCTGGCTGGACAGTCCCGCGCGCATTGCCTGGGTGTTTTTTTCCGGCCTCATCGCCATGTTCGCTTTTGCCTCTGCCATTCAGGGGTATCTGGTGGATCGGTGCAACCTGTTTGAAAGACTGCTTTTGCTCCTTGTCAGTGCCTCCACCTTTAAAGCGGGAATCATGGAGGCTCACCTGCCCTTTGGCACCACAACCCTGCAGGTCGTAGGTGTCAGCCTCTACGCATCCATGTTTCTCTGGCAAAAATCCCGTGTCACGAAACACAGGACCTTGCTTGAAAAATTAAAGATTCGCAGGAGTCAATAGGAATG
Source organism: Syntrophobacteraceae bacterium (assembly GCA_003566995.1). Taxonomy (GTDB): domain Bacteria; phylum Desulfobacterota; class Syntrophobacteria; order Syntrophobacterales; family Syntrophobacteraceae; genus SLCH01. Next base: position 4,880 of record PXBG01000052.1, read on the forward strand.
TACAAGCGCATTCTTGTTCCCATCGACTTGCAGGAAAATGATCGGCCCAGGACGCTGGCTCTTAAAAAGGCTGTGGAAATCTGCCGCCTTTCCAAGGGGGAATTGTACGTGCTGACAGTCGTCCCCGACATGGGCATGCCCATTGTGGCCCAGTACTTTCCCTCCGATGCGGGGGACAAGATCGTGGCCGAGGCGGAGAGCATGCTGCACGAAGTGGTGGGGGCCCACATTCCCGATGATGTGGATGTGCACCATATGGTGGCTCAGGGATCGGTGCATCGGCGTATTCTGCGCATGGCCGAGCGCATTGGCGCAGACCTCATTGTCATTCCCGCGCACCGCATGAAGCTTCAGGACTATCTCCTGGGAACCAACGCCGCCCGGGTGGTGCGGCATGCCCGTTGCTGCGTGCTGGTGGTGCGCTGCGATCCCGGGGACTGTTTCGAACTGGATGACCGAAGATCCCGGTGATGGTGCTTGGACAAGGGAGCTCTCATGTGCCGCCGCTGGATGATGCCTTCGGGAGGGTTCCCCGCGAAAGGGGGCAGAAATCCTTTGAATCATCGAGAGAGTGAAAAAGGACCCCATCCCTGTTTTCGGGGAAGGAACAGGGAGATTGGTGCCGGCTTTTGGGGTGGTTTTTCAATTTCAACCGCCGGCTGCCTGGAGCCTGAAGAGAAGGGGAACCGTGACGAGGGTGACCACCATGGCCAGAAGTTGCAAGGGCACGCCCACTTTCAGAAAGTCGTTGAATCGATAGCCGCCGGGGCCCAGCACCAGAGTGTTCACGGGGGAGGACACGGGAGTGGAAAAAGCCGCTGACGCAGAGATGGCAACGGTCATGAGAAAGGTGTAGGGGGACACTCCCATCTCCCAGGCTGTTCCCATGGCAATGGGGGTGATGAGCACAGTGGTGGCCGTGTTGGATATGAAGAGGCTGAAAAAAGAGGTGATGATGAAGAGGCCGGCCATGATGGCGTAGGGGCCGTAGTCCCCGATGCTGGTGACCAGGCCACTGACGATGAGTTCCACGCCACCGGTCTTTTCCAGGGCAGCGGCCATGGGAAGCATGCCGGCGATGAGCACCAGGCTCTGCCAGTTCATGGATTCATAGGCTTGCTTCATGGTGGTGCATCCCCATAAAACCATGGCGAGGGCGGCGATGAGCACGGCTGCAACGTTGGGGACCAGTTCAAAGGTCATGAGGATCAGCATCAAAACCACAATGGCCACAGCCCTGGGTGCCATGGGACGGTTGTGGACTCCCTCCCTCCCTTCCTGGGGAAGGTTCATCACCAAAAAATCATTTTGAGCATCCTGAAACAACTCGATTTGCCGCCAGCTTCCCCCTATGAGCAAAGAGTCTCCGAAATTCAGAGGTGTTTCCGCCAGGTCTTCCGTGAGGGGTTTCCCTTTGCGCAGCACCCCTAAAACGGAAAGGTCGTACCGCTCCCGGAACCGGGCCTGGGACAGGCTTTGGCCTATGAGTTCCGAACGGGGGGAAAGCAACACCTCCACCATCCCCAGTTCCTTTGCTGCCGTCCTTGCTTCCGTTTCATCCAGTTGAAGGGTTTCCAGTCTTTCCTGGGAAGCCATGGCATTCACATCTTCAGGGGAGCCCACCACATAGAGGATGTCCCCCTCTGAAAGTTCAGTCCGGGTCTGCACTGGCTTGATGGTCCTGGTCATGGGCTGGCTTTTTTCAATGCCGAGCACGGTCACCCCGTAACGCGATCTGAGCATTGCGGACCCAACGGTCTTTTTGTGAAGGCCTGATCCCTGGCGGATCCGAAGACGCTGCAGTCGCTGCGTGATGCCATAGGTTTCCACCAGCTCCAGAAGAGAGAGGCGGTTTGGGGAAGTGGAATCCGCCCCCCCTCTCTTGGGGAGCAGGTGACGCCCCAGCAGCGTCATGTAGGCGATGCCGGCCAGAAGCACCAAAAGCCCTATGGGAGTGAAGTGGAAAAACCCAAAGGGTGCCAGCCCCTCGCTTTCCAACTGAGTGCTCACCACGAGGTTTGGGGGAGTGCCGATGAGTGTGAGCATGCCGCCCATGAGGGAAGCGAAGGACATGGGGATCATCAGGTGTGATGGACTGATGTTTGCCTTGGCGGCGAGGTTCAGCGCCACAGGGATCAATATGGCCACGGCACCGGTGGAGCTCATGAAGGCCGAAAGAAAGGCCACCACGAGCATGAGCATGATTTGAAGGCGCACTTCACCCGTTCCCGAAACCCCCATGAGCCAGTTGCCCATGGCATGGGCCACCCCTGTGCGGAAAAGCCCGTCGCCCACCACGAACAAACCGCCGATGATGATGACCAGCGGATCCCCAAAACCGGCGAGAGCCTCACGGGGGGAGAGAATGCCGCTGAGGATGAGCGTGAGAACGACCAGGAGAGCGACCATGTCGAGGCGCAATTTGTCGCTCACGAAAAGAACGATGGTGGCCGCAAGGAGAATAAAGACAAAAAGGATTTCACCCGTCATGCATGATTTCCAGGTTACTGGTCAATGTTTCGGGCAGTTGGGGGTTGCTGTCTGCTTTCCATGTGGTTTGCAGGAGAATTGTGGATCAACGCCCGGTCAGCGTCTCGCGGTGGAGATGTGTGCGGTGCGGGCTGTCTTCTCATGCGAAGGCCGCACCCATGGCCTTCGGGATCCTGAAGACCGTGAGTGCGACCTTTTAACTACTTTGCATGATCTTCAATTGTCAATGGCAGAAATCATCCGGTTTTCGTCACAGCCCTTTTTTCTCCAGCCAGCGGAAGAGGAAGATTGCTCCTACAATGAAAAGGGGGATGATGAACCAGTGATTCACTCCCAGAATTTGGGGCACAGTGATTCTCCCCAAGTCTCCCCAGTTGTAGATGGTTGCCTGCAAGAAGGGAAAAGCCTCCGCGAAAAGAGCCGCTCCCACGATCATGCCCAGAATGCCCCACAGGGCGTCCCAGCGCCCTTCACCCACGGCACCCATGGAAGTGCCGGGACAATATCCCAAAAGACCCCATCCCAGGCCGAAAAGAAGTGCGCCGATGATGACAGGTCCCAGAACGGTGCTTTTGATGGAGAGTGTGGCCAGCCCCAGATCCTGAAGGAGATAGACCCCCACCATTCCCACCATGACGCTGGAGAGCATGAACTTGACGATGGTCATGTCCAGAAGCCTGAGAGCACCCAGTTGCTTGTCATACCTCAATACCCGTCCCTTCTGCAAAAGAAAGCCGAAGAGAAAGCCCGTCACCAGTCCGTAGGCCAGCATTTTCATGATTTTCGCCCTCCATAAACCAAACGGGCCATGATCAATCCGCCCACAAAGAAAAACACAAGCGCCAAAAATCCACTGACAGCCAGTTGAAGCGAACCGCTCAACCCATGTCCACTGGGTCACCCATCGGCCATGCGGGCTCCGAACATGGCCACGACTCCTCCCGTGAAGGCCACCACGGCCCTTTTCCCCGTGGATCGGGTGCCGAACCGCTCAGCCCACATGTCGGGCACGGCCTGAAGTTTGAAAGATCCTGAAGTCAGTGCCGAAAACATGGCGCCCAAAAAGATGCCCACCACAAACATCCACTGCCAGTCGATTCTGGGGACCACATTGATGAAGTATTCCATCTGAGCGACCCGCTCGGATCCAAAAAGCTGTTCGATCATGCCCGCAGTGCGAACGAAAGAAGTGGATGCGCCAAAGAACTGCCCCGCAAACCAGACAGAAAAGACTCCCACCAGGCCGCTCAGGCCGCCAGCCAGGTAAGGGCTCCAGCCGCCATCATTCTTTTTCATTGTAGCCTCCTTAGCAACAGATTGTTTTTATCTTTCATCAGCCCTGGACTTTCGAGCCCCCTGTCATTTGTTGCCGGGCCTGAGGGCTCAAAACACCGGGAAAGCGGCGAAACATTGCAGGCGACCGGGAAAGGACCGCAACCCACACACAGGGGGGTGGCACCCTTTCTGGAGCGCTTGCAGCTCACGAAACAGCAGGATGGGCGTTGCTGATGATCCTCCAGGCCTCTTGTGCCGTTTCCACATATTGAAAAATATCCAGGTCTTCCGGGTCGATGGTTCCCTCCTCCACCAAAGCCTCAAAGTTGATGATGCGCTCCCAGAATTCCTTTCCAAAGATGAGCACGGGGAAAGGGCTGATTTTACGCGTCTGGATGAGGGTCAGAGTTTCGAAGAGCTCATCGAGTGTGCCGTAACCCCCGGGAAAAACCACGAGAGCTTTGGCACGAATGAGGAAATGCATCTTGCGAATGGCAAAATAATGGAACTGAAAAGAAAGTTCGGGCGTTATGTAGAGGTTGGGATGCTGCTCATGGGGCAGCACAATGTTGAGCCCCATGCTTTCAACCCCGCTCTCGTAGGCGCCACGGTTTGCCGCTTCCATGATGCCGGGACCACCCCCTGTGACCACCACCACATTGAAGTCAGGCGATTCCCTGTTGGCCCGGGAAATGAGAGAGGCGAGCAAGCGAGCTTCTTCGTAATAACGGGATGTCCGGGCTCTGCGGCGTGCAACACTCACCGCTCGCGACAGTTTGCGGTTGCCTGGGTCTCTGGCGGCGATCTCTTCTGCGGCAGCGAGCTGTTTGTGGGCCACTTCCGGTTCGGGGATGCGGGATCCGCCGAAGATGACAATCGTTCCCTCGATCCCGTATTCATTGAGTATGAGTTCTGGTTTGAGCAGCTCCAGTTGGAGGCGAACAGGGCGCAACTCCTCTCTGAGCATAAAGTCACCATCGCGAAAGGCCAGACGGTAGGATGGAGATTGAGTTTGAGGGGTTTTGGCACACACTTCAGCTGCCTGGGCATCTTCCGAGGCCGAAGGAAAAGGCTTTGGTTTCTTCCTCTCAGTCATTCTTTGCTTTCCTGATGGTGGTTGAAAAGATGTAGGGGTTCACTGGAATAGCCTTCAAAAGCCTGAACGCTCTGATATGGATACCTCCTTGTTGACACCCGGGGGGATTTTACCAAAAAAATGCAGGCCAGGCATCACACTCCATAATCCTTGAGAGTGTTTCACCCGACCTGCACCATCACGATTCAATTTGTATGGATCGAGTTGAAATTTCACCGTGTCTCAGCAGGAGGCTAAAATATGCCTCTCATTGAGAGAACCTGAGCAGGCGAATCTATTGCACCAGCTTCATGGGTTCTCCGCAGCAATACAGCTCGCCTCCGCCCGCTTTTTTCACTTCCACCACGTTTCCACAAAGATCGCACTTGTAAACTTCTCCCACATTGTTCGCATTTGCCATGCCGATTCCTCCTTGAATCTTCATTGTTTGTGGATGTGAAAATTTCCCTGCCTGATCGTTTCGGACAGGGAAATGTTACGCCTGAGTCTTTGACGATCCCATGTCTCTCTGATTTATGCTTGTGGTTGGCCCAGGCAAGCGCTCTTTTTTCTGCCTTTGCAGTCCTGTTCTTTTGAACCTCTCACTTCATGAGCAAACATAGAAACCAATCATATGAAGAAAATTAATACTCCTCAAGGAATACGGCAACTGCAAAAGAGATTCTCCAACCAGTTTGGGGCACCAAAGAGATCATGAACCTTTGGAATGGGGGGAATCTTTTCTTGCATTTTCGAGATTGTGGACGATCTCCGCCCCGAAAAGAAAAACGCAGGCTCCGAAGAAAATCCACAGAAGGAAAAGAACAACAGCTGTGAGGGAACCATAGACCATGCCCAACTGTGAAACCTTGATGAGCGCGTAAAACGTAAAAAGATGCTTTCCGGCTTCCAGAATGAAAGCCGTGACCAATGCTCCCATTAAAGCGTGGAGTATTCGAACTTTTCTCTGTGGGAGAAGGATGTACAGGGTCGCACTGGTTAAAAAAATGAGCACAGGAGAGAGGAAGGTTCCCGTGAGAAGCGAGACCCACCTTCCCATGTCTGCTTCCGGAAAAGGCTCCATGAGGGAGATGACTATTCTGGCTCCAAAAAAAAGAAAGAATATGACCATGAGCGAAAGGGTGACAAACAAGGAAAAAAGCAGAGACCTGAGCAGAGATCTCTTTTGGGAGGATCCAAATATGATGTTCACAGCACGTTCGAAGGAGAAGTAGAGCTGGTAGGAGAAATAGGCGTAGATGATGAGGGAGAAGAGGTCGACCCTTCGGTAGGCGATGATCTTTTGAATTTCTTCCATGACCCCCGAGGTGGCTGAAGGGAAGAAGTCCCCGATCCGTGTGGCCAGAAAATTATAAAATTCCTGATTTTCTCCAAGAAAATAGCCGAAAATGGCGACCAGCAGAAGAAAAAAAGGAGCTATGGCCAGCATGAAAAAGCAGGTGATGGATCCGGCGAGTATGGGGCCGTCGTCTTTAAAAAAGTCTGAAAAGCTTTTCCAGAGTATTCTCAAATGTCCCTCTCTGCATGTGGTCTGAAGTTTATTCAACGGTAAGAAGCGCAGAACCCTGGAATGTCACTTGAAGCCATGCCCCCCGGCAGGTATGAGGCACGGTGGCGAGGAGGTTCACAGGGTGGGGAGGAAGGCCGTTCCTCCCCATGTTTACCTGTGGATGCATCCGTGTTGAGGGAAGCTCACAAAGAGCCTTTTCGCAATCAGAACCGGTAAATGGCGGCGATGCCCGTTGGTGACGGCATGTGATCGCCGGGAACGATCACCACCTCCCCTCCCATTTTCAAAACCGCTTGTCCCAGGTCATCCAGCAGGTCGTCCACTCCGGGATCGGCCAGATCGTCCAGCTGAATCTCTCCCTGGGTCATGTCCAGGTGGCCTGGCACATGGCGTTCCGCCTCGATGAGCAGAGTGGCCACCCGTCCTGCAACGGCTGCTTCAGCCACTTTCGACAGTTCTTGTGATCCCTGGCCTTTGGATTTTGCTTCCTCGAACTGCTCCGTGAGCTGGGCCAGCCGTTTGAGGTAATGAGGCAGCAGAACTTTCCAGGCATGCTCACGGAGTTCTTCAAGGGAAAGGGAGTCAGGGTTCACTTTGATGCCCTCTTCCAGGAGAAAAGGATTGTGGCTGAGTTTGTGAAAGTGACCGTGGTTTTCCGGCAGTGCCGCCAGTATGAGGGGCAGTGCCGAAGGACGGGAAACGTGGTTCAGGACAGCCCGATCCACTGCGCGGAAATACCTTTCCATGTCGATGTCCGCCTCTTCCGCCCTGGATCCGTGACCATGATGCATGGGCGCTCCCCCGGTTCCCTTTCCGTAGGATGCCACCGTTTGATGGGGCTCCGTCAGTTCTTCCCCCAGAGCTTCCGTCAGGGTTTTGGGAATTTCTTCCGTCGGTTCCAGTTCGTCCAGCACATCCCGGTTTCCCTCGAAAATCCTCACAGCCTCCCGGCTCAGCCCAAGGATCTGGTAGCGGTCCGCCGACTGCAAAATCCTCAGAAGGGGCTTGGTGTGAAAACTATCCGCTGCCACGGCCAGCTCTGGAACGGGTCGCTGAAGGCGGTAGAAGCGGAAAAAATCGGGGCCCCCAAACACCGCCAGTCCATCCAGGTTGTTGCTCCACAGATGTCCGTCACTGGCCAGCATCTGAAAGGGTTCCAGCAGTGGCTGCACCTGGCGTGCGGGATATTTTTTTTTCAAAGAGCTTTCGAGTTCTTTCAACTGGTTACGGAATCTGATGGGGTCTTGCTGGTTTTCGGGATAATGACGATGTGTGGGCAGGTAGAGGGAAATGCATGGGGATTCGCGCTGTTTCAGAAGGTCCTTCAGTTGACTGTTGTCCAAAGAATCCATGTGGTCTCCTTTCTTTTCCAAAATGGACACCCCGCAATGAAAGTCTTTGGGACCGCCAGGGTGTGCACACCTCCAGCCCCGTATTTGGGAAGGGAGGGCGGGTTCCACGAGCAGAACGACGACCTTTCATTCGGGGTGCCCCGTTTTACACAATGCCAAACACTATTGAATGAACTGTGATTTGTGATTGCGGCGGGTGAACTTGTCACCTTTCACCGCTGCCAGCGGGATTCTGACTCTCGAACTCACGGAGAAGGGGGCAGCTTCACTTTCTCCTGGCTGCCCCCGGCGCCCGATGGTCTATTCAAAGGTCACGCGGGCCGTGTCCCGCATGGTCTGCCCCTGAATGACGGCGCTCACTATGGAAGTGCCGGACTCCGTGGAACTGATCCGTCCCCGGGTCAATCCTCTCTCGTTTGTGGGGGGTGGCTGCACAACCGTGTCCACCTGCCTTGTGGACACCAGTGTCACTTCCACGTCTGTAACAGGATTGTTGTAAAGATCCCGAACCTCAACGATGATTTCCGAAGAGGCCTCCCCATCACTGGCGAGAATGGGATAGAGCACCCTTATTCTCGTGTTGCCAGGATCGGATCTTCCCGGAACCACGGTGACATAGGCTTCGGCGACCAGGCCCGCGAGGGTTGCCGTCACTTTTCCCTTGCCCATTCTTGTTCCCCTGAAGACCCCCGGCTCTTCAAACACTCCGATGTTGCCCACCTGGTTCCAAGTCAAGGCGGAGACCTCCACAGGAACAGGGTTTTCCTCCACGTCCAGGGCAGTGACTTCAAAGGTTTGTGTGCTGTTGCTCCGAACGTCCACGGGATTGGGTTCTATGAAGAGACGATGGATTTCACCGGGCTTCACCTCAATGGGCTTTTCCACGATGAGATTCTGGCCATAGGCCACAAGCATTCCTCTTCCCGCCTTGGTGGCGTGGAACAGCCCCGAAGTCATCTCTATTCTTCCAATGTCTTCGGTCACAGCCCACTCCACATCCACAGGTATTTCATTGCCTGCCCTGTCATGGCCCACGGCCTCAAATTGATAGCTCTTTCCCGCCACAAGGTCTTCATGGGGAATGCGCAGGGAGAGCCTCATTAATTCGCCCACGGTGACTTCCAGGGGCACTGTGGCCTGCACACCCTGGGCCGAGACGGTCAGCTGACCCTCGCCGGGCTCCTGAGCGGTGAAGACGCCTTCCTCAGTGATGCTTCCGATTTCAGGAGGGCTCAGTGAAAACTCCGGGGACAGGGCAACTTCGTTGCCAAAGGTGTCACGTCCGCTGACGGTGACTTCCATGACCTCAGCCGCAGTGAGACGGATCTCTTCGGGGGACACGTGAATGTCCTCCACTGCGCCAGGTTCAACATATACCCTGGCTCTTCCCTCAATGCCTTCAGCACGGGCGACCACCTGACTTTCGCCAGCCCTGGTCATTTGGAAAGATCCTTCCGCAGTGACGGCCTGGCCGCTTTCTGCCGGCTCCATGGACCAGGTGAACTCACCTGAAGTGACGTTGCCCTGTGCATCGAGAGCTGTGGCGGTGAAGTCCACCGTTTCCCCGGCTCTGACCGTGGACTTTTCAGGGGTCACGGCAATGCGCGCCAGGGATCCCGGTTGGACACTGACCGGGGCCACACCGATCACGTCTTCCACCTTGAAAGAAACGTGTCCCCTGCCGGCTCTTATGGCTTCAAAAACTCCCTCTGCAGTTATGGAACCAACTCCTCCCCCAACAGCCCAGGCGGGTTCGGTGGGGACTTCGTTCCCCTCTGCATCCAGAGCCTTGGCCGTGAAGACGGTTTTCTCTCCCGCGGTGAGGTCCGCCTCAGAAGGTTCAACGTGCACGGTGTGCACTTTGCCCACCTGGATGGTCACGGGCACCTGAACCGTCACATCTTGGGAGGTGATTCGAATGATTTCCTCCCCCACCTTTTCAGCGTGGAATTCATTGTCATCCACAAAACGGCCAAGTCCTCTTTCCATTTCCCATTGCAGTTCGGGGCGGGGAATGGCATTGCCGTTGACATCAAAGACCTGGAAGGAAAATTCCTGGCGGCTTCCAGCTGTCAGGGTGATTTCCGCGGGTTCGACCTCGATGGAAGCGGGCGCCCCATGGAGAACTTCAACGCGTGATGCGCTCCTGAAATCCTGGAATGTGGCCGAAACTTCTCCCGTGCCCACTGTCCTGGCGGTGAACACCCCGTTCTGCTGGATCGTTCCCAGCTGTTCTTCCACATTCCACTGGGGAGTCACTTCCAGGGGATTCCCGGCCACATCGAGTCCAACAGCCTGAAATGTGTAACTTTCTCCCGAGCGAACGGCCATCTCCGTTGGCCGGACCTCAAGAGAAACCATGGGGCCTGCCTTCACTTCAAGGGAAGCCAGGTCCACAATGTTTCGACTGGTGGCGATCACCTGGCCTTTGCCACTCCTCTGCGCCGTGAGAACATTGTCCGGACCGATGCTTCCAAGGGAGGTGTCGGAAAGGGTCCACCTGACATGAGCATCCACCACGTTTCCAAAGGGGTCTTCCCCCAGGGCTTTCAGTTGGACCTTTTCTCCCGCTGTCAGGGACAACTCTTCGGGAACGATTTGGAGAAATGCAATTTCAGCAGGACTGATTTCCACGCTGGCCTCGGCCGTAACATTTTCGTATTGGGCCAGCACTTTGCCTGTGCCCGCCTTCATGGCGAGGAAGAGGCCGTTTTCCGAGATGGTTCCCATGTCGGGTTCGATGAGCTTCCACTGGAGAGGCACACTCGTTTCATTCCCGAACTGGTCATAGGTGTTGGCGACAAAAGGTGTTTCCTTTCCTGCAGTGGTTTGAATTTCCGTCGGCCGAATTTCCATGGCCGTGGTTTCGCCCGGCACCACGCTGACGGGAGTTTTGGACTCCACCGCTTTTCCCGTTCGGGTCTGGGTCAGGGAGGCTATGACTTCCCCTTTGCCCGCCATTCGGGGGAAAAGAACCCCCTGTTCATCCACGGTGCCGAGGTCGGGATGGATCCTCCAGTCGGTGGTGGATTCCACTGTGTTTCCGAATTGGTCAAAACCAAAAGCCTTGAATGACTGGGTCCTGCCCGCCACAAGCTCCACGGGTCCTTCGGGCTCGACGACCACCTCGACCACTTCAGCGGGAGCCACAGCCAGCGTGCCTTCTGCCGAGAGGTCATCCACACTGGCACGCATCACGGTGCTTCCAGCTCTCTCTGCTCTGAATTCACCCGATGGATCCAGCTCGCCGAGAGGCTCCTCCATGGAAAAAGTCGGTTCCACTTCCACGGGATTTCCAAAGCGGTCAAATCCCTTCACTTCCAGCTGAATCCTTTCGCCGGCGATCATGTCCACACTCTGAGGAAGTATTTCCAGTCTTGCCAGTTCCGCAGGTTCCACTTCCACTTCCACACTGGTGAGAATGTTGCCCACAGCTGCCCTTATGTCTCCAGATCCGGCATGAAGGGGTGTGAATGTGGACTCCTGCTGATCGATGGTTCCCAAAGACCTGCTCAGTGACCATTGGGGACTGACGGAGAAGCGGTTGCCAAAGGCGTCCATTCCTTCCGCGCGAAGTTCCAGGGTTTCACCCGCCGTCAGCCGGTGCTCGGCGATGTCCACGGAAATGGCGGCCAGAGGACCATGCTCCACCGCCACGGGAGCTTCGGCGGTGATTTCATTGAAGGTTGCCTGCACGGCGCCTTCGCCAGCGATTCGCGCGAGGAATGTTCCATCCTGCGCAATGGATCCCACATCTCCCTCCACGGCCCACTGAACCTGAACGGGAATGGGGAAATCCTGCGCATTGAAGCCCCTGGCATGAAAGTCGACGCTTTGACCCGCCTCAAGTTCCGCACTGGAAGGCTCCAGTTGAAGGCGTGCCACTTCCCCTGCCGTGACCACAAAGGGGTGACCCTGTGTGGCGTCTTGGTACTTGGCCAGAAGGATTCCTCTGCCGGGTTCCCGCATGAGGACGGTGGATTCTTCTTTGATCTCTGCAATTTCACCACTTATGGACCATTCAGGAGTGATGGATGTCTGGTTCCCATGTTCGTCCAACCCTATGGCCTCAAAAGTGATTTCCTGGCCCGCTTCAAACTCTGTGTCCCTGGGACGAATCTCGAGCCTTACGATTCTTGTGGCCTCAATGCGAAGCTCTTCGGTCACTTCACCGCTTTGCAGCACGATCACGTTCATGCCGGGCTCAGGAGACAGGGTCACCACGAACTCGCCTTCTCCCGACGGGCTGAGGACCAGTGTCTCGTCGCTGAGAGAGGCTCCTTCCGTGGGGGTTGACAGGGTGACCTCGTTGTATCCTGCCGGTTCAGCGTCTGCTGTCAAAGCTTTGATTCTGACAGTGATTTCCGAACTGGGCAACGCGACGGTCTCTTCGGGCTCCGTTTCAAAAGTGGCGGGTGGGACGGGATTGACCGTAACCCGGGCATTTCCCGTGATTCCATCACCCGTGGCCATGATGAGGGCCTCGCCTGGTTCCTGGGCCATGAAAAGGCCGTTTTGGTCTATGGAGCCCGCTTCACCTTCTACACTCCACTGGATGGTGACTTCGGGCATCTCCTCATCCTGACCCGACAGAGGAGTGGCCTGAAAGTTTGCGCTCTCGCCCACCAAAAGGGTCAATTCCTCCGGAGTCACCTCAATCCTCTCCAGACTTGGCTCGGCACATCCCCAAAATGCCACCATGGCAAAGATGGCTAAAAGGAGTGCCGCGACTGGTGTCCTGGGGTTTCTTTTGCCTTTCATGTTTTCCCTCCTAAGGTTTTCCAGTGAATGCAGATTTCAGCGGTCAGCCAAACAATGGAACCAACAGCACTTTTTGAGGTCATTGAGGGGAAGAGGGAAGACCCTTCCCCAGATCGCCCTTCTGGTGACTTGCTTCTTGGGATTGGGAGCGGTAAAAGAATTCGTTCCGATTGGAGCGGCAGAGCTGTCATGAAGTCAGAAATTCAGATCCGGCGTGAGCAGGGCATCTTCTCTTTTTTTGTATATTACTATGAAAATGTTCATATTCGAAGTGAAAGCTCACTTTCCGAGAAAAATTATAACGCTGCGTGTGCCTGAGGGGGGAACCCGTGCTGCCCGCTCTGATGAAAACGGAGTGCCTTGATGCCCCTCCACAGCTTTTTTGCGCAATGGTTCGTCACGCGAGTCATCATGTGATGAGACAAAGCAGGTGAAGATTGGGGCATTTTCGCCATGCGGAAATGCCAGGGTCTTCCCATGCATTGAAAAACTAATCATGAACCCCACGAAGGAAAAGTACTTTGTCATGCATTTGAGATTGTTGTCACCCAGGGAGTTGGATGCCATCGAGGAACGTCATAAGAAGGGCAGGTTGAAGCCGGACGATGTGGAGCGTCTCATTTACTCGGTGCGCAGGCTTCGGGAAAATATGGCCCGCCTGAAAAAGGTTGGAGCGGAAACGGTGGAGGACAAATCAGAAGGGGGTTCCCGGGAAAAGGCACTTTCGGAAAGGGGCGTCCGGGCGAAAGTTTTCACGGACGGCGCATGCCGGGGAAATCCCGGTCCGGGAGGCTGGGGGGCCATCCTCCGGGTTCAGGGGCGGGAGCGGGAGCTTTCGGGGGGAGCACCGTACACGACCAACAACCGCATGGAAATGACAGCGGTCATAGAGGCGCTGAAGGCATTGCCCGAAGGGTCTGATGTGGTTCTCACCACGGATTCCCAGTATGTTCAGAAAGGGATCACCCAATGGATCAAAAACTGGAAACGAAACGGGTGGAAAAATGCTGCCGGGGAGCCCGTGAAAAATGCGGATCTTTGGTGGGAACTGGATCGATTGAGTCAAAGGCATTCCATGAAGTGGCACTGGGTGAGGGGGCACAGTGGCCACAGGGAGAATGAGCGCTGCGATGAACTCGCGCGGAAAGAAATTGCGAAAAACTCTGCCCGTTCAATTCAGCCAGGAAGTTACCCTGAAAATCCGGTGTGAAGGAACGGGCAAGGGAGCGGGTGGCCAGCAGAGGCGAGGGCTCCGGCAACAGCAAACCGCCCCGCCACTTTGCGGTTCTGTCAATGTTTTGTGCCCGCCTTTTGAGTTTTTTTGAAGATCACATGAAAAATCATTGTCATGGTGAGATTGATGGCGGCAATCATGAAAAAACCGTTGCGAAACCCCAGGTGCCCTACGATCGCCCCCATGGCCAGGGCTCCCAGCATCATTCCCAGATAGATGGCGCCATTGTATCCCCCCATGGCGAGCCCGCGGCAGCCTGGGCCCACCAGTTCCGTCATGAGCGTCCCAATGGCTGTGAAACCTATCCCCATGCTGAAACCCGCACCCGCTGCAAAAAAGGCGAAGGAGTAGAAGCTGGAAGCAGCGCCGACGCCCGCCATGCAAAGGGCAAAACTGGTGAGTCCAGCCACCACCAGTTGGTTTTTTTGGGCGACTTTGTCACTCAGGTGGCCAAAGGGCAGCCTCGAAAGGGCGTTGAAAAGTGCCTGCGCACCGAAGATGATTCCTATCTGCCCCACGTTGACTCCCTGTTCCTGGGCATGCAGGGGAACGAAAGTGAGAAACGTTCCCATGCCCATGCAGGTGCCCAGGGTGACGAGCCAGCAGGCCATGAGGGAAATGTTTGTGGCCAGTTCCCGCGCAACGGTCAAAAATGGAAGTTTGGCGGGCTTTTCGACGGCCACATCCCTTGCCCGCGGCAGAAAAAAAATGGTCATGACCAGAAGAGCGAGGATGAGGACTCCCGAAGTGGCAAAAACCGCCTGGAAACCGGACCAGTGGGCGATCATTCCCCCCGCGGCAGGCCCTGTGCTCATGCCCGCATAAATGGCGAGGGTGTAAAAGCCATAGGTTCGTCCCATGTGAGTCGCGGGAGAGATATCCGTTGCATAGGACATGAGGGTGGGGGCGAGAGCAGCCTGCCCCAGGCCGAAAAAAACATAGGCGAGGATCATCTGTTCAGGGGTTTTGCAAAATATCAGGGCGAAAGAGGTGACCATGGACATGGACAGCCCCCAAAGGATGAGGAGCTTTCTTCCTATGCGGTCTGAAAGAATTCCGATGGGCAGTGACAGGATTCCTGCCAGGAAAAGGAAGGACGCGTTGATGAGGCCCACCTGAAAGGTGCCCGCACCCAGCTGACCTGCGAAAAGGGGCACCACGGGTATTCGCATGTAAGCGCAAAAGTAACCGAAGTATCCCACTGCGCAACTGATTAAGAGCAAAACTCCATAGGAAGGAGCACTGTTTTTTTCTCCTTTGCTGAACATGGCACGTTTCCTGTTTTATGGGGCCGAGGTTTTTGAAGAGAGTGATTGTGCTCCAAAGTTCGTGCGTTGCCAATGGTTATTTCTTCCCCTTTTGTGAGGGGGAGAGGAAACGGTTGCCGGGATTGAGAAAATTCTCTCGGGTGGGAAACACTGCCGGGCGCTTCCTTTCCCTGTTTATGCCGGGATGGTTTTTGGTGTAAGATCAAAAAGTTTGGCAACAAAGCAGGGATGACATGTGGAATGGATCCCAAAGAGGGGTGCCCGCCTGGGGCACCTTATGAAAAGCATCGCCGGGGAAAGCCGAAGCATTCCCGAGGAACCTCGTCGGCCACAGCAAAAGCCCCTGAAAATTAGAAAGATTATAAAATGAGCGACTCAGTCCCTTTTAACCCTCCCCTTCCGGACTGGCTGCCCTCCTGGCTGGAGGGCGTCTGGAGCCTGCTGGCCGACTACCCAATCCTTTTGGCTCTCGCCATTGTGGCCGTCGGCTTCTGTTTGGCTTTTCTGGTCCGGCTTTTCATCCTTTTTTGGGGCCTCAAAATGACCGCGCGAACCAACAACGGTTCCATGGAAAAGCTCATCCGTCTGGGTGCAGGAGTGGCCGCCCTCCTTTTGGGCTATGTCAGTCTGGTCACGGCCCTGCACGTCCTGCCCCTCACTGACTTCATCCTCACCCTCATCACGCGGGCCCTGGTGAGCCTTCTCATCCTGCAGCTGATGCGCGCAGCACTGAAGGCCAGTCACATGGGGCTGGAGGTCCTGGGAAGGATTCGCGATCGGTTTGCCATTGTGGAGGAAAGAACCCTTCCCCTTTTTGAACTCGTGCTGACCGTCCTCATCGTTGCCATCGGTTCCTATGCCCTGCTGCAGGTCTGGAACATTGATGCCACCGCCTGGCTCGCCTCTGCGGGAGTGATCGGCATAGCCGTGGGTTTTGCCGCAAGGGACACACTGGCCAATTTGTTCGCCGGATTCTTTATCATCGCTGACGCTCCCTACAAACTGGGTGACTATGTGGTGTTGGATTCGGGAGAACGGGGAGAGGTCACCAAGGTGGGCATCCGGTCCACGCGTCTGCTCACCCGCTATGATGTGGAAATCATCATTCCCAATTCCCTCATGGCCAACACAAAGATCACCAATGAATCGGGTGGGCGTTGGGTCAAATACCGCATTCGCATCAAGGTGGGTGTTGCTTACGGGTCCAATACGGATCGGGTGGTGGAGGTTCTGGAAAAGGTGGCTCGAGAACATGCGACCGTGTGCCGTGATCCGTCACCGCGTGTGCGCATGAGAGGATTCGGGGATTCCAGCCTGGACTTCGAGTTGCTCTGCTGGATCGAACTTCCCGTGCACCGGGGGTTGGTGAGCCATGAACTCTACATGGCCATCTACAAAGCTCTCGGTGAAAACAATATCGAAATCCCCTTTCCCCAAAGAGACCTTTGGGTGAGAAAACTTCCGGCAGGTTAGAGGCATTGAAATGTTTCCATGGGCCACCGCAGGTTCCCGGCAGGTTTCATTTTCTCGTCAGGCGTTTCCTGGTTCGCGAAAGGAGCATGACCTTTGAAAGCCATGATTCTTGCAGCCGGTTTGGGCACAAGACTGCGCCCCCTCACGGAAGTGAGGCCCAAAGTGCTGGTTCCACTCAATGGCTTGCCCATTCTCGATTTCTGGATCTGGCGCCTGCACGCGAGCGGTTATGAGGCCGTTGTGGTCAACGCATACCACTTGAGTGAACAGCTGCATCGTGCCGTCCAGGAGTCTTCATGGCCCATACCCGTGGAAGTGCGGGTGGAAAAGCAGCTGCTGGGCACGGGGGGAGGGATACGGAATGTTTTGGATTTTTTTGGGGAAGAGCCTCTGACCGTCATCAATGGAGATGTGATCAGCGATGCGGACTTGAAAAAACTTCGCGAAACTCACGAAAGCGGTGAAAGCTCCGTGACTTTTCTCATGCATGACTGCCCGCCTTTCAACAATGTTGCCGTTTCATTGCATGGAGCCGTCATGGGGTTTGGACAAAAGGCGAAGGAAAGGAGCAGCCTGGGGGCCGATGTCACTCTTGAAGCCTTTTCTGGCATTCATGTGGTGAACCCCTCCTGTTTCCGCCGCGCACCTTCGGGACAACCTTTTGATATTCTGAACCTTTACGATGAACTGATCCTGAAGGGGGATCCTCCTCGCGCTTGCTATCAGAAAGGGCTGTGGTGGAGAGAGATGGGAACCATTGAGACCTATGGGGCTCTGTGCAGGGAACTCTCGTCCAAACACCTGGAGTTTCTCAAACCCATCGAAACGGGAGCGAGGATTGTGGTTCACCCTCAATCCCGGTTGGCCCGGGATGCCGTGCTCAAGGGGTGCGTCACCGTGGGAAGAGGCTGCTCGGTGGGGAGAAGGGTCACCATGAAAGACACCATCTTGTGGAACGACGTTCAGGTGGATGACGATTGCCACCTTCAGGGTTGCATCGTGGCCGATGGTGCCCGTGTTACCGGAAACCACGTGCGTGAAGTGATCGTGAGGACATCTCCGTGATGGACCTTGGCTCCGTGTTGCAGGATTTGCGGTCGCCCCTCGAAGGTTTGGGGATGAGAATGGACGGCCTGGAGGGAAGTCTCACCATGGAACCCCTTGCAGGGGACGGTTCCGACCGCCGGTTCTTTCGTCTTCGCTCCGGTTCACTGCGCGTGGTCCTTCTGTGCTCCTCTCCCCCGAAGGAGGGAAAGACGGGCGAAGACCTTTCCTATCAGCTCATTGGAACTCACCTGCGTCGACAGGGCATTCCCGTACCTGAAATTTTGTGGTCGGATTTGAAGCGGGGTCTTTTTTTGCTGGAGGATCTGGGGGACTGCCATCTGCAAAAACTGGCCAGTCGCCCGGGCCGCAATCTGGACCTCATTTATGGGGAAGTGCTTCGGCTCTTGGTTTGTCTGCACCAAAAATCCCGCAAGGGTTTTCGAGAGGACTTTTGTTTTGACACGCCCCGCTACAGCCCTTCCTTCATCTACACACGGGAATTGGAGTATTTCAGAAAAGCCTTTCTCATCCACTGCCTGCACGAGGAAGTGCATGAGGCTGAACTGAAGCATGATTTTCAGAAACTGGCCGAGGCAGCAGGGACATTTCCCCCTTCCCTGGTTTTTCACAGAGACTTTCAAAGCCGCAACGTGATGGTGTTTCAGGGAAAATTGAAACTCATCGATTTTCAGGGCATGCGCTTCGGACCCCCCACCTACGATCTGGCCTCCATGCTTTTGGACCCTTACGTGCAACTGGACGGCCGTCTCCAGAAAAACATCCTGAAACTCTACTGGAAGTTGGCCTGCAAGCTCTGGAATGGCAAACACCGTGATTTCAGAAAATCCTATGAGTCGGTGAGGCTTTGCCGCAACCTGCAGGTGCTGGGGGCCTATGGCTTTTTGGGGCTCGGGAAAGGAAAAAAGCAGTTTTTGAGATACATCCCCCGGGCCTGGAACCAGTTGCTTCAATGGCTTGCGGGTCCGGTGCGGGGACGGTATCCTCAACTGGAAAAGCGGTTGAGAGAGATAGAACGGCGCAAAAGCCACTTCATTCACAGGCGGCAGTTTGCTCCCGCCCAGTGCCCGTCTTCAGACAGAAGCGAGGCATGATTTCTAAACTTTTGCGTGACAAGAATTCATTGAGTTGGTATATGTTCCTGCTTGAAATGATTTCAGTGCCAATCCAACGAAAAAGGAGATGAGGGCCATGGCTTCCCAAACAACCAGAACACGCAACAGACGGGCCAATAAGAAGCGACCCAATAAAATGAATCTGAAGGCTGACGCAAAAAGAATTGCCAGCAACCTTCAGGTGCTCAGGAAGGCATCCCAATCCTGACTTTCAAGGGCTTATTCCCTGTGTGCCGGCAGACGGGAGCGAGCTCCGGACAGTGACTTCCGGGCTCGCGCGGCCTGTCCCGTCTCCAGCATGATCCTCCTTTTCATGTTTCCTGATCCAGTTCCACCACTTTGAGCAGGTTGGTGGTTCCCGAGACCCCCACAGGAACGCCCGCTGTGATGATGAGCCGGTCCCACGGCATGGCGACCCCCGCTTTCAGGGCCCAGGTTCGGGCCACTTCAAACATTTGGTCTGTGTCCGAAAAGGATTGCACCAGGTTTGGAATCACTCCCCAGGAGAGGTTCAGCTGGCGCAGTGTTTTCAGGCAGTCTGTGAGCCCTATGACAGGGCATGGCGGGCGAAAGCGGGAAACCAGCCTGGCTGTGCCTCCCGAGGATGTGCTGGCCACGATGGCTGCTGCCTCCAGATCGATGGCAAGCCAGCACGCTGCCCGGCTGATGGCCGCTGCCGTTCCGGGAAGCGTGGCCGTGGTGGATTCGTCCATGAAGGATTTGTCTCCCAGGTAGCGTTCCGTGGTTCTCGCAATGCGGTCCAGTACGGACACGGATTCCATGGGGTAGGAACCCACCGTTGTTTCGTCGGAGAGCATCAGGGCGTCTGTGCCGTCGAGAACGGCATTGGCCACGTCCGTGGCCTCGGCACGGGTGGGACGGGGGCTGTCCAGCATGGATGTGAGCATTTGCGTGGCGGTGATGACGGGTTTGCCGGCCTGGCGGGCCAGGCGAATGATCTTCTTTTGAATGATCGGCACTTCCTCCAGAGGCATCTCCACTCCCAGATCTCCCCTGGCCACCATGACCCCATCGACTTTCTCCAGTATTTTTTCAAAGCTTTCCACCGCCTGAGGCTTTTCTATTTTGGCGATGAGGTGAGGTGGTTTTTCCTGCCGGTCCAGCACGTCTCGGATCAGCTTCAGATCGTTTTCAGTGCGAACAAAGGACAGGGCCACGAAGTCCACCTCCTCTTCCAGCCCGATGACCAGGTCCTTGCGGTCTTTTTCCGTGAATGCGTTGATACGCAAATGGCTGGAAGGAAGGTTCACTCCTTTCTGGGAGCGTATGACGCCGCTGGCTATGACATCGCAAAGGGCCCGATTCTCCTGTATCTCCCTCACTGTCACCTGCACCGTTCCATCTGCCAGCAGAATGAGATCCCCCACGCGGATGTCTTCCAGCAGGTTGGGATAGTTGACGGGAACGTCATCGGGCCCATGGCGCCCTTCGGGACTCAGGGCCACTTGCGTTCCCCGCTCCAGCAGCATTTCGGGTTTTTTGAGAAAGCCCAGACGAATTTTGGGTCCCCCCAAGTCCTGGAGGATTCCGATTTCCTGTCCGATGGACTTTGACACCTCCCGAAGCATGTGAATGGTCCTTCGGTGGCTCTCTCTGTCGCCGTGTGAAAAATTCAGCCTGGCCACGTTCATTCCGCTGCGAATGAGCTTCTGGATCTCTTCCGGGCTGCTGGTCCTGGGCCCGATGGTGCAGACAATCTTGGTGCGGCGGAAAGGGGATGTGGATCTCATGAGCAGGTCCTCTTCATCTATATGAGTATGATTTCAAATCAGACCCCGGAAATGATCATCAAAATCCGGTCCGATCATTCCACGGAATGGTTTTGATCCCCTCGCATGGCCTCACCGGGGTTCCCTGGAACTGCAGCGAAGAGATTCTCCCCTTCCTCGAGCAGCCCTTCCACAAAACTCAAACCCCCGTGCCAGAACTGTTCCCGTGTCAGGTCGATTCCGAAGGGAGAGAGCAGTTCCTGAGGATTTTCCTTCCCTCCCGCGGCGAGGAGAGCGAGGTACTTGTCCGTGAACGATTCCCCCTCCTTCTGGTACCGGTCGTATAGGGAGAGCACGAGGAGTTCTCCGAAAGCGTAGGCGTAGACGTATCCCGGGGCGTGAACGAAGTGGGGTATGTAGGACCACCAAATTTTGTAATGGTCCAGAAGTTGGACAGACTCACCGAACATGGCCTTTTGGGTTTCCATCCAGATTTTCGAAATTTGATCGCTGGAGAGTTCTCCCTGGGTTCTTCGGGACCGGTGGATTCCCTCTTCAAAGCGATTCATGGCCACTTGCCGAAAAACGGTTGCAAAAATGTCTTCCAGCTTGGCGCAGACAAATGCCAGCTTTTCCCGGGCAGAGGGGGTTTTTTTGAGAAGGTGCTGAAAGACAAGCATTTCCCCAAAAACAGATGCCGTTTCCGCTGTGGTCAAAGGCGTTTCGGCATTGAAAAGCCCCTGTTCGCGTGCGAGAAACTGATGAATTCCATGGCCCAGTTCGTGGGCGAGGGTCATCACATCCCGGGGTGACCCGCTGTAGTTGAGAAGAATGTACGGGTGCACCGAGGGAACAGTGGGATGGGAGAAAGCTCCGCTTCTCTTTCCCCATGCGATGGGTGCGTGGATCCAGCCTTTTTCAAAGAACTCATTTGCGGTTTCAGCCATTGGCAATGAGAAATCCTTCAGGGCGGACAAAACCGTCTCCCGGGCTTCATTCCAGGTGAATGTCTTTTGGGAGAGGCCGGGCAGAGGCGCGTAGCGATCGTAGTCAAAGAGTTTTTCCAGGCCCAGCACCTTCTTTTTCAATGCGTAGTAGCGCTGGACGATGTCATACCTGGAAACCACCGTGTTCACCAGGACTTCGACCATTTGGTCGTCTGCTTCATTGGCAAGGTTTCGGGCTTTCAGCCAGTGGGGATAATTCCTTTGACGGTCGTCAATGGCCTTTTCCAGGAGAAGCGTGTTGGTGATATGGGCGAGCACATGCAGATTTCCCTGAAGGCCCTCCGTGAGTTCCTCTGCGGCGGCTGTTCGGACTTCCCGGTCTTGGTGATAGAGGTCCTTGAGCACCTCCGACTGGGTCCGCTTCCCGGGTCCGAACTGAAGCCCGCTGAGCATTTTGTCGAAAAGGGTGGTCCAGGCGCTTCTGCCCGCGGGTTCACGTTCTGTGAGCAGCTTTTCCTCGGTTTCACTGAGAATATGATCTTTGTATCTTCTGAGAGATTGCAGGTGATGGCGGTAATGAGAAAGTTGCGGTGCTGAGAGAAGTTTTTCCGCCTGAGAGTCCGGCAGCTGGATCCAGTCCAGCTCAAAGAAAAGAGTGTCTCGGTGCACGCTGCTGTGAAATTCTCTCGAGGATTGAAGGAGTGCGCTTGCCTCCGGGTCGTGAGTCTGAGTGGAAAAATTGAGGTAGGCGTAAGAGACCAGGCGCACCAGCCGTTCCTGCAGTTCCTCGTATTGCTGCAATGCCAGCAAAAACTCTTGAGCGTCGAGCGAGTCCAGGCGGCCGGCATACTTTTTTGAAAATTCCGCGGCCGTGCGAAGGCACCAGTCACGGTCAGCGGATAGAGAGGGTGCCTCAGGGCCCCCATAAAGGTCATCCAGTCTCCAGACCACGTCCTTCAATTCAGGCTGTTGGGTTTGTGTCATGTCGTCTCCCCTGGGTGGAGAATTCTGAGAAAGTTCACCTGGCGCAATCCTTTCAGGACTATGGCTGGAAAAAGGCTCTGTCGGGCAGGAACATTTTTCCTGGGTTCATGATGTTGTTGGGATCAAGGGCCTGTTTGATTTTCAGCATGGTTTCATACCCCACACTTCCCACCTCCCACATGAAAAAAGGGGACTTGGTGATGCCGACGCCATGTTCGCCCGAAAGGGTGCCCCCAAGATCCAAAACGGTCCGGAAGAGTTCTTCAACCGCCTTTTCCGCCCTTTTGAGTTCGTCATGGTTTTTCCGGTCGAGCATGATGTTGGTGTGAATGTTTCCGTCTCCCGCGTGACCGAAGCTCACGATGGTGAGTCTGTACTTGTCCGCCAATCTTCTGATGTGGTGAATCAGAGCGGGTATTTGAGCGCGGGGGACAGTGACGTCCTCGTTGATTTTGCCCGGCCTGATTCGGCCGAGAGCAGGGGATATGGCCCTCCTGGCACGCCATATTCTTTCA
Source organism: Syntrophobacteraceae bacterium (assembly GCA_003566995.1). Taxonomy (GTDB): domain Bacteria; phylum Desulfobacterota; class Syntrophobacteria; order Syntrophobacterales; family Syntrophobacteraceae; genus SLCH01. Next base: position 27,695 of record PXBG01000052.1, read on the forward strand.
CGGTCTGTGGGGGACGCCGCCACGTCCACCTCGCTGGCTCCCTTTTCTTTGCAGATGGTTTCGACCTGAGCCATGTCATGGGCCAAAAGATCTTCACGCCCATCCACTTCGATGATGAGCATCGCTTCGCAGTCCTGTGGAAGGCCCATGTGGAGATGATTTTCCACCACCTCAAGCGTGGATTGATCCATCAGTTCCAGGGTGGATGGAATGATGCGCGATTTCAAGATGTGCGAAACGGCCAGAGCCGCATTTTCGATGCGCGGAAAAAGGGCCATCATGGTGCGAACGGCTTCTGGGGCTGGCAGAAGGCGAAGGATGACCTTGGTGAACACTCCCAGCGTCCCTTCCGATCCCACCATGAGCCGGGTGAGGTCGTATCCCACAACCCCTTTGTAGGTCTTTTTGCCCGTCTGCAGAATGGAACCCGTGGGCAGGACCAGTTCCATTCCCAGAATATAGTCCCGGGTGACCCCGTACTTGACCGCCCTGGGGCCCCCGGAGCACATGGCCACGTTGCCGCCCAGGGTCGAAAATTGAAGACTCGCTGGATCGGGAGGATAAAAGAGACCATGCTCCGAAACCCGTTTTTGAAGGTCTCCCGTGATGACACCGGGTTCGACCACGGCAATCATGTCATCTTCATCGATCTCCAGGATTCGGTTGAAATGGTTCATGGCCATCACGATGCCTCCCCCTTTGGGAATGGCGGCACCGACAATACCGCTTCCCGCTCCCCTCGGGAAAAGGGGAATAAGGTGGCGATTGGCCAGTTTCACAAGTTCCGACACTGCCTGCACCGTCTCAGGGAACACAACACACTGAGGGGAAGCCGCGAGCTTGCTCGCGTCATAGCCGTAGCAGGCGCAATCTTCCTGGGAGGTGAGCACATTTTGTGGGCCCACCAAGGAGCGGATTTGGGAGAGTGGCAGGGGGCGCTGATCCATGGCTGTGCTCGTCATTGGTTTGCAAACAGGGATGTGAAGGTGGAGCACGAAACTCATGCCTGAAAATTCATTATACAAAAATTCATGGGTCTTTCCAGACCCTGCGTTTCAATGTTTCACCGCCGGGAGCACGGGGATGATTCCCCCTCCGCCCCTGATCCATACAGAGGAAGCGTGGCTGCACCGCAAGTTCACATTCGCCTCCACGATCGAGAAGGGTTGTCTTCTGCGTGTATGCCTGCGGAAACATCGACGGCGGGCGATGGAAAAGAGGGGGAGAGAAAATGCGGGTTTTTCCCTTTGGAGGCGTAAAAGAGTCTGCTATTAATCTTATATTTCCTCACATCCCTGTAGTAGAAATGTCCTGTTGACGGGTCATGGGCGCGGGGAGGATCCGCCTTTTGTTGGGCTTTTCCCCCATGATCATTTTTATCTTTCACCTCTTGAGGATTTCTGCCATGTCCCACGATTTCAGGCTTGGGCTGGAAACGTTGATTGATAAACCGCCTTCCTGGTTCACAAGCGCCCGGCTGGGACTTGTCGTCAATCAGGCTTCCTGGACGAGCGGCTTTGAAGCAGCGTGGACCATGATTGCCCGGTCCGGTGGAAACATTTCCTGTATTTTTTCGCCGCAGCATGGGTTCCTCGGGGAAAAGCAGGCCAACATGATTGAATCTGACCACGGATGGCATGAGGGGCTGAATGTGCCGGTCATGAGCCTCTACGGAAGGGAGCGGCAACCCACGGAAGAGATGCTGCGGCTTGTGGATGTGCTGGTGGTGGATCTGCAGGACGTGGGGACAAGGGTCTACACCTATGGAGCCACCATGGGGCTCTGCCTGGAGGCCGCGGCGAAACAGGGGGTCAAGTTTGTTGTGCTCGACAGGCCCAATCCCATCGACGGAGAGACGGTGGAAGGGAACACCGTTCACGGGGAATGCCGTTCTTTTGTGGGACTTTATCCCTTGCCCATGCGCCATGGAATGACCATGGGAGAGATGGCGGCCTTCATCGCCGATTCCAAGGCCATGGACTGTGATCTTGAAGTTTTTCCCATGAAGGGATGGAAAAGGAGCGATTTCTATTTTCAAACTCCTCTGCCCTGGTTTTTCCCTTCGCCCAACATGCCTTCATGGGAGACCGCCCTTGTGTATGCGGGAATGGTTCTGCTGGAAGGCACAAATGTCAGTGAAGGCCGGGGGACCACCCTTCCTTTTCATTTGTTTGGAGCTCCTTTCATCCAACAGGAAAAGCTGCTCCGGCAACTTGAAAAGCATTCCCTTCAGGGGGTCGCTTTTCGCCCCGTCAGTTTTGAACCGGCTTTTGACAAGTGGCGGGGGGAGCTGTGTCACGGCTTTCAGGTGCATGTTACGGAAATGAGGAAGTTTTCTCCCTACAGGACAGGACTTGCCCTCCTTGGTTCGCTGCTTCAGACACACGGGAACGATTTCCGGTGGCTGCCTCCTCCCTATGAGTATGAATGGGAAAAGCAGCCCATCGACATCTTGATCGGGAACGCGGACATCAGAAGGATGCTGGAGGAGGGGCTGCAACCGGAGGAGCTTGAGGCCCTTTGGAGCGATGAGCTGAACCGGTTCATGGACGCAAGGGAGCGGTGCCTTCTCTACGGACCATGAGGATCAGCGTTGGTGGCTCGAAAGTTTTTCTGACACGCTCAATCTTAGGTTGGAGGAACATGAAGAATGCTTCAGAAGATGACCCTTTTGCTTGGAGCGTCAACGAAGTATTTTGCCCAGCCTGTCAAACCTCACAACACTCTCCTCTGAATCCAGGGTGAAACTGCCACCCCTGTTCCATGACCAGTAGATGATGAACGCTCTCCCCTTGATCTCGTTCAGTTCCACATAGTCCCAGAAGCGGCTGTCATAACTTTCATCCCGGTTGTCTCCCATCACGAAAAGACTGTTTTCCGGAACGACGAGGGTGTCCATGTTGTCTCTTGGACTGACACTTGCAGGGAGAATTCGATCATCCGTGTGTTGGACATAGGGCTCCACCAAAAGCTCGTTGTTGACAAAGACCTGCTTGTCCTCGATGCGCACACTGTCTCCAGGTAGTCCTATGACGCGTTTGATGAAGTCTTTCCCTGGATCCACAGGGTATCTGAACACCACAATGTCCCCGCGCTGAGGGTCGCTGAAATGGAAAATCTGCCTGTCCGTCATGGGGATCTGGACACCATAGGTGAACTTGTTCACCAGAATGTGGTCGCCCACAAGAAGTGTCCTTTTCATGGAGCCGGAGGGAATCTTGAAGGCCTGGACCACGAAAGTTCTTATGAAGACAGCCAAAATGACGGCGATGACGATGGCCTCCGCATACTCTCGGAGCACGCTTTTGGACCGGCCTCGGCCTTTATCTTTCTCCGTGGGGTGGTGCAACGTGTCATCCTCCCTGTGAAATTTTGCAATCATGAATTACGAAATAGTAATGACTGTGGAGATGGGTGGTGCCCGCTGATGGTAAAGATGAAAACAGGAAGAATGTCAACCAAAACATGCGTTCTCTGCCAGGAATGGAACCCTTCTCATGTTTAATAGAAAACAGCAACTCGTTGGATTGGACATCGGCTCCAGCTATGTAAAGATCGTTCAGCTTGCGGAAAAGGGTGCCGAATTCAAGCTGTTGAACCTCGGGGTCGTGCCTTTGCCTTCGGGCACGGTGAAGGAAGGCAGAGTCTTGAATTCCGAAGCCTTGGTGCAATGCGTCAAGGTGTTGACAAAAAACTTGAAAGTGAAAGAAAAAAAAGTGGCCTCTGCGGTGTCGGGTTACGAGGTGATGATCAAAAAGCTGGAGATTCCCGTGATGACCGAGGAGGAACTCAATGCGCGCATGCAGACAGAGCTTCGTCAGTACATTCCCTACAGCCTTGAAGAGGTGGATGTGGACTACGAGATCCTTGGGATATCCAAGGAACGGAGCGGCAACATGGACGTTCTTCTCGTGGCGGCGAAAAAAGAATCCATCAGGGACTATGTGAGTGCCGTGGAAGCATGCGGCCTGAATGTTCACGTGCTGGATGTGGACTACTTTGCCCTCAATAACGCTCTCGAGATGACACAGGGCTTCAGGGAGGATTGCCTGGCGCTCATAGACATCGGTTCTCACAAGGCCCTCATGTGCATTGCCGTTCAGGGAGTTCCCGTTTTCACCCGAGGCCTGGCCATTGGCGGGGAGCAGATCACGGAGCAGATCAGCGAGCAATTGAAGGTCACTTTGGAGGAAGCGGAGCGTCTTAAGCTGGGAGACGCTTCCCTGGGCATTTCCACAGCAGAACTGGAAAGGGTTTTTGTGTCGGTGATTCAGAGCTGGGTGGGCGAGTGCAAAAGGGCCATCGATTTCTATCACAGCAATTACCCCGACAACGGCCTCAAGAAAATTTATCTCAGTGGAGGTTCCTGTCGACTGCCGGGGCTGGAGCAGGTTTTTCGGGAACACATGGATGTGGAGGTGAGCATCTTCAATCCTTTGGAACACATACAGTGGGATTCCAATGGTTTTGATGGGGATTACCTGAACTATATCGGTCCACAAATGGCCATTCCACTGGGACTGGCGTTAAGGAAGACAAAAGAGAAATGATTCAGATAAATCTAATCCCTGAAAAGGTCCGCAAAACCAGGGACACGACCCGCCAGTTCATTGCCCTGTACGTTTCGAGCATGGTTCTTGCTACCTTGGGCGTCGGTTATCTCTGGCATTCCATGAACCATGAAAAAGCTTCCCTTGAGAGGCAGGTTTCCCGGCTGGACAGGGAAATCCAAAAATACGCAAAATATGACCGGATGCTCAGGGATCTCACTCAAAAGGCAGAGGTCATCGAGAAGAAGACGTCCATCATTCAGAGCCTTCAAAAAGATCGGGACACCATGGTGAGGGTCCTGGCCGCCTTGAGCGTGGAACTGCCCGCCGACAAGATGTGGTTCGAACGGCTCAATCAATCGGGGAACACGGTGACCCTGGATGGAACGGCTCTGAACAATGAGAGCATCGTTGAGTTCATGAGAAACCTGGAGTCTTCGCCCATGGTGGAGCGAGGCAGTGTCCACCTCACCCACTCGCGAAGGGTCAGGGTGAACGAATCCAACCTGAGAGAATTCCGCATCAGCTATCGTTTCTTTTCGTTTTCACAAATGCAGGCGCAGGCCAAACTGGAAAAGAACACGCCATGATCAAAAATCCGTTTCAGTCACTCGCGCTCAAAGAGAAGGTCGAGTCTCTCACGGCGCAGCAAAAGATCCTCCTTTTTGTGGCCACCTTCGTGGTCCTGGTAGGGGGTTTCTATTTCTTTCAATATAAAGACCTGTCCAGCAGCATCGACCGCCTGAAAGGCCAGGTCACGCAGAAAGAGCGGGATCTGGCCAGGCTTAAAAGTGCCGCCCAGCAGGTGGCTGTTCTGGAAAAAAAGCTTGTCCAATCGGAGGAGGAATTCAGCCGGCTCCTCACGTTATTGCCCGATCAGAGAGAAATACCGGGGTTTTTGGAAAGTGTTTCCATGCTTGGAGCAGAAGTGGGTTTGGAGAACATATTGTTCCAGCCGCAGTCGGAACGTGTTGAAGGGTTTTATGCCGCCATACCGGTCAAGCTGGATCTTGTGGGAACCTATCATGAACTGGGAATTTTTTTGGACCGGGTGAGCAAACTGGACCGAATTCTGAGAGTGCAAAACCTGAATCTTTCACGTCAGAGAAACGAGGCATTGCTTCAAGTGGGCTGCACCATTGAAACATACAGGTTCCTGGACAACCCGGTGGAACCGCAACGCACCTCCGCCAAAAGGAGATCCAGGTGAGCGGGGGGTTAGAAAAGTTTGACGGGGTGAAGGTCCGACGGGCATGCAGTGCTCTGATGGCGACAAGGGTGGGTTGGAAGACGGGGGCTTTATGCAAGGGATGAAAAATTACGGGTCATGGTTGGGCGTGTGTCTGGTTTGTCTCATGTTCGTCTGGGGCTGTGCGAGTCAGGGAGCAATGAACATGGCGGAGCCGGACCAGCCCTTTCACCCGGAGAAACCGGAGAAACAGGTCATGGCTTCCGTTGAGAAGCCGTTACCAGCCGCTGTAAAGGAAGAAAGGGCCGCCGCCCCTTCGGCGAATCCCTCGGAGGGGGAGAATCAGAAGCGAAATTTCATGGCGTCAACTTCGGGCCCCGCAAATCTGCCATTGGAAAACAGGTTTTCGCCGGTCAAAAGACCCGCCAGGCTGGAAGGAGTGAGCCGGCCCCTTGATCCGGAGCCAACCCGGTCTTTCGGCAGGGAGGTTTCCCAGGCCGGTGCAGGGGAGCCGCCTCAACCGTCGCATCCCTTGATGAAAAATTATTCGGGAAAACCCATCAGCCTGGATTTGCTGGATGCGGACGTGAGAAACGTGTTGCGGCTCATTTCTGACATCACGGGAACCAACCTGGTCATTGAACCTGACGTGACGGGAAGGGTGACGCTCAAGGTGGAGCAAGTCCCCTGGGATCATGTTCTGGACATGGTGCTTGCCATGAACAATCTGGGAAAGGAACGGGAAGGCAATGTGATCCGCGTCGCCAGGGAAGCCAAGCTGAGAGAGGAGTGGCGCATGCGGGCCGAATCCATTCGGGCCAGGCAGGAACTCCTGGAGGCGGTCAAGGATGTGGGAGAGCTGACGACCGTTTATTTCACGATCAACTATGCTCAGCCGGGAGTGATTGCCCGCAGACTCGACGAAAACAGGGGCGAACGGGGACGGGTTTCCATTGACGAGAGGACCAGTCTGGTCATCTACGCGGACACACCAGCCCGCATTGCCGAGGCCCGGCAGCTGATCTCCAGGCTTGACCGGCCCACGGCGCAGGTCATGATCGAGGCGAGGATCGTCACCATGAATTCCAAGGCCACCAGAGATCTCGGCATTCAGTGGGGGCTGGCCACGGACACGTCACCGAGTCCCAGTCCGAGGTTTCAGGTCAATGTGCCCATGGGAGCCACTGCATCCACCTTTGATTTCAATATCGGGCGCATGATCGCCAATGATTTCATCAAGCTCGATGCCAGAATTTCCGCCCTGGAATCCCTGGGGGATGTGCGGATCATTGCCGCTCCCAACGTGATGACCCTGAGCAATGTGGAGGCGAGGATCAGCCAGGGACTTCAGATTCCCTATCTTCAGCAGACTCCTGAAGGCGTGCCCACCACCATTTTTGAAGAGGCTTTAGTGGAACTGAAGGTGACCCCCCACATCACTCCCGACCGAAGGATTCGAATGAAAATCGATGCCAAACAGGATGAACCGGGGGCCATATTCAACCAGCAAACGTCCATCGAAACCCGTGAGGTCAACACGGAACTTTTTGTGGAAGACGGAGAGATCGTGGTCATTGGAGGGGTGACCCGGGACAGGCTTGAGAGAAGCATGGACGGCACTCCCGGTTTCAACCGTGTTCCCATGCTGGGACGGCTTTTCAAAACCGAAAGCAGCAGCAGCGATAAAACTCAACTGCTCATTTTCATCAGTCCTAAAATAATAGATCCTCACACCACTGCCCGGCGCTGATGAATGTGAGGGATCCTTCTCATGTGAAAAGAATTACCTTGAACGAGGCAAGATATGCTTTAGAATGGTCAGCGCCAATGGGATGTCAAAACTTTGATAAAGGAGAAAAAGTGGGATGAGGCAAAGAGAATTGATGATGAGAACATGTCTCTTTGTGGCTGTTCTTCTGGGGATTGGTGTTTTGACCGGCTGCTCCATGCAAAAGACCCCAACGAAAATGGAAGCGGCCCAGTCCGAGGAGGAAGGCTTGCCCAAGCCTTTGGTTGCTCAGGCGGAGCAGGTGGAATTGAGCGACACCCTTCATCCCATCAGGGTGGATTATCTGACTCCTGTGGACCGGATACGAAGCCCGGAGATCTACGTCTACAAGGAAAAGCGCCGTTTGTATGTGGTTCAGTCCAACGTGCTGGTGAGGGACTATCCCATTGGACTCGGATTCAATCCTGCCGGAGACAAGCAGCGGGAAGGGGACGGGCGTACCCCCGAAGGGGACTTCTGGATTGTTGTGAAAAATCCCCACAGCCGGTTTGGAAAGTCGGTGGGAATCAGCTATCCCAACCAAAAACATGCTGAAAGAGCTTTTTTTGCCGGGTTCATCTCTCCTGTGGAGTTTCGAAATATTCTTTTGGCCACGGAAACCAGAGGCAAACCTCCCTGGAACACCCTCTTGGGGGGGGAGATCTTTATCCATTCCGGTGGAGCCCACAAAGACTGGACGGAAGGATGCATCGCTTTGTATGACAGCGACATGGAAGAGCTGTTCAACATCGTGTCCGTGGGCACCACTGTTTCTGTACGCCCTTGATGTGAACTGAAAAGACCTGGAGCCGGGGGAGAGATTCCACTTGTTCCTGATCCAGAGGGGTCAAAGGGGCGTTTTCACGGAATCAGGTGCATGCAAACCCCTTGAAACGGTAAACCGCTGGACCGGGTTTCAGCTTGCGCCGCGGCCCCATTCCCCGTCTATTTTCCAGCCTCAAACATCTGTTCCTGCAGCATTTTCAGTTGCCGGCCCTTTTTCCATTCCTCGAATTTTTTCCCCATGAATTTCCCGGCAAAAGCGTCATGACCGAGGTAGGCCTCATTGGTTGCCAGGAAGTCCTTTTTCATCTCTTCAAGAATACGGGGCATGTCCTGCTCCGAGATGAAGTTTCTTGTCTTTTCAGCCCTAAAGGTGATCGTTCCTGCCATTTCCTGGCAAAAGACCTTGTGAAGTCCTTCCGGGTCTCCCCCTTTTTCCCGTGAAAAGGGATTCAACGGAATGGGAACCGTTGCGAGCAGCCGGACCTGAAAGCGTCCTTCGGCTATGGGTTTCGACTCATCGAAAAAAAAGACGGTCAGGCCATTTGCAAGCTCCAGTCGGTCCCATGGATGGCGTTGGAATTCCATAAAGCTGTTTCTCTCCCTCATTTTTCAAATGTTCGTTCAAGTGGTGCATTAAAACAATAATGACAAGAACTTCAAGAATAAAGCGCTGGGTTGTTGACGGCAACGCATCAAAGCGCTATAGAGCTAGCACGGCTGGATCCGCCTTCGCGGGTGTCAGTCGCATTGCACGGACCTTGGTCGACGAACCTTGTTTCAGGATTGAGATATGCCCTGTGATGAGTGAGATTTTCTTTCATCGAATTTCATTTGAGGTCGTGGCATCATGGAAAGAAAATGTATTGAAGTGAGATGGCATGGACGGGGAGGGCAGGGAGCGGTCACTGCTGCCATGATCCTGGCTGAGGCTGCCTATTACGATGGGTACAAGGGCGTTACCGCAGCGCCCTTTTTCGGGGCTGAGAGAAGAGGGGCCCCCATCATTGCCACCACGAGATTCGGCTGGCAGCCCATTCGAACGTTTTCATTGGTGGAGAATCCTGATGTGGTGGCCGTGCTGGATGACACCCTTCTGCAGGTGGTCGATGTGACAGCGGGGGTCAGGCCCGATGGAATCGTGATCATCAATTCGGCGAAACTTCCTGAGGAATTTGCACTGAAATCTCCCGTCAACATCGCCACCACCAACGCTGCCGCCTGGGCCAGAGAGGCAGGATTGATCGTTGCTGGCTCCGTCCTTTTCAACACGACGGTATTGGGAGGGATTGCCAAGGCCACCGGCCTCATCTCCCTGGAGAGCATAGAAAAAGCTTTGCGGAACCATTTTTCGGGGGAGGCGGGGGAGAAAAATGTCACAGGGGCACGGCTGGCCTACGAGGGCACGGCGTCCATGAGAGAGTGTACCCTGCAATGTGCCTGAAGGGAACCGGCCAATCACACCTGCCATCATCCAACGATCAATCATGAAGGAAGTCCCATGAGTGACCAGGCAAAAGATAAATTCACCTATGCCCATTCAAAATTCTGTGTCGGTGAGGCTGGAAAAACGGGCAGCTGGCGCACTCAGCGCCCTCAAATTGATGACAGCAGGTGCACGCCTGCAAAAAATCAGCGGCCCTCCTGCTTCATCTGTTGGCTTTACTGCCCTGAGGGAGTGGTGAGCAAAACCATTCCCGTCAAGATAGACTATGATTACTGCAAAGGTTGCGGTGTTTGTGCGGAGGAATGTCCCGCCGGAGCAATCCTCATGCTGGATGAAAATGAAGCGCCATGAGGTGTTCATGGTGTCCGTGAGGACAGGCGCCTGTTGAGGGGTCAGGGAAAAGAGCCCTGAGAACCCGGAATGGACGGTTGCGCCGGACCGTTGTGGCCCACCGCGCAGGAAACCTTCCGAAACGGAGCTTCCTGAGGCAAGGGAAAAGACTGCATGATGAGAGGGGTGTTCACCATGTAGGTGATCACCCCTTTTTGACATGGAATCGTGTGGAACAGCTTGCGTGGAGGTTTTCACCGGGCCTTTTGGGAAGGGGCATATCTGTCCTTTTCGCTCAGAATGCATCCGCAATATTGCTGCCGATACAGCTTCAGTTCCCTGGCTGCCTCCTGTCCCAGCTTCCAGCCTTCCCGAAAGTCTTCATACACAAAGCCCACCCCCAAACGGTTTGCGGTGCAAGCGGCCAGTTCCCTGATGAGGTTGTGCTGCTGTCTCTTGCTGAACAGAAGAGTTGTCGTGAATGCGTCAAAACCGCTTTTTTGGGCCAGGCGGGCGGTGGCTTCGAGGCGCTTCGAATAGCAGACAATGCAGCGGTTCTCCTCTCGAAAAGCCATTTTTCTGAGGTAATCCGTGAGGTCGTAGTCCTCTCTCAAAATGAGAGGCAGTTCTCGCGTTCCTGCCACGGACTGCAAGGTTTCAAGGCGTTTCTTGAATTCCTGATAAGGCTGTATGTAGGGGTTGTAAAAAAAACCATGAACGGACCATCCCTTTTGTCGCAGCTGATCCAGTGGATAAAGGGTGCAGGGACCGCAGCAAATGTGGAGCAGCACTTTTTTCACCGTGACGAAATCCTTTGTGCCTGGCGGGGTTGCTGCAGGGCCCTCAAAAAACCATGCGGCAAGCCGTCGAAGCTTCCGTTGCTCATGAAGACGACCACATCTCCTCCGCGCGCATCCCTCACGAGGGCACTCATGAGCCTGTCGCTCTCCTTGAAGGAGAGGACCCCCTTGCCCCCCGCCTCAATGTCTTTCACCAGTTTTTCCGTTTGAAGTCTTTGCTCTGCAGGGATGGAGTCCAGGTCCGGCGGTTCCTTCAGATAGATCCTGTCTGCAGGGTCAAACACCCTGGCGTAGTCTTTCTGAAAAATGGCTCTGCGGCTGGAGTTCGTCCGTGGCTCGAACACAGCCAGCAGGCGGCGGCCCGGGTGAAACTCCCTGACCGATGCAAGGGTCTCCCGAACGGCAGTGGGGTGGTGGGCGAAGTCGTCCACGATGAGAATTCCCTTGGGTTCACCAAGAACATCGTACCTTCGGCGAACTCCTTGAAAAGTCAATAGGCCTTCCCCAATGGATGCATCATTGAGTCCCGCCAGATGGGCTGCCACAAGGGCCGCCATGGTGTTTGAAACATTGTGTCTTCCCGGAAGGCGTGTGATCATGGATTTTTTTGAAGTGCTGCGGGGACTTCGGTAATGGAATGAAGTCTGACCATTTTTGAAGGCCACATCCAGGATTTTCCAGTCAGCCCCCTCATTCCAGCCGTAGGTGCAGAACTTTCCCCTGCAGTGCTCTCTCAGGGAGAGACAGTGGGGATCGTCGGCGTTGGCAATGAGAAAGCCCTCAGGGTCAATGAGTCGGGCAAAAGCCCGAAAGGCGTCGAAAACCGCCTGAAAATCGGGGAAGATGTCCGCATGATCGAATTCGATGCTGGTCACGACACCGATGTGAGGCCGGTAGTGCATGAATTTGGGGCCTTTGTCGAAAAAGGCCGTGTCGTATTCGTCTCCCTCGAGGATCATGTGTCTTCCTTTTCCCAACCGATAACTTTTTTTCCAGTTTTTGAGAAAAGCCCCGATGAAAGCGCTTGGATCAAGCCCTCCCTGATCCAGTGTCCATGCAAGGAGGGAACTGGTGGTGCTCTTGCCGTGTGTGCCTGCGATCACAATGCTCTGGTGCCGGCAAAGAAAGAATTTTTCAAGAGCCTGAGGCATTGAAAGAAACTCTTTGCCGGACTGCAGCACCATCTGTGCCTCGGGGTTCTCGCGGCGGATCACATTTCCGATAACATAGCAGTCTGCGGGAGTTGAGGAGATGTTTTCCGCCGCATAGCCCTGGTGAAGGGTGATGCCCAAAGATCGCAGGTGGTCACTCATGGGCGGGTAAATGTTCTTGTCAGAGCCTGAAACGCCATATCCTTTTTCGTGCAGCATGGTGGCCAGGGTCCCCATGGCTATGCCTCCGATGCCCAGGAGGTAAACGGTTCTAACCGGTTCTTTCTTCATGTCATCTTTTCCATGATCAGGTCGTGAATGTGGGGTCGGAACAATTTTATTCTGTCGTTGTTGCGGCTGATGTGCACGCGATTTGTGAGCAAAATGATCAGCAGTCCTTTCACCGGGTCCAGCCAGAAAGATGTTCCGGTGAATCCAAGATGACCGATGCTTTTCTCCGAAAAATACCTGCCGGCACTGGAACCCGACGGGGACGGCGAATCGAATCCAAGGGCCCAGGTGCTCCGGGGAACGAGTCTGGTTTGAGTCCAAAAAAATCGAAGTGTTTCCTGATTCATTGGGGCGGATTGCAGCTTCCCTTCATAAATTTTCCACAGGACGGACAGAATGCGGTGGACAGCGGCCGCAGTTCCAAAAAGCCCCGCATGGGGAGCGACGCCTTCCAGGGCGTAGGCGTTTTCATCATGCACCTCCCCCTGAAGGATTCTTTTCCTCCATGGGCAGCGCTCTGTGGCCACGTAAGACCTTCTTTGGTGAGTGGGGAAGTGTTTCGTTTCCCGGGAAGGATCGCAGCCGGTCTTCAGAGGAACATAATGCATTTCAGCTGAACAGGGGGTGCTCACGGAGTCATGGGGAGATCCTTCGTTGCGGGAACGAAGGCCATCTTTCCCGTTTTCCATGAGCAGGGTCTGCGCCACCCTGCGAAAAAGTCTGTCCATTGAATCCCCGAGAGTCTTCTCCAAAATCAGGCCCAGCAGCATGAAATCCAGGTCGCTGTATTGCGTGTCTTTGCCGGGAGGGTAGTTGAGAGGCATTTGAAGGATTGAAAGGAGCAGGGATTTTTTCCTCTCCTGAAAGGGCAATTCAATGAGTTTCCGGTAGAAAGGAACATAGGGAGGCAGCCCCGAACAATGGTTCAGAAGGTGCAAAAGGGAAATGCTTCCCTTCTCTTCGGGGACCAAATCCGATGAAATGAAATGACTTATGGGCGCATGGACGTCAAGGAGTTTTTCCGACACTGCGTGCATGCACACCAAGGTTGTGGCGAGAGGCTTGGTGAGTGATGCCAGGTCAAAAGGGGAATGAAGGAAAAGGGGAGGCCCGCCCACTGAAATGGTTCCGAAAGCCCTTTCATAAACAACCCTTTCCGGGTTGGCCACAAGAAGGCTGGCCCCCGAAAAGACTTTCCCCCTTTGAGCTTCATGAAAAGCTTTTTCCATGGAATCGTGCAAGTCCGCCAATTTGTGCTTCCTGGAAGGATGTGGATGATGAGCCAACGTGAACCAGGGGCCGTTCCAGGAGTGATCGAACAATTCCTGGAATGCTGTTCCCGGGGTTATCTTTCGAAAAGTCTCGAAATCCCCCTGAAGGTTCCACTGGTGGAGTCCATGAGGAATGTGGCGCCCAGGGGAAGGATGTCATTGGGCCACGAGTGCCCGAAGGGCATGTCGGCAAAGATGGGCATGCCGGCCGCATGAGTGCGCTGCAATATCATCTCCCATATCCTGAATGGGGCGTCACAGTCTTTAAACTGGCCCAGGACCATGCCTTTCAGACCGTCGAGGTGACCCGTCAGCTTGAGGTGCGTCATGACACGGTCCAGCCTGTACAGTGCCTCTCCGCGATCTTCCACAAAAAGTATGGCATGGGTGAGGTCGGGCATGTAGGCTGTGCCCAGGAGATGGCTCAAGCAGGTGAGGTTGCCTCCTCTCAACACCCCCCTGGCGGTGCCGTGGCGGAGGACCTGTTCAGGACGCACCGTCCATTCAAAAGGGCTCAAACCCTGAAGGAATTGGGACAGATGCTCAACTCCCTCAGGGTGTTGCCCGAGATCCATGAGGTTTGGACCATGGAAAGTCACCCATTCCCCCTGACTTTGCAGGGCCTGGTGCAGAAAAGTGATGTCGCTGTACCCTACGAAGGGCTTTGCCTTGTCGGAAAGGCTTGCAAGGGGAATCCATGGAATGAGCGTCCCGCTGCCGTAACCCCCTCTCACGCACACCACAGCCCCAACGCCGGGGTCGAGAAGGGCCTGAAGCAGATCTTCCGCCCGTTCCGACTCGGTGCCCGCAAGGTAACCCTGCTTGCGGAAAAGGTGCCTTCCGAGGTGCAGTTCATAGCCTTTTTGTTTCAGCAGTGCACAGGCAAGTTGAAAGTTCTCTCCGCTGAAAGGACTGGCCGGGGCCACAAGAGCGATGCGATCTCCCGGACCCAGAGTTTTGAACTTCATGGATTTTTTTTGTTTCGTTCAAAAATGATGCGCAGTCCCTTCAGGGTGAGGTGATCGTCCACTTCGTCTATGGCCGGACATTCACTGGAGATGAGGTCCGCAAGGCCTCCCGTGGCGACCACTTTGAGGTTTGGCCCCACTTCCCGCTTCATCCTGTTGATGATCCCCTCCACCAGGCCCGCATAACCAAAAACGATTCCCGCGTTCATGGAGGACGTGGTGTTTTTGGCCAGGATGGATTTGGGCCGGGCAAAGATTTCCACCCGAGGGAGCTTGGAGGTTTTAAAAAAAAGGGCCTCACAGGAAATCATGATTCCGGGACTGATCACTCCCCCCATGTATTCCCCCCGGTCGGAAATGTAGTCGAAAGTGGTCGCTGTGCCGAAATCGACCACGATGGAGGCCTGATGATACAGTTCGTAGGCGGCGACGGCATTCACGATCCGGTCGGCGCCCACTTCCTTGGGGTTGTCGTAAAAGATGGGCATGCCTGTTCTGATTCCGGGTCCAACGACCAAAGGCGCAATTCCCAGGTATTTTCTGCAAAACCTTTCGACTGTGTTGAGCACCGGCGGCACGACGCAGGAGATGATCACGTGCTCCACATCTCCCACGGGAAAATTGTGGGCGTGGAAAAGGCTGCGCACGGAGATTCCCAATTCGTCCACAGTGGTGTTCACATCTGTTCTGATCCGCCACTCGTCCACCAGTTGATTTGCTTTGAACAGACCCAGAACTGAGTTGGTGTTGCCAATGTCCATGGCAAGTAGCATGAAGTTTCTCCTTGGCTGTCCGGTGGTCGATGTTGTTCAACGATGGAGAATCTGCCTGAAGATACGCTGCGTCAAAAGAATTGTCCCTTTCTTTTTTGTTGGGAATCAACCTGGATGCTGGTCCATGCGAAGGGCGTCTCCCATGCGGGCCACCTGTCTGGCCACTTCCACATCGTGGACGCGAATGATGTGAACTCCCGAAGCGATTCCGAAGGCATGAACCACTGAGGTGCCCCATTCCCGTTCTTTCACGGGAAGGTCCAGAACGGCACCGATGAAGCTTTTGCGGGAGGCCCCCAGCAAAAGGGGCCGGTCCAGGCATTGAAATTTTTCCAGTTCCCTGATGAGTTTCAGGTTGTGAAGCACGGTTTTGCCGAATCCTATGCCAGGATCCACAATGATCTGGTGACGCGAAATGCCATGGCTGGTGGCAAACCGGATGCGCTCTTCCAGGAACATGATGATTTCTGAAAAGAGTGAGCCATAGACGGGGTTTTGCTGCATGGTTTGGGGTTTGCCCTTCATGTGCATCAAAATGACGGGGGCACCCGTGGATTGGGCCACATGGGCCATGTCGGGGTCAAAGCGAAGGGCGCTCACGTCATTGATGATGTCAGCCCCGCCTTCCAGCGCCTGTCTGGCCACTTCCGCCTTGGTTGTGTCGATGGATATGGGAATGTCGCTGCTCTCACGGATGGCCTGAATCACGGGAAGGATTCGGTCGATTTCCATTTGGAAAGGCACGGGTTCAGCGCCGGGGCGGGTCGACTCGCCGCCAATGTCAAGGATATCGGCCCCTGCCACGATCATGTCCAGAGCATGCCCAATGGCTGCGTTCCGGCTGTGATGTCTGCCCGCATCGGAAAAGGAGTCGGGAGTGACGTTCAGGATTCCCATGATGAGGGTTCGCTCTCCCAGCTCCAGCGACCCCCTTTGGGTGGGAACACAATACCGGTTGCGCTTCGCCATGACCATGAGTTTAGGTCTCCGGAACCTCGGAAGACTTTTTCTCATTGGTGGTTTGCGTTGAAGATTCCCCGGACGGGTCTTCCGCACCGGAATTTCCCCGGGGGGTTTCCAGATCGGGCGGGGTCACGGACGTGCTGGGCGCTGAAGCTTCGTTCTTTTGGTCGGAAGCCTTCGGGGACAACTGTTCGTACAGGGAGGGGTTGTGTTCCCTGATGATGAGGTCCATGTCCTGAAGGGTGAGCGTTTCCCGCTCCAAAAGTGCCTGGGCCGTGAGTTTCAGGAGTTCAAAATTTTCCGTGAGGATGGTTCGTGCCCGCTGATAGTTGTCCTCCACAATTTTTCTGATTTCATTGTCGATGGCGATGGCAGTGGTTTCACTGTAATCCCTGTGGCGGGAGATTTCTCTTCCCAGGAAGACCTGGTCATCCCGCTTTCCAAAGCTCAAGGGGCCAAGGTCTTCACTCATGCCCCATTCACAAACCATCTTGCGGGCCATCTGCGTCGCCCTCTCGATGTCATTGGAGGCCCCCGTGGTCTGCTGGTTGAACATGAGCTCCTCAGCGACTCTGCCGCCCATGAGAATGGCAATGGTGCTCACCAGGTACTCCCGGGAGTAGGTGTGCCGTTCTTCCTGGGGCAGTTGCTGCGTCAGCCCGAGAGCCCGTCCCCTGGGAATGATGGTCACCTTGTGAAGGGGGTCGGCACCGGGCAGAAAGCGGGCCACCAAAGCATGGCCGGCTTCATGAAAAGCCGTCGTGCTTTTCTCTTCCTCGGTGAGAATCATGCTTTTGCGCTCAAGCCCCATCATGACCTTGTCCTTGGCGCTTTCGAAATCGGTCATGTCGATGAGCTCCTTGTTCCTGCGAGCTGCGAGAAGGGCTGCCTCATTGACCAGGTTTTCCAGGTCGGCCCCTGAAAATCCGGGGGTTCCCTTGGCAAGGGTTTGCACATTGACGTTGGGTGAGAGGGGCTTGGTGCGCGTGTGAACCTTCAGAATCCCTTCACGGCCGCGAATGTCCGGTGCGGGCACCACCACCTGACGGTCGAACCTGCCCGGCCGAAGGAGTGCCGGGTCCAAAACATCGGGGCGGTTGGTGGCTGCAACGAGGATGACTCCTTCGTTGGATTCGAAGCCGTCCATTTCGACCAGCAACTGGTTCAGTGTCTGCTCCCGTTCGTCATGTCCACCCCCAAGGCCTGCTCCACGGTGTCTTCCCACCGCATCGATTTCGTCGATGAAAATGATGCAGGGAGCACTTTTTTTGCCCTGCGTGAAGAGGTCTCTCACCCTGGAGGCGCCAACGCCCACAAACATCTCCACAAAATCGGATCCGCTGATGGTGAAAAAAGGCACTCCCGCTTCACCTGCAATGGCCCTGGCCAGAAGGGTTTTTCCCGTTCCGGGACCCCCCACGAGCAACACACCCTTGGGAATCCGCCCGCCCAGACGAGTGAATTTTTGGGGGTCTTTGAGGAATTCCACGATTTCATGAAGCTCCTCTTTGGCTTCCTCGATTCCTGCCACATCGTTGAAAAGCACTTTCCTGGACGTTTCGTCGAGAAGGCGCGCCCGGCTCTTTCCGAAACTCATGGCCTTTCCGCCGCCGCCCTGCATCTGTCGCATGAAAAAGATCCAGACACCGATGAGGAGCAAAAAGGGGAACCAGCTGAGAAGAATTGTGAAATACCAGGGAGACTGCTCTTCGGGTTTTGCTTCAATTTCCACGTTGTGATCTCTCAGGATGCTCACCAGGTCTGCATCCCGGGGGTGAAAAGAGCGAAAAGACTCGCCATCAATATAGGTGCCTTCGATATGGTCTCCCTGAATGGTCACACGAGAAACTTCACCCCCCTGCACAGAGGAGAGAAATTGACTGTATGTTATCTCCTGGGTGGGCTGTGTGGGTTGCTGGAAAGAGTTGAACAGGAGAATCACCATGAGGCTGATGACCAACCAAAGGGCCAGGTTTTTGTAGAACGGGCTCAAGCGAAGGGCCTCCTTATGAGTTTATTGGTGTGGATACACATAAGTTTTCTATTATGCCTCGAACAAATGAGTTTTTCAATATGATGCGCACGGGCTCTTTCACGGGGAGATGAAATTTGCCCGGAGGATTGAAACCAAGCGATCGGTGAAAACGAATTCAACGCAAAATTTCCTTCCATAGCAAAGACTGGATCCACTGGTCAAATTCTGAAATCCTTCCATCCATGCATGTCCCATCATGAAAAATGAGGTCAGGCTGGTTCAGTCGCTCAGCCAGTTGTGCCGGGGCACATCTGTAATAAAGAAAGCTCGCCGGCATGTGAACTTCTACGGTGCCCATTTGCTCACCGATGCCCAGGAGTCCTGCTCCATTTTTGCTGGCCGCTTCCACCGCCCTTGGCACTGAGAGGCCTGCCTGCAAAAAAACCTTGAACTCTTCTTTATACGCGAGGCCGTGATGAACCCCCGGACTGCCGCTGTCTGTGCCCAGAGCGATGGGCACTCCCATCTTGAAGCCCCGGGAAATCTGCTCCAGCTGGCTTTCGAAGTTTTTCAGGGCAACCTTTTCTTCCAAGGGCTTGTGGGCTGTGAGCCCGGCGAGAGCTTTCATGGTCATGGCGGTGGGCACCCAGTGAGTCCTCCTTTGGCTCATGAGGTCTAAGTTGTCGTTCCCCATGAAAAATCCGTGCTCAATGGAATCGCAGCCCGCGTGCACGGAGTCCTTCACCGCCCTTTTCCCATTGGCATGAACCATGATTCGGTATTTCTTTTTTTTCGCCACCCGAAAGGCCAGCTGCAGTTGCTGCCCGGAGAACTGAGGGGGTGTCTCCTTTCCGAAAACTTTCAGACTGTTCAGGCCGGAATTGACGACTTTGACATGATCGCAATCTGCCGCCTGACGTCCAATCGCCTGAGCCAGGGATTCTCCCCGTGAAGGAGTTTGTCCCAAGAATTTCCCGTAACGGTTGGGAGAATGCCAAGCCTTGCCCGTCACTTTCACAAAAAGGGGGAAGGGCAAATGTTCCAGTCTTTTTCTTTTGAAATGAAGGGTGTGGCCGTGACAGTCTCCGCCGTCTCTCAGTGCAAAAACTCCGGCCTTCAAGCTGGCTGCAATGTGTTTCGCCAACAGGGGTTCTGCCCCTTCATAGAGGTGTGTTTGCTGCTTTTTTCCAATGGAGGGATTGGCGCCACCGGAAAGAGCCAGGTGAACGTGGCAATCCACCAGGGGCGGTATAATCGTCCCATCCCTCAAGTCCAGAACGCTTCCTTTTTCCCAGCAGGGTGCAGGAGTCGAATGATTCGGGTGCAATGCCGTGACATGATTTTTTTCAATTTTCAGAAGGACGCGTTCCTTGATGTCATCCCCGTGGCCGTCTATGAGCCATCCACAGCAAATCCACAGCGGTTCCATATGGAAAGTCTCGTTTTGTTGAGTTAAAAAACGTTTCATTCTGCCAAAGGTATTCTCCCTGGCCTTTTGCTTGTTCAGTGAAGGTCCGGATAATGAGAAGTGAGCCGGATTGTGTGGCACTCCTTGGCGCTTTGGCTGGTTACTTGAACATATTTCCAGATTCTCTCCCACAAGAGAATAAGCCCGAAAGAATTCTTTTCCGGTTTTTTGGAAAAGGGACTCTTCCCGTTGTTGATGTCACGCCGTGGGAGTCCCGTCCGTTCTTACCCGGACACCATGAACGAGGAAAAGGAAGCGTGGAAAAATCTCCCCCTCCAATGAGGGTTGCTGGCATGTTCAGTGAATGGTGCAGCGCGTGTTGGAATGCCCGGGGAGCCCAAGGAAGAAAATGAATGAAAATCACTTTTCAGGCACCACAAAATTTGCATTCGCTGGTTGATTGTATCAGGAGGGAAAATCTTTTATGCAGGACAAACCATACAGGAAAGGTGCTCTGCTGGGGCTCGGTTTCCTTGGAATTTTGGCTGCGGTTTTATCAGGCCTTGAAGCTCATGTGCCCTGGGTGGCTTCCCTTTGTGCCGGTTTCACCAGCGGATGCCAGGAGACGGCTCAGTTCACGTGGCTGCATCTTCCCCTTTGGACCTGGGGCATTGGCTTTTATGTGCTTTTTCTGATCTTTGTCCTTCGCTTTCCACAGCAGATGCACTGGCTGGTTGCTCCCGGTGTGGGAGTGGAAATGAGCCTCATTTGGATCATGGTGACCATGGGAATCCTCTGTGTTTTCTGCCTCGTCAATCTCGTTGTCATTTTTTTGATCCTGGCTTTGGTCATCAACCGGGACAACGTCTGGCAGTCCGCTTCCGTGGGTCTTTTTTTCCTTCTGGTTTTCAATGCCTGGCTTCTCAGGGAAAATGCGGCCCTCACCCATGGGGGGGTTCATGAAAAACCTCGGGTGGCGGCCCAGGGGAAAGGGCAGGCCATAACTTTTCAGGAGCTGGAAGTCCCTGTGGCCTCCAGATTGCTCGAACTGGAGCAGGAGGCTTATGAGCTCAAAAAGGAGAGACTGGACAGCCTCATCACAGAAATGCTGCTTCAGGAAGAGGCGGACAGGAGAGGCATCACCATCCAGGAACTGGTCAGAAGGGAAGTGCTTTCAGAGGGGGTTCCGGTCAGTGAGGCCGATGTCATGGAGTATTATGAGGAGAACAAAGGCCGGTGGACAGACTGGAGGGGATCTCAGGAACAGCTCTTGAACCGCATAAGAGCTCACCTTCGGAATCAGAAGGCCTATGAAATGGCCCGTCTGTATGCCCGGTCTCTTGCTGAAGAGGATGAGGTGAAGATCTATCTGCAGGAGCCCCGGCTGGCACGTGTGCAGGTCAACATTGAGCACAATTTCAGCACGGGGCCTGAGGATGCCCCCGTGACTGTTGTCGAGTTTTCCGACTATGAATGTCCCGTGTGCCGAAACACCCATGAAAACATTCGCCGAATCAGAGAAAAGTATCAGGGACAAATCCGCTGGGTGTTCAAGGACTATCCACTCAGGCAGCACCGCTGGGCGGCCAGGGCAGCCGAAGCAGCCCGCTGCGCGGGGGATCAGGGAAAGTTTTGGGAATACCAGCACATGCTCTACAGTTCCAGGGAAGAACTCCATCCGGAACGCCTGAAAGCGTATGCGGAACAGTTGGGCCTCGACACGGAGCGTTTTGAGGATTGTCTGGACAGCGGAAAGCAGGCCCAATGGGTGCAGCAGGATCGTGAAGATGCGAGAATGAGCGGGGTGAGCAGCACCCCCACCTACATCATCAATGGGCACACCTTCCGTGGAGCTCCAACCCTGGAGCGATTCATAGAAATGATCGAGGCCGCTCTCGAGGAGAAAGACCCCCGTGGGGGAGGACACTGAGAATGTCCAGCCATGAGAACTGGTTCCATTTTGCGCTGAGAAGGGACCTGAATCTTTATGAAATTCTCCTCGTTGCGCCCAGTGCCACGCCCAGGGAAATCCGGCAATCCTATGAACGGCTCAAAAGCCTTTGGGTTGACCGTCCGGGAGAGCCGGGAGAGATGGTTGACCGAGCCCGGCAGGAATTCATAGAGCAAGCCTTTCATGTCCTCATTGACCCTCGAATGAGACAGCAATATGATGACTTTTTGTTCAACAGGTCCCGTCCCGGGCCAATGGAGTCAGAACCTGAATCCGAGCCTGAAATGGCCGTGAAGAGGCCAGAAAAAGGTTTGCACGGGTGGGGCAGGGCGAAAGCCTTTCACTGGCTGACGGGTCTGGGACTGGTGTTTGTGTTTTCATCGATCCTGGCCTGGGCATCGTGGTTTCAGGGGGATTCCCATGACGAGCTGGCAATGCTCCGCCAGCTTTATCCCCCCGCCCCCCAGCGATGGGTTCCTCCCGATGGGGCTGAGAGCCAGGATCGCTCGGACCTTTTTCGCTCCTCTGCTCCTGAGCCTGAACTTTCCGGCACTTCGGGAAGGCCTTCGCCCCTTCTCCATGAAGAATCCTCCGGCGATTCATCTCATGAACCGCAAGGGTTTTCTCCATCCCGCCGTTTTGGAGATGCGGGGCTTCTGAGGGACAAGCCCATCCACCAATACCCGGGCGCTGAATCCCTGTCTCCTTCCAGCCCCCGTTTCAGGGTCGATCTCCTTCACCATTCGCCCGGCCCCGGCAGAAGGACCCAGGAAAACATGAATAGTGCCTGGACGGCGGAGGGGAAGGAGCCAGCAGGGGATGATGAAGAAACTGCTGAACGATTGGATGCTTTTCTGCGCCGGTTCGTGGGATCATTTGAAAGAAAAGACTGGAAGGCATTGACAACATGCTACGCCAGCCACGCCGTGGAGGATGGTGAGCCCTGGACAGACTTGAAATCCGGGTATCGGGAGCGGTTTGAAAAAGCTGAAAACATTTCCTATGGAGCGACCATCGAAAGCTGGAGCAGGGAGGAAAAGGGCGTGGTGGTCGTTCGGGGGGAGTATCAAAAGATTTATGAAAACGAGGATGGCAGCAGCGATCACAGGAGGGGGAGGTTTCGCTGGACACTGGAAGAATCTGGGGGCACCTTGAAACTCATAGAAGTGGTGACCGAGACAAGCGGTGCCAGCAAGGAGATTTCGTGATCCTTCCTCGCGTCTTGGAGGGAGAGCACGCATCCCCGGCCACTGGCTGTCGAGCGCCGGAGGTTGCCCACAGAAGTGTCATTCACCGCACGGACCCGCCCTGCAACAGGGAAAAATCCCTGAGATCCCCAAGCCACCGTAGTTCAGTGGGGCCGGCCGCACACGCCGTCGGACTCAGGCAGAATTTTCGGCGTTCACACTGGATTCCCGGTGCACACCTGTCTCGAAGCGCTCAAGCGAGCCCTTCGCATGCCCTTTATTTTTGTGCCATAATCCTTCGTGGTGCTTTTCTTTTCGGTCCGTCGGCCTTAAATTGATTTGCGATGCGCAGCGGGAAGGGAATCTGTAGGATCCCCATGTGGTTTACAGTGAAATACCCTCTTGCCAAGGAGCAAAAATGGCTGCCTTCATGAGCCTGGTGATGCTCATTTTGTTGCTGAGTCCCATATTGTGGGGTCTTTGGAAACTGATCAGACACGTGAGCATGGAGTTTTCCGGGAATACAAGAGTGTCTGTTTCGTCAACCACCATGCTTTGCAAGAGTTGTGGAAATACGGCTAGGTCGGTGAGGCTCCTCAGAGGGAATCTGCGCCATGAGGTGCTGCTGTGGCTGCTGGGGATTCTTCCCGGAGTGATCTATTCCTTCTGGAGAGACAACGGCGATTTCGCTTGCTCTGCCTGCGGGGGTAAATTTTTGCTGGACTCGGATCACCGGGGGCACTGACCTGCATCAGGGCACACCGTGGGAATAAAAGGCCCCCTCCTCCGTGAAGTTTGGCTCATGCAGTCCCATTGCGGTCAATTTTCAGGGCGCCTTTCGGCTGACGTCGTTTCATGCTTTTGCTTGTTCTTTGATTGGTTTTGTATGATCCTGGATGAACATCACCGCCATGATTTGCAAGGAAGCACCGGATGATCCGGCAGGGTTCAGCATTCATCATGTGTTCCATCTGACGATGAGTGGTTGCCCCTTTCGCGGCATGCGAATTTCTGGATGGCTCAGAAGGCCCTGCGTTTTGAATCATGTCTGCAGGGCCGGGAGAGTGAAATTGTAAACCATTTTCCATGGAGGAAAAAAATGGCCGATACACCTCGAGGCGCTATTCTTCAACGCGACAAGGAAACCTATGCCATTGTCCCAAGGTCGCCCGCGGGATTGCTCACCGCTGAAAACCTGGAAGCCTTTGCCAGTGTCGTGAGGAAATACGAAATACCCGTGGTCAAGATCACCTCCGGACAGAGGGTCGCCCTTGTGGGCATCAAGGGCGAAGATGTGGAAAAAGTCTGGAACGATCTCGGCATGGATGCGGGCAAAGCGACGGAACTTTGTGTCCACTACGCTCAGGCATGTCCGGGAACAGCAGTGTGCCGGTTCGGCGTTCAGGACTCCCTGGGGCTGGGACTGGAGTTGGAGAAATTCTTTGAGGGCGTGGACCTGCCCGCGAAGCTCAAGTTTGGTGTCTCGGGATGTCCTTTCTGCTGCGCCGAGAGTTATGTGCGGGATCTGGGCATCATTGGAAAGAAAAGTGGCTGGACGGTAGCCGTGGGAGGACATTCAGGTGGCCGTCCGAGAATTGCCGATGAAATTGCTGAGGATCTCACCACGGAACAGGTGCTGGATCTTTGTAAAAAATCTTTGGACCACTATCGTTCCAATGCCAAGAAGAAAGAGAGAATGTCCGCATTTGTGGACAGAATCGGTCTGGAATCCTTTAAGCAGTCTGTGCTCTGATTTTCCGCAAATCATCAGCCAGTGCCCCTCGTTCAGGTGACCCTGCAGGAGGGGCTTTTTACTTTTCGGTCATTTTCTGGTATCAGAATAAAACTTGGAATCTCCAAATTTATCGTGCCCATATCTTCTTGTGAGGATGGCAAAGGGTTTTTATGCTCTTACAAAACGCGTTCATAGGGTGAGGGATCTCGTGTTGACGGCGGCAGTTGTGATCGGTTTGGTATTGGGAGCATTGGGTGCCTATTACGCCCACGCAGGCGGAAGAAAATTTCGGAACAAACTGTTGCAGGACCTGGAACACCACCGCAGAAAGCGCACGCTGGAAACTTATGTGACGGATATCCTGGATAATCAGGACAAATGGAAACGCTCCATGGCCCTCATTCGCAAGCCTTTCGGAAAACAGGTCAATCTCGCAGTGGAAACAGCAGGAACCCTCATGGCTTTGGTTGGGCTCGTGAATGGTCTGGCCAATTTTGAACAAATTTTTGACAGCACGCCCAAGGGTGTTTTTGTGATCACATTCCTGGCGATGGTTCTTGCATTCATTCCCAGTCAATGGTTCTTTTCCGGCCGAATGGAAAAGGACATGGATTCAGTCTTGCAAGAAATGAGGGAGGCTCAGGACAGGGGAGAATTACGCGCCTTCGTGTCCAGGGCTTCAAAGGCATGGAAGCCATGAAGCTGACCAGGGGTTGCCCCGGCAGAAGCCGCTCCTGAGTTTCCGGGTTCAGGGGACGTTTTTCATCAGGGCTTCGTAATCGAAGTGGTCTTCCTCCCACAAGCACCCTTCGGTTCCGGCTGGCGAGATGGGCACCCAATCTTCGTGTTCATTTGATGCCAGTCCCCTTATATCGTGGAGGTCATTTTTGGCTGGTGGTCCATGGGTCGGCTTTTGCGGTTTCATGTTCCATGTATCCCTGTGAGTCAAGGTTGCGCTTTTGAGGGAATTTCCTTTCATGTTGCAGTGTGCTTTCATGTTTATTGGGAGTCAATGCTTTTTCAATGCCAGGATGGGTGGCGAGCAAGGCTTCATGTGCATGAGGGTTCTATGAAGTGGCTGAGTTTAAACAATTTTTGGTTCTTGATGGAGTGGACCTTACGGAGTGAAAATGCATAACGGAGGAAGACGTTCAACCTTGTGTCCCAATTGCAGGAAACTCGTCAGCACTGACGAGTCGAGTTGCCCCCATTGCGGTCTGTCCCACCCCGGGTCCGTGTTCAAGAACAATTTCTGGACGCGGGGCGCATTCAGCGGTGAGGATTTTGTGAGGAATATCATCTACGTCAATGCAGGCATGTTCATCCTCTCCATCCTCATGAATCCTGCATCCATGGGCCTTTCCATGAATCCCTTTGCTTTTCTCTCCCCTGACAATCGCAGCCTTCTTCTTCTGGGGGCTTCCGGCACCATTCCCATTGATCATTTTCATCGATGGTGGACCTTGCTCTCCGCAAACTATCTCCACGGAGGAATTCTGCACATTCTTTTCAACATGATAGCCATCAAGCAGATTGCGCCTCTTGTCTTTCGGGAATACGGAGGATATCGCCTGATCGTCATTTACACCCTCAGCGGTGTGGGGGGATACGTCGTTTCTTATTTTGCGGGTGTTCCCTTCACCATAGGCGCATCTGCCGCTCTTTGCGGGCTCATCGGATCGGCCCTCTATTATGGCAAAAGCCGGGGCGGGTATTACGGCCAGATGGTCTACAAGCAAGTGGGCGGCTGGGTGATAGGAATTTTTGTCTTTGGCCTTCTGTTTCCAGGGATCAACAACTGGGCTCATGGCGGCGGTCTTCTTTTTGGTGTTCTTCTGGGGGTCTTGATGGGTTACCAGGACACTAAACGGGAAAACCTTTACCACAAAGCGCTGGCTGGCGTTTGTGCCCTGAGCACGGTGGGAGTGCTGACCTGGGCGGTTCTGTCATCTTTGTACATTCTCCTGGTGGCGTGAGCCAAACACTTGCAAGGCCCGCAGGAACGAAAGTGCTGAAGAAGCGGATCCAGGAAACGGGTGGCATGCGGTGCAAGGAAAGAAGCAGGATCAGTTCTTCAAAGGGGCTCCGTGTTTTGGTGCATGCGGGGCCCTCAGGAGCCCGGCCCATTGGAAGGAACCGTCCCTGTGGTCTTCCCCCCTGAGCCATCCCGGCCGATGAACACGGGGACGCAAGAAACTTGGCCCTTGTCACATGGACTTTCTGAACCGGGTTCCATTGTAGTTGAAAACGGCTCCATGGGGGTTGATTTCCTCGAGTTCGAGCCCCCTTTCTATTTGATCGCCTTCCCGTCTGACCTTTCCATTGACGATGATCATTCGGTCTGATTTGTTCTTGGCATAGACATATCCGGAGAAACTCAACTGAGAAAACTGGCTTCTGAGGGAAGCGGGAAGCTCATTGATGGTGGGCAGATGCCCCGGCGCGCCCTTTTCCCCTTCAGGTTCCGGCGAAGGTTTTTCTGTAAAGGCCAAAGGTTGTTCGGGTTGAAGAGAAAGAGGGGAAGAGGGCCCGCCGTTCTTCGGGGGTTGTTCTCCCGTGGATCGTTCCATGCGCTCAATTTGTTCGCCCAAATGTTTGGCGATCATTTCTCTGAAAAGTCTGCCGTCCCTCTCTCCTTCAATGAGAAGGACAGCCCCGCTTTCGGATTTTGCCGTCAGGGAAGGCTCTGGAGGAATCCCCGGGTTTTGGAAACCCTCTCCCTGTGAGGGGGCCGGTGGCGTGTGGCCGGTGGATTCACTCCCTGCAAGGGGTGCTTCCGGGAGTGCTGGTTGTTTCAGGGCAGTGGAGGGACTGCCCGGTGAAAGGGAGAAGGCCCGGTTCACGGAATCGGTCGAAGGGCCGAAGGGATTTCCCTTCGAGGGAGAGGCCTCGCCCCTGTCCGTGATTCCCCCTTCCTTTCCTTGGGCAGTCCGCTTCTCGCCCCCCTGTGCCTGGGGGACTTCATGGTTTTGAGGGAGGACGGGGTATGGCTCTGCAACTGAGAAGTGCGGGTGGTTTTGAGGGTCCATGGGAGTGGATGCGCGAACGTCTGCTGGTGCCTGTTCCTTGTGCCAGGGGCGAAGCCACCACGTGAACAAGCCCGCGTTGAGAAAGAGGGCCAGTGCGAGCACACATGACCAAAAGGGGCGACGTCCGCAATTGCGGACCTCCCTGGGAGCTGCCGCGTTCACATGGGGCACCGATTTCTTTTTTCTCTCTTGTTCAGATTTCTTCAATGCTTCGAGTATGTAGGACATGGTCAGTATTCCTGCCACTCCTCACGGAGAGTGGGAGTTTCTATGTGCAACACGGAATTGAGATGAATGAGAGTCCGGGGTCCGGTGATTCCGTCCGGCTGAAGACCTTCGACAATTTGAAACCTTCTCACGGCTTCCCTGAGGTTTTCATCGTAGGGTCTGGGTTTTCCATGGGAAAAGGCTTGGTCGTCGGCCAGGTTCAGTTGTTTTCGAAGCCATTGAACTTCAGGCCCGGTGGTGCCAAGCCTGAGGACACCCCTGTAGTGAGGAGGCGGCTTCCAGAGGAGCTGAAATTCGCCTCGCCAGTGATCAGCCAGAACATGGTCGAAGATGGTCAAAAACTTGTTCTGGCCCCAAAATTCAGCCAAATTTCCGTGAAGAGCCGCGAGGGTCAGATAGAAAGGCTTTTCTTCGTGATCGTAAAGCTTCAAGATTGCAGGGCGATTCAGCCGCCGCAGTTCATCGAGGCTTCCTCTTCCCGAGTAGCATGCTAGCCCCTGGGCTTCTGCCTGGGCGCAGATGGCAGAAGGTTTGTCCGGATCGAATTTCTTTCTCCACAAGGCAAAAAGACTTTCAAATGCACCGAACTCACTTTTGAACCCGTCTTCAAAGGTCACCCCTTGAACAATTGCCCGCTCTTCGACCTGCTGGTGACGCACAGAAAGCTTTTGGGAAGCTTGGGGAGGATGAATTTTATGAAACACCGGAGGGGTCACAGGCATGGCGCTTCCCAAAGGACTTGATTCTTCCGTCGCTCCCAGCCTTTGGCTGGAAAGAATCTGCCGTGGCGCGTTCTCCCAAAATATAGCGGTGAGGCCAAATGCAACGAAAAGCGCGAGAGCTGCCGACTTGATCTTGCCGCTGAGAAAAAAATTTCGTGCATGAAATCCCTTGTCTTCAAAGATTTCCCGGGAGGCCTGAATCAAGGTCTTGCGGTCCACCTGTTTGAGATCCTGGCTGTAAGCCCCCAGCAAAGCCCGGTCACAGAGAAGATTGATCACACGGGGAATGCCGCCGCTGAGGGAGTGGAGAAGCCCGAAGACATGCGGGTCAAACAAGTCTTTGTCTCCTCCTGCCACGGACAGACGGTGCCGAACATAACCTTCGACCTCGTTTTTGCAAAGATGCTCCAGGTGGTAACGGGCCACAATGCGCTGAGACACCTGCCTCAGTCCCGGCTTTGCAAGCATGAGGCGAAGCTCGGGCTGGCCGATGAGAATGATCTGAAGGAGCTTTCGCTCGCTGGTTTCCAGGTTGGTGAGCAATCGCATCTGCTCGAGGACTTCCGGATCGAGATTCTGGGCTTCATCGATGATGAGGACAGCTCTTTCATTGGCGGCGTGGGCCCTCAGCAAAAAGCCGTTGATGAGATCCACGAAGGTTTTGATGCTTTTGGTGTGGGCTGGATAGGGAATTTGAAATTCATCACAAATGCTGGAGAGCAGTTCCAGAACAGTGAGATTAGGGTTGAGAATGAGGGCCAGATGGCCCTTTGAGGGCATTCTCTCCATCAGGCAACGGCAAACTGTGGTTTTCCCCGTTCCCACTTCTCCCGTCAGAAGCACAAAGCCCCCTTCACCCCCTACGCCATAGAGCAGATGGGCAAGAGCTTCACGGTGGCCCGCACTCATGTACAGGTAGCGGGGATCCGGGGCAATGGAAAAAGGGATCTCGGAAAAGCCGAAATGATTCTTGTACATAAAGGTCTCTCAACCCTTGTGGCCTTCTCCAGAGGGTTCAATTCAGGGGGCGGTTTCTTTCCAGGACCCATCATTTTTCAATCAAATCGCAATTCCATACGCTTCCACCTCCATGAAAAGTTTTTAGACTTTTGGCCCTGCAGCGGCTTTTCCCCATACCTTCGGAAGGATGACAAAGACGTGGGCGATTTTTTTCATGAGACCAGAGTCCATGGGAGAAAGCAATCCTTACTTGCAAAAGGATTTGTATTCTAGGCATGAAGCATGCTCAGGGCTTGAATCCGGCGACGATCCCCGAATCATTGGGCCCGGTGAAAGGCAGCCGCCGTATTCCATGAAGTCCCGCCTTTGAAAGCATTTCCTTGAGCTGGCTTTCCGAATAGCTCTGACCCTTTTGAGTGCCCAGCAGCATGTTCAGCGAAAAAAGAGCTGGAAAGAGGGGAGAGTCGAAGGAGTCGTTCAAAATGAATTCATGAATCAGGAGAATGCCGCCCGACTCCAGGACGGCGGCAGTTTTGTCCACAATGGTTTGACACTCCCCGGGGCCCTCCCCATGGAGAATGTGAGACAGCCACGCTGCATCGTACGAACCGGGAAGTTCCAGCCCCACAAAGTCACCTCCAATGAAGCTCACACGCTCATGCATGTCAAAGCGCCCGATGATTTCCCGGGCAAAAGGTTCGGTGGTGGGAAGGTCAAGCACTGTGGCGCTCAACCGGTCATACTCCCTGCAAAAATGAATGGCATAGGTGCCCGGCCCGCCCCCAAGGTCCAGAAGGTGTCTGCGGTTTGAAAGGTCCACGGCCTTGGCGACCTGGGGCGCAATGTGCCTGGCCAGATTGAACATTCCCATGAGGAAATTTCTTCTGCTCTCTTCATTTATGTCGTGGGAAACGCGTGTTCTCACAGGCCCTCCCTGTCGAACGGCCTGTTCCAGGTGATTCCAGGAATCCATGAGTTGATGATGGTGAAGTATGATGTAGCCCATGTAGTCTGGCTCATTCCTGTTCAGGTGAGCGAAAGAGAAAGGGGAATTGGAGTAGAGGTTTCCCTTTTTGATCAAAAGGCCCATGGCCGTGAGAGCGCCCGCCAGCATGTCCACGGCTCTCGCGTCTGCCTGCAGCTTTGCAGCAATGTCCTCTCCGGTGAGTTCCTGTTCTCCCAGTTGAGTGAACAAGTCCAGTTTTACGCTTGCATGAAGGGTGCACGTTTTCCAATAGTGGCCTGAAATCTCCAAAAGATGGCCAACGCTCATGGATTCACTCTGCATTTTTGCTCTCCTTTAAGTTCAGGGCTGAGGAAATCATTTTTCCAAGGATTTTTGCTGTTTGGGTCTCTGCTTTTCCTGACGCCTGCCATTTCGAGGGTTTTCTTTCAGGAAGCCTCCTACAAGGCCGGAGGCGGACCAAATTTGTTTTTCCAATGGTTTTTCAAGGAGGTTTCTTGGCCGGCCAAGAGTTATATTGATGATGGCTGCTGTCAAGAAGTGTTTCCTGATCATGCCTGCCATTTCCTGGCTTCCCTTGTGGTGAAGGTATCCAGGGACTGCAGCGTAAAGTCAAACTGAATTTTGGGCAGGCTCATCTCCCGCAGATGCCTGTCCTTGAATGTCACTTGTTCCTTGCCAACTCAAATGAATGGAGCTGGTTTCATGCCTGGCGAAGATCTTTCCAAACTGCGCATCGATAAAACTTTTGTTCGAGGAAGTCTGACCCGAAAGAAGCGCTGGATATACTCATCTCTTCTGCTTTTTTTCATTGCCATTGTTCTGGTTTCGTATTGGTCCGGGTTGCTTGCACCCACCACAACCGTCCGTGTCTACAGTGTACAAAACATATACCCATCGCAAACCTTCACCCTTCTCAATGCCAGCGGTTACGTGGTGGCGCAGCGCAAGGCGGCGCTGGCGGCAAAGATCACCGGCCGCCTGGTGCACCTGGAGGTGGAGGAGGGAAGCTCGGTCCAAAAGGGGCAGGTGGTGGCGCATCTGGAAAATGACGATGCTCTGGCAGCCCTGGACCTTGCAAAGGCCGAACTGGAGCTGGCTCGAATCGCCCTCGAGGAACGCAATGTGGAGTTGAAGAATGCTTTGCAGGAACTTGAAAGAAAAAAAAGAGTGGTGGAGCGGGGCTATGTTTCCGGTCTGGAATACGATGCGGCCGTCGCCCGCCACGAGAGGGCTCGGGTGGCCGTTTTGGTGCAGAATGCGGCCATACGGTCTGGGGAGGCTGCGGTGCGAGCAGCACGGGTCAATGCTGACTATGCTTATATCACAGCCCCTTTTGACGGTGTGGTTCTCACCAAGAATGCGGACATGGGAGACATTGTGACGCCCCTGGGAGCCGCGGCAAATGCCAAGGCAGCGGTTGTCACCATTGCGGACATGGACTCGTTGCAGGTGGAAACGGACGTTTCCGAGTCCAGCATCGGCCAGGTTGCTGTGGGGCAGCCCTGCCTCATCCAGTTGGACGCTTTGCCTCAGGAGCGTTTTGAGGGAAGAGTGCACATGATTGTCCCGACAGCGGATCGAAGCAAGGCTTCTGTTATGGTCAAGGTCAGTTTCGACAGAATGGATTCAAGGGTTCTTCCCGAGATGGGAGCGAAGGTGAGCTTTCTTTCCCGTGAAATAGAGCCCCATGAGTTGGAACCGGTTCTGGCCGTTTTGTCCTCAGCCTTGGTGAGTCGACAAGGTAAGGATGTTGTGTATGTGGTGGAGGGGGGAGTGGCCAGAGAAACCCCCATTCAAAGAGGCAGAGCATTTGGAGACCTTGTGGAAGTGCTGGAGGGGTTGACGGCGGGAGACCGGGTGGTCCTCTCCCCCCATGAACTGCGCCACATGGCCCGGGTAAAAATTGAGGAATAGGGGAATGAAGGGCGGGGACATGAGTCTCGTGGAGATTCGCAACGTGAGCAAATCCTATACAAAAGGGGACCAGTCCATATCGGTCCTGGAAAACATCGACCTTTCCATAGAGAGAAAGGAATTCATTGCCCTCATGGGTCCTTCCGGATCCGGCAAAAGCACGCTTCTCAATCTCATTGCGGGCCTTGACAGTGTGGATTCCGGAGTCATCAGCGTCGACGGCCTGGACATTTCCTCCCTGTCCCAGGCGGATCTCGCGCGTTGGAGAGCCCTGCATGTGGGTTTCATTTTCCAGTTTTACAACCTCATTCCTGTGCTCACCGCCTTTGAAAATGTGGAACTTCCACTTCTGCTCACGGGTCTCAGAAAGAAGCAGCGCCGTGAGCACGCATTGACGGCCCTCCAACTGGTCAGCCTGGAAGATCGTATGGACCACTATCCCAGGCAACTGTCCGGTGGTCAGCAGCAGCGCGTGGCCATCGCCCGTGCTGTGGTGACGGATCCTACCCTCCTGGTCGCCGATGAGCCCACAGGGGATTTGGACCGTGTTTCGGCGGAAGAGGTTCTCCAGCTCATGGAGCGGTTGAGTGTCCATTTGGGCAAGACGGTCATCATGGTCACTCACGACCCGAGGGCTGCCCGGAAAGCCCACCGAATGCAATTCCTCGACAAAGGTGTGCTCGCTGATGCTCCTGAAGATACTCTTACGGAATGCCTTTAGGCACAAATTGAGGACCGTGCTCACCATCTGCGGAATAGCCGTGGCCATCATGGCATTCGGACTCCTCAGAACGGTGGTCAGTGCCTGGTATGCAGGTGTTGAGGCCTCCTCTGCCAACCGCCTCATCACACGCAATGCCACTTCTCTGGTTTTCCCCCTGCCCCTTGCCTACAAGGACAAAATTCGAAGCATCGAGGGGGTCACGCTGGTGTCCTATGGCAACTGGTTCGGGGGAGTGTACATCACGGAGAGAAATTTTTTTGCGAATTTTGCCATCGAGCCACGGGTCTATCTGGAGCAATACCCTGAATATGTTCTGTCCGGTCAGGAAAAGGAGGCTTTCCTCAGAGATCGAAGGGGTTGCATTGCAGGGGCCAATCTGGCCAGGCGATTCAACTGGAAGGTCGGTGACAACATCACCCTGAAAGGAACCATTTTCCCGGGGGACTGGGAACTGGTGCTTCGAGGCATCTACCGGGGCCGGGAAGACAACATCGATGAAAATCAGTTTTTCTTTCACTGGGACTATCTCAACGAGAGTTTGAGGAAAACTCAGCCTGGGAGGGCAGACCAGGTGGGCTTTTATGTCATCACCATCGCTCATGCTCAGGAAGCGGCCATGATTTCCGACAGGATCGACGCCCTTTTCAGAAATTCCTTTGCGGAGACCCACACGGAGACGGAGAAGGCGTTTCAACTGGGATTCGTTTCCCTGAGCGAGGCCATTCTAACAGCCATCAGGCTGATTTCTCTGGTGGTCATCGCAATCATCATGGCCGTTGCGGCCAACACCATGGGAATGTCTGTGAGAGAGCGTCTGGGAGAATATGCCGTTCTCAAGACATTGGGATTTGGAAATCTCTACGTGAGCCTGATCATTCTGGGCGAATCCCTGGTGATCGCCCTTTTGGGGGGATTGATGGGTATGGCGGGCACTTTTCCCGCGTCCCAAATGGTGGGAAGGGCGGTGGGCGACTATTTTCCCGTGTTCATGGTGACCCGTCAGACCCTTTGCCTGGCGTTTTCGGCTGCACTGCTGGTGGGAGTGGTGGCGTCTCTTTTCCCCATGTGGCGGGCGTCCACCGTGCCCGTTGCCGAAGGGCTCAGGAGGGTCGGCTGAATGGGACTTCTTCTGGCCTACAGTCTGCGCAATCTCCTCACGAGAAAAACGACCACAGTTCTCACGGCTGCGGGCATGGCTCTGGTGGTCTTTGCTTTTGCTTCCATCATCATGCTTGCAGAAGGACTTGAAAAAACTCTGGTGGACACGGGATCTGATGACAACGTGGTGGTCTTGCGGCGTGGTTCCGGTTCAGAGGTGCAGAGTGGCGTGAGTCGCGATCAGGCCTCCATTGTGGAAACTCTGCCCGAAATAGCCCTGGGTCCTGGGGGAAAAAAACTCGTGGCCAGGGAGCTGGTGGTTCTCATCACCATGACGCGGCGAGCCTCCAAGGCATCGGCCAACGTGGTTGTTCGAGGTGTGTCGGAAACCTCTTTCCTTCTGCGCCCTCAGGTGCGGCTGGCAGCGGGACGTTTTCCTTCTCCCGGCCTGAGCGAAGTCATGGTGGGGCAAAGCATTGCCCAGAGGTTTCAGGGAGCCCAGCTGGGCAATGAAATCTTCATTGGCGGCAGGAACTGGAGGGTGGTTGGCGTTTTCCATGGAGGGAACACGGGCTTCAGTTCAGAGATTTGGGGTGATGTGGACCAGTTCATGCAAGCTTTTCGAAGACCCGTTTATTCCTCCGTCATTTTCCGGTTGAGCCACAGCAAATTGTATTCTACCGTGCGGGATCGCATGAATGGTGATCCGCGGCTCACCCTGGAAGCCAAAAGAGAAACGCAATATTACCGGGACCAGTCCCGGGCTCTCAGCACCTTTCTGAGGGTCCTCGGTGTCACCCTCACCCTTGTCTTTTCTTTCGGTGCGGTGGTGGGAGCCATGATCACCATGCATTCTGCCGTGGCCACCCGAACGGGGGAAATCGGCACCTTGCGGGCGTTGGGTTTTCAGAGGCGAAGCATCCTGCTCGCCTTTCTGGTGGAATCCCTTGCCCTGGGATTCATAGGGGGCGCTGTGGGCCTTTTGGGTGCTTCCTTCCTTCAGTTTTTCACCGTCTCGACCACCAACTTTCAAACTTTTTCCGAGTTGGCCTTTAGCTTCACCATGACGTTTGATATCGTTTACAAAGCCATGGGTTTTTCTCTCATCATGGGGTTTCTGGGAGGCCTGTTGCCCGCCCTGAGAGCCGCTCGCATGAACATCGTGGAAGCTCTGAGGGAGGTCTGATGTTTTGATGGAAAACGGGATTGAGGGTCTTTTGCCCACGGTCCCGGCTGTCAAGGACTCACAGGGCTGGCCCTTTCCCATTTGAACAGGAAGCCAAAGCCTGGAGGTGAAAATGGGCAAGAGAAGGATTGGGATTCTGACCGGTGGCGGCGATTGCCCCGGCTTGAACGCTGTCATAAGAGGTGTCACCAAAAGTGCCATCAACAGGTATGGCATGGAAGTCCTTGCATTTCACGACGGTTTTCGAGGTTTGATAGAAGAAAAGTTTTCATTACTCAACTTTGAAAGCGTTTCCGGCATCCTCACTCAGGGTGGCACCATAATCGGCAGTGACAATAAGGCCAACCCTTTTCGTTACAGGCCCCACGATTGTGGTGAGGATGTCCATCTGGATGTTTCCGATCAGTGCATGCAATTTTATGACGACCTGGGTTTGGACGGTCTCATCTGTATCGGGGGGGACGGGACCATGACCATCGCGGGAATGCTCATGCAAAAAGGGGCCAGGGTGGTGGGCCTTCCCAAAACCATTGACAAGGACCTGGAAGGAACGGACATCACGTTTGGCTTTGACACAGCCAGGGCCATTGCCACGGAAGCCATCGATCGTGTACACACCACGGCTCAGTCACACCAGCGAGTGATGCTTGTGGAAGTGATGGGGCGCAACGCGGGCTGGTTGGCCATGGAAGCGGGAATCGCCGGAGGGGCGGATGTTGTGCTCATTCCCGAGATCCCCTACGACATGAAAGAAGTGCTTCGCATCG
>PXBG01000012.1 GCA_003566995.1 Syntrophobacteraceae bacterium
ATTCCCGCACAGCCGGGAATTTCAGGAGCGCCCAGGGACTTCAGGAGCACCGGGGACCGTCCCGCAGCAGCACATCTCGTCATTTCCCGCACAGCCGGGAATTTCAGGAGCGCCCAGGGACTTCAGGAACACCGGGAACCGTCCCGCAGCAGCACATCTCGTCATTCCCGCACAGCCGGGAATTTCAGGAGCGCCAGGGACTTCAGGAGCACCGGGAACCGTCCCGCAGCAGCGCATCTCGTCATTTCCCGCACAGCCGGGAATTTCAGGAGCGTCAGGGACTTCAGGAGCACCGGGGACCGTCCCGCAGCAGCACATCTCGTCATTCCCGCGAAGGCGGGAATCCAGGCTTTCGAAAACACTCCGGACCCCCGTCCGCACAGGGGTGACGGAGTGTTTTTTCAAATTCGAGGGGGGGGTGTGCCTTCATATTCTGATGGCATGCGGTCAATAGACCCTCGCCATTGGGCAGGCCACAAGCTGCCCCATTATGTCAGGACACCCCGTTCATTTTCAAGGGACACACGCCTGCGCGGTTGAAAAGGCGGGAAGCCTCAGCCAAAAAGCCTTTTCCAGAAACCGCGGGATTTGAGCCTCTCCACTTCCAGTTCCAATTCCCTCACACGCTTCTGACTCTGGTCCAGCTCATAATCCTTCCATTCCATTTCCAGAAGGATTTCCTTGACTTCCTCCAGTTCCATGTCCTTGTCCTTGAGCTGGCGGTCCTTTTCCTGAAGCTCTTCACGGTACTGGGACAATATCTGATCCAGCTTGCGCAGTTCTCCAAGCTCTATGAGAAGGGCCTCGTACCTTTCCCGCTCGATGATCACCACATCGGTTTTTTCGCCCAATTTCCTGCCTCCGTTCACAACATGTCCACGCTGCTCATGGGTGGAACAAATAAAAGGGAAGGCGGAAGCCTTCACCCTCATGTTCGGCACGCACGGGCTTTCCTCCTTGACCAGGGAGGCCAACTCCTGCAAAAATAAATGTTTTGAAATTGAAAATTGCCGAACCCCCTCGACATTCAAAAACCGCTCCGGACTCGAGCCACGTGTTTCTATTTGTGAGCAGAATCACCCTCGAAAATATTGGACTGCACGGAAGGGGTCAAGGGGATTTACGCGCCGCGTGGCCATCGGCAAGAGCTCCCACCGCCGCCGGAAAGAGGCCCCGGAATTTAAAAAGCCGAAAGACTCAGGATAAACGGCATGACCATGAATGCTTCTTCCAACCATCTCACCATCCAGGAAAAGATTGATCAGGCGCAGGCCATGTTCGAAGCCTTGAAAGAAGAACTGGCCCGGGAGCGATCCATTGCCCAGCTTCTGGACCAACTGGCGAGGAATGTGGCTCGATCTCAACAGGTGATGGACCAGCTGGGCGTGACCGCCTGCTGCACAGCCTGCGAAGTGGAGGAGGGAGGAAGCTGCTGTGGCGCCGGCATTGAAAACCGATACCCTCCCACTCTTCTCCTGATCAATCTTTTGCTTGGCCGAAATCTGCCCCGGGCACGCCGCTGGCAAAACAGCTGTCACTTTCTCAACGAAAGGGGCTGCAGCCTGATGGCAAGGCATGTGCTCTGCATCAATTATCTTTGTCACAGGATAGAGGAAAAGCTCACCCTTGCGGAACTGATGGAGCTTCAGGAAACCACGGGGGAGGAGATGGATACGAGCTTCCTCCTTCATGAAAAAATCCAGAAACATATTCAAGGCAAAAGGCGGTTGTTCCAAAATGAACGGGAAGCATAAAGCTCTGAGGGCCATTGCCCGCTTTTTCCACACCATCAGGTATGGATACGAGGGCCATGAAGGCTACAGAAAGTCCACGGATCTCTTCAAAATGATTCCCTGTGTGGAGGACCTGAAAAACGGGGGCCTCCTGGACCCTCACACCACCAGCTTTTTGGATTTGGGGTGCGCCGATGGCCGCGTCAATCTCATGATGAGCTATTTCGTCAGAAATTCCATAGGCATTGAAATCGACGAGGAAATTCTGAAAGAATTCGAGCCAAGAAGGGCGGCCCTGAACCGTTTCCTGAAGGATCAAAAGCTTCAGCCCATCCCGGAAACCGTTCATCTTTTTTCAGGAGACTCCCTGAAACCCCAGACCCATGAAAAAATGAAGCAGGTTTCCGGTGTTCCCCTGCAGGAAGTGGATCTTTTCTACACCTACATCATCCTCCATGATCTTTTCGGGGAAATGATCGCGGAAAAAGCCAAAAAGGGAGCCCTTTATCTGGTGTATGGCTTCAGCCAGATCCTGCCTTCCTACGAGGGCATGGAAATCCTCATTCCCGATGTGGGTTCCCAGGGCATTGCGACCCTCTACAAAAAGACCTGAAGTTTCTTTGCAGTTCTCCATCCCGGAGCATGGACAGGTTCTGCCACCCGTCTTCCCTCACTGAAAGGCCATTCCTGCAAAGGTGACGAAGGAGCCGTGAGGGTCCACCACCGCATGGCCATGGTGAAGAAGCCTTCCCCTGGCCCTGCCCTCCAGGATTTTGGCCAGGACATACAGGGGCGCCATGCCGCAAATTCTACGGCTGTTTCTCTCCTCCACAAGCACTTTCATGAAACCTGCCCCGTCGGCGTCTTCCAGAGTTTTCAACAGTTCCAGATCAGCAGCCCGGTGGCGGCCCACGTGTCCGTCACCGGGACGATAATCATCTCCATACCTGGGTCCTATGTGAGCCAGATCCACGCTGGCCATGAACCCCACGGAGGAAGAATGGCTTTCCGCCAATTCCCGGAGAAGCTGCGCCAGTTCATCCAGGTAGGCCTGATCCCTTCTCCAATCCTCCAGAGAAAAAGAACACAGAATGGGTACAAGATGCGTGTGGGGCAAATACCGCGCCATGAAAAGCGCCTGGAATTCGATGGTGTGTTCACGGTGATGACTGTATTCGGAAGCGAGCAGGTCCCGGGGAGCCCTTTCCAGCAATCTTTCCACGTAGCCGCGATCGCAGGAAACGGTTCCGAAGGGGGTCTCAAAGTCCTTGGTGGTCACTGCCAGGTAATTGTCCACCACATCATGGGCAGTCCCCAGGATCACCCAGGTTTGAGGCCCTTGCGACCCGAGAATCGCCCCGTAGGCGTGAGCATAGGAAGGCCCGCCCGCCTTGATGTCGATGTGAGGAGACACGATCCCTGATATTTTTCCCCTTTTTGGACCCGAAGGAACGCCGGGGCCCTGGTTTTGGGGAAGGAAAAAGCTGTCCAGGAGCTTGCCCAGTTCCTCGGGATCCGCCGCATAGCTTTTTCCCGCGTGCCTCATTCTTCGAAGGGGATCTCTCTGAAAACGGACCACCTGCTCCATGGAAGCTTTTATGAAACGGTCGTTTTCCAGGAAGAGGGATTCATCCAGGTGTTGAAGCACGGCCTGCAATTGCTCCAAATGAAGAAGCTCACCCGTGAGCCGGGTGTGATGGGCCTGAAGGTCACGGAGGGAATTCCTTCCATCCATGTGGTTCAGGAGCTGAGCCGCACCCGGAGAAAAGAGCAGCGTGCTGTTGCTGAGTCCCCACTGGTCCCGCACGAGGATCATGGTCCTGCCCTGGTGGTTCACGGGCATGGCCTCGAGGCCATGGCGCAACTTGGGATATTCTTCCATCTTCATCGCTCCCTTCCGCGTGATTTCTTAAAGCTGTTGACTCAGATTGTTTCAGTCACCGTGAAAGCCTGTTCACGCCATTCCGGCGCAGGCGGGAATCCAGTCTCTGCAAAATTTTCTGGACCCCCGCCTGCGCAGGAGTGACGGAGCAGTTCACGCACAACCTCCTAAATCAGCAGCGTTGCGCTGATCCCTCACCGGGAACTGGTTCACACCAGGGTCTTCTCCATCTCCGATCTGGCCTTCTCCTGAAACTCCTCCTCATTCAGTTTGCCCTCCACAAACTGTTGCCAGGCAGAAAAATTGGAAAAGAAGCACAGTTCAATGCCTTCTGTCCGGCACAATTCCTTGTAGATTTTGTTGGCGCGCTTCACACGCTCTTTCTTGTCCGACTCTTCCCGGGAAGGTTCTTCCTTCTGAATGATGAGATACTTTCCAAACTTTCTGGAAAACGCATCCATCTCCTCTCTGGCTTTCTCCACCAGTTCCTGTTCCGTGATGTTTCCCTCCACGAAATCCTGCCAGGCAGAAAAGTCCTCCCAGGAAGAAACTTTGAGTCCGCTTTCCTCGCAAGCCCTGCAATAGACTTTTTCTGCAGTTGCCTCCCTGTTCTTCATGAAACTCACCCCTTTTTGTAAACTCAAGCATTTCTGTAAAGGCTCATGATTTCATCACGGGTCACCAGGGCTTCCACATGGGCCACTTCCTTCTGGATGTTCTCGCGGCCGTTCATCTCCTGCCGGTCCACAAGAACCACCACCTTGACCACTTCCAGGCCTGCAGCGCGGCATGCGGCGATGGCCTTGAGCGTGGAACCTCCCGTGGTGATCACATCGTCCAGCACCACCACACGGTCTCCCGCATTCACCTTCCCTTCGATGAGGTTGCCGGTGCCGTGCTCCTTGATCTCCTTTCGCACCACAAAGGACTGAACGGGCTCTTTTCTCAGCCATGAAGTGTAGGCCACGGCGCTGGCCATGGGATCGGCCCCCAGGGTGAGTCCTCCTATGGCTTTGATCTTCAGGGAAGACAGAGAATCAAACACCAGGTTGCCGATGAGCACCTGCCCCTCGGGGTCGAGCGTCACGGTCTTGCAATTGAAATAGAACTGGCTCATTCCACCTGAAACGAGCTTGAAGCTGGGAACTTCAGAATACCTGAAAGCAACCTCGAGGATCATTTGCTTCAGCCGTTCTCGCATTTTTTTTCCTTCATCTGCGCCGGTAAACCTCCGACCGGATATGGTAACGTCTCATGAGCTGCTGCAACCCCTGCCTTTCAAGACCGCAAAGCCTGGCCGCCTGGCTCACATTCCCCCCCGTACTGGAAAGAAGCTTTCCGATATAGCTTTCATTGAATTTTGTGAGAACCCTCTCCTTGGCTTCACGGTAATTCAAGTTCTCCACCCCTTCTTCTTGTTCTCCGTCAGCACTGCCGGGTCCTTCCTGCCAGCCCACGTCTTCTGGTTTGATTTCATCGGCCGGAGCAAACATGATTCCCCGGAGAACAAGGTTTTCCAGCTCCCTCACGTTCCCTTCCCAGGGAGCCTCGAGGGTCATGTTCATCAATTCGGGAGAAAATGTCTTTCGAGGCCTTTTGAGCTCCAGACAGTGCTTCTCCAGAAGATGATCCACCAGGGGAGGAATGTCTTCCCGTCGCTCCCGCAAGGACGGCAAAGCAATGGGAAGCACGTTGAGCCGGTAAAACAGGTCTTCGCGGAACTCTCCCTTTTTTATTTTTTCCTTCAGGTTTCGGTTGGTGGAAGCGATGACCCGCACATCCACCCTTATGGAACGGGTGTCTCCCAGAGGTTTGATCTCCTTTTCCTGAAGGACCCGCAGCAGCTTGGTTTGAATGGTGGTGCTGATGTCTCCGATTTCATCGAGAAAAATGGTCCCCCTGTGAGCTTCCTGAAAGAGACCCGTCTTGTTTTGAACCGCATGGGTGAAGGCTCCCTTCCGGTAGCCGAAGAGTTCGCTTTCCAGGATGTTTTCGGGCACCGTGGGACAGTTGACGGCCACGAAAGACCGATCGCTTCTCCCGCTCAAGGCGTGAATGGCCCGGGACACAAGGTCCTTGCCCGTCCCCGACTCCCCTGTCACCAGGACGGTCAGGTCTGTTTTGGCCACCATCTGAACGGCCTCAAAGACCCTCTGCATTGCCGCACTGCGGCCCACGATGTTTTGAAAGACTTCATGGACTCTCGCCCGGCGCTGCAGGTTCATGTTTTCCCGCAGCAGGCGGCTTCGCTCCAGGGCCTTGTTGAGGCTCAGGATCAGTTCTTCATGATCGAAAGGCTTGGTGATGAAATCGTAGGCGCCCTTCCTGATGGCCTGGACCGCCAGTTCTATGCAGCCGTGCGCCGTCACCATCACCACCGTGAGATAAGGGTCTGCCCGCTTGAGATGGTCCAGAAGCTCCAACCCGTTCATTTGGGGCATTTTCA
This sequence comes from Syntrophobacteraceae bacterium, assembly GCA_003566995.1. Classification (GTDB taxonomy): domain Bacteria; phylum Desulfobacterota; class Syntrophobacteria; order Syntrophobacterales; family Syntrophobacteraceae; genus SLCH01. The sequence continues at coordinate 6,062 of PXBG01000012.1, forward strand.
TGTCGATGAGGGCCAGATCCACCGGTTCACCCTGGAGAAGCTCCAGTGCCCTGGGACCCGAAAGAGCCGTCCTGACCCGGCAGTCAAGCTCCCGTTCGAGGCTTCTTTTCAGGAGCTGGAGCATGTCCGCCGCATCGTCCACCACAAGGAGCGTCGGTTTCATGATGGTCCTTTCTGCTTTTCCCCGGAGTTCACGGGTAGCAGAACGGTGAAGGTGGAGCCCCGGCCCGGAAGGCTATCCACGAGAATCCTCCCCCCGTGTTTTTCCACGATGTGACGGCTCACGGACAAACCCAGGCCCGTTCCCTCCCCTTCTTTTGAAGTGAAAAAGAGATCGAATATGCGGCTCTGCTCCTCCGGATTCATGCCGCAGCCATCGTCCCCTATCCTCACCAAAACCTTGTGTTCCCCCCGGTCATATTCCGTGGTGATCCGGACGGACCCATGGCTGCCCATGGCCTGG
>PXBG01000088.1 GCA_003566995.1 Syntrophobacteraceae bacterium
CCCTGGTCAAACCCGGGCGCTACGACTTTCAGGTGGTTGCCCACGATGGTGCCCAACAGGGAGCACTGGCCTCTCTGCCCATGCTTGCCCTGGACCCTATGCCCCCTGAGGAAAAACTAAGTCAGGAAGGGGCATGAAACAAAACCTCAGCGAATGTTCACAGAGGAAGTGACGACTATGGAAAGTTATCTGCGCAAATGGCGTTCCTACTTTGTTTATGGCGGTATTTTCAGCATCTTTGTCAGCCTCCTTCAGTTGACCTTTGCCGTGTACATGCTGCTCATCTTCGACCGCGTTCTCACCAGCTACAGCGTGCACACTCTCGTCGTCATCACCGTCATGGCGGCCGTGGCCATATGCGTCATGGTCATGCTGGACATTGTTCGCAACCGCCTTTTGGTGAGACTGGGCATTCAAATGGAGGAAGACCTCGCATCCACGGTGTTCGAAAAAACCGTCAAGGAGAGTTCGCAGATTCGCACCGGCCCCCCCACCGCCAACATGCGTGATGTGGCTTCTCTCAGAAACTTCGCTTCGGGATCGGCCATCATCGCGTTCTTTGACTTTCCCCTCACCCCCATCTGCATCATCCTCATTTTCATCCTTCATCCCTATCTGGGCTACATCGCCCTGGGGGGAGGCATCCTGTCCCTTCTTCTGGGAATTCTGGCCGACCGGGTTTCCCGAAACGCCCTGAACCAGGCCAACGATGTGAACAGCCGTTCCCAGCATCTCATCAGCCAGTCCCTGCGCAACGCTGAAGCGGTCACCAGCATGGGCATGCTTCAAGGGGTCCGGGATCTTTGGCAAAAGATGAACAATGTGGTCATGAATCTTCAGAGCATGGCCAGCCAGAAGGCAGGCGTCATCCAGGCATCCATCAAGGGACTCCGTCTCTTTCTGCAGGTGGCCATATACGGAACGGGTGCCTATCTGGCGGTCCAGGGTCTCGCCTCACCTGGAATCATGATCGCAGCGGCCATCACCATGGGCAAAGCCCTGGCCCCCATCGATGCAGGAATCGCCACCTTCAAGCAATCCGTAGAAGCCCTTGGTGCCTACAGGAGACTGAGCGCCCTTTTTTCCCCCCCACCCGGTCCTGAACGGCTCGAAATGCCGGCCCCTACAGGAGCCATCAAGTGCGAAGCGGTGAGCTTTGCCTCCCAGAATCAGTTTCTCATTCGAAATGTTACCTTTGAGCTGGAAGCGGGGGAATCCATGGGCCTGGTGGGGCCAAGCGCCGCAGGCAAATCCACCCTCTGCCGACTCCTCACGGGCATCTGGGCAGCCAGTGCCGGACACGTGCGGCTGGACGGCGCCGACATCCAGTCCTGGGACCAGCAAAAGCTTGGCGTTTACATCGGTTATCTGCCCCAGGACGTGGAACTCTTCTCGGGCACCGTGGGCGCCAACATCGCCCGCCTGGGAGAGATGGATTCAGAGAAAATCATCGAAGCAGCCAGGCTGGCGGGAGCCCACGACATGATACTGCAACTTCCCAAGGGCTATGACACGGAAGTGGGAGCGGGAGGCGCCGTCCTTTCCGCCGGCCAGCGCCAGAGGGTGGGCCTCGCCCGGGCCCTTTACGGCACGCCCCGCATTGTGGTGCTGGACGAACCCAGCTCCAATCTGGACGAAGAAGGGGAGAAGGCTCTGCTCACCTGCCTTGCCCGCCTGAGGGAACTGAAAGTCACGGTGATCCTCGTCTCCCACAAGCCCTCCACTCTGGCCTCCGTGGACAAGGTTCTGGTCATGAAGGGAGGCCAGGTGGCCATGTTCGGGCCCAGGCAGCAGGTCTTTGGGACCCTCATGTCACCCGATTCCACCAAGACCGCCCGGCCCAGCGTGGTCAAGGGCACTCCCGTCTGAAAAAATTCTCCAAGGAGGTCGCCATGAAAAAACCGAAACCCATCCATGTGCCTGAAACACTGCAGGTGGAAAGCCGAAGAAAGATAGTTTTGACCGGCTTGCTGATCCTTCTCCTTTTTGTGGGAGGATTCGGAGTCTGGTCGGTAACGGCAAGAACAAGCGGGGCAGTCATTGCTCAGGGAAACGTGCGCGTGGATTTGAACCGTAAAACGGTGCAGCATCGGGATGGGGGCATTGTGCAGGAAATACTGGTCCGCGACGGAGACTTCGTGGAAGCGGAACAGCCCCTCCTGACCCTCAAGGACACCCAGGTGGAAGCCAATGTGGACCTCCTGGAAAGCCAGCTTTTTCTCTGGCGGGCCCGAACTTTCCGGTTTCAGGCTCAACAGGCCCAAAACCCGCGCCTTGACTGGCCCGAAAATCTCCTCACCGTACCCGGCAAAGAGGCCGCAGACATTCTGGCATCGGAAGAGAACATTTTTCACACGGAACACGAAGCACTGGAAGGACAAGTGGCCCTCCTGAAAAACCAGATCGAACAGATTCAGCAGCAGATCCTTGGCCTTGAAGCCCAGGTGGCTGCTGAGGACCGGATCATCTCCGCCTACTCGGAAGAGCTCGAGGCCAAGGAGGCCCTGGAAAAAGCCAGGTTTTTGGAGAAAACACCCATCTTTGAGCTGCGACGCAACATTGCGGACCGGGAGGCCCGCAAAAGCACCGCCTGGCAAAGCATCGCCCAGTCCCGTGAGCGCATCGCCGAACTGGAACTGCGCATTGTGGAACTGCGCAAGGAATACGTGCAGCGGGCCACCACACAGCATGCGGAAGCTCTGGCCAAAGTCTTTGAAACCCAGGAAAGACTGAGGCCCATGTTGGACGCCCTCAGCCTCCTGGTGGTGCGGGCTCCCGTTTCGGGCATCGTCATGGACCTTCAGGTGTTCACCATCGGCGCCGTGATCAGGCCGGGAGACAAGCTCATGGACGTGGTGCCCAAGGACAGCCCTCTCATCGTGGAAGCTCAGGTGCAGACCAAAGACATTGCCAATGTCCAGGTGGGCCAGGAAGCACGCATTCAGCTTTCCGCCTTCAGCCAGAGGGAGGTGACCCCCGTGGGAGCCCGCGTGGTTTATGTGTCTCCCGACAGCACCATGACGCGCACCCCCTACGGAGAGATGCCCGTTTTCCTCGTGCATGCGGAAATCGACCAGAAAGAGCTGCAACACCAAAACCTCACCCTTTCTCCGGGAATGCCCGCAACGGTGTTCATCACCACCAAGGAGCGCACCCTCTTGGAATACATTCTGGATCCCGTGACGGAAAATTTTCGAAAGGCCCTTCGTGAGTCGTGATGTTCATGAAGAGAAGCAACACCCGGGTCATGTGCTCCTCTCCTGGATGAACACCCTCCCCCTGAAACAGAGAGCGGGGCTGGCCCATCTCTTCCTCATGTGCACCTCCAGGGACCTCACCCCCTTCTTCATGGAAGAGGAGGAGGCCCTGGAGGCCTTCCAAACGCATGTGCTCAAGAAGGACATGCCCGTGAGGATGGCTTCGAATCTCATCGCCACGGGAGCCGTGATGGACCTGGTGCTGGGCAGCCTGGCCCGGCGGCGTGGGCCCGAAGGAATGGCCCTTTCAAAGCTCTCCAACGTGGTGAACATGGAGGGGCCCATGTGGAGCAGAACTGTGACTTCCTGGTTTCACTTCCGGGAAAAGAGCTTCAGCGCAGCACACATCGTTCAGTGGTTCGCAAGCGAGGCAAAAAAAGAAAAGGGGAATTGAACCCCCTGGAAAGAAAGAGGGCAATGATGCGGATTGTTTTTTGGTGCGGACTTTTGCTCTGGGCATGCTCCATTCCCGCAGTGGCGGAAGAATATCCTGCCTGGACTCTTGAAACCATGCTGGAAAGAGCCGTGGAAAAAAATGCCCGCGTGGAAGCGGAAAGCCTCAGGCTTGAAGCGGCAGAGGCGGGAAGGGCGGCGGCCCGCGGAGACTTTCTTCCGCGAATCACCGCTTCAGCGGGTCTGAGCAAGATCGATAACCCTGACAGCAGAGACGAACTGGATCCCGACTACATCGACCAGACGTCCCACACCTGGAGGATCGGAATCCAGCAGAACATCTTCGATGGTTTCGGGCGCTGGAACAATTACGCCCGTGCGGACCTTCTCCGTGAACGCAGCCATGAGCAGCTTCGGAAAACGCTTCGGGAGGTGATCCTCCAAGTCCGGAGCGCTTATTACCGGCTTTTGAGGGTCCGGGCGGACATCGAGGCCTACCAGGCTTCCGTCACACGGCTGGAGAGCCAGAAAGAGGCAGCCGAAGCCTTTTTTGAAGCCCGCATGGTGCCCCGCCTCTTCATCCTGCAAACCGAAACCGCTCTGGCTGAAGCCCACCAGCGCCTTTCCCGGGCCAAAAACGATGAACAGGTGCAGCTGGTTCTCCTGCGCTCCCTCATGGGACTCGACCCCGAAGCCCCCCTGCACGTTGAGGGAGACCTCCAGGCCTTTGATCCCGAACCTCTTCTCTCCCTGCAGGAAGCCCTTTCCCTGGCCCGGGAAAACTCTCCCGACATCGCCATCGCTCAACTGGACGTGGAGATTTCACGCAGAGACATGAGGACAACCAGAAGCCGTTTCAGCCCCAGTGTCGATGTCTACGCCGACTACGTGAACCAGCACATAAATTACGGGGCAGCCCACATGGAAGACCGCGACCGGTCGTATTATTCCCTGGGCGTCAACGTGACCTGGGAACTGTTCTCGGGTGGAAGCACCTACTACGAAACCCGGCGTCAGCAGCGCACCATGGAGAGCGCAAAAGCCATGTTCGCCGATGCTGTTCTGATGGTGGATTCCAGTGTGCGCGAAATCCATCTCAATGTGCAGGAGGCGGAAAACCAGATCCGCATCGCCCACATACGCAAGACAGATGCCAGGGAAGCTTACGAACAGGCGGAAATGCGCATGCGAATGGGAACGGGAACCACCCTGGACCTTCTGGATGCCCAGGAGAAGGTCACGGTGGCGGAATCCAGCCTGAACATGGCCATGGCCGATCACCGCACTGCACTAGCCAACCTGGATCGATTCATCGAAAGGCTCCCATGAGAATGGACCAGAAACCATGAAAATCCTCCTCGTGCAAGCCTGGCTCGGAAAGGGAAAAGATCTGCTCGTCTATCCACTGGGCCTGGCCTATCTGGCCACGGTGCTGGAAAAGGCGGGACACGAGGTCCGGATGGTTGACCCCAATGCCCTCAGCAATCCATTGGAGGACACGGCCCGGGTGGTCAGAAAATTCTCCCCCCATGCGGTGGGCATCTCCTTTCGAAACCTGGACAACCAGTTGCGCATCGATCCCGTTTATTACTACAAAGCCTTCCAGCAAACCATTGAAACTATCCGCCAAAGCTGCGGGAATGCGCCCATCATCGTCGGAGGACCGGCTTTTTCCATGGCCCCCCAAACCATCATGGAGAGAAATCCCTCCATAGATTTTGGGCTGTTCCTGGAGGCTGAGGAATCCCTTCCCGAGCTTTTGGACAACCTGGCCGGCCCCACCCTTCCGGCGGGGGTATACCACCGTGACCAGAAGGGAACTGTCCGTTTCAGCGGAGAGAGAGAACTGCCCGATTTTGCGGCTCTGCCCATGCCGCGCAGGCATTTCCTGGATCCGGGCCCCTACCTGAAAAACTCCATTGAATCCCTGGGTATTCAAACCAGGCGAGGCTGCCCTTTGTCATGTGCCTACTGCGTTTACCCGCGACTCAACGGCAGGCACTGGAGGCTTCGACCGCCGGAGCATGTGGTGGAGGAAATCGAGCACCTGCAATCCACCTGGAACGTTCGGCGCATCACCTTTGCGGATTCGGTGGTCAACCTTCCTTACGACCATTCCACCCGCCTGTTCACCTTGATCAGGGAGAAGGGAAGGGACCTGGAGTGGATGGGTTACATGCACGTTTCAGGAATCACCGAGGATTACCTGCAACTGTGCCTCCAATCGGGCTGCACCTCCCTCATCTTTTCTCCCGACGCCCTTTCTCCGGAAGCTCTCAGGGGACTCCGGAAAAACATCACCCCCGAAGACATCGGGAAACTCAGGAGAATGGTGGACAAAAACCCAGCTTTCAGAAGATTGAGAGTGGAGTGGACATTCTTCCTCAATCCACCGGGGGAGACCTTTCACGGCATGCTGGAAACCCTTTGGTTTTACATTCGCACCAAGATTTTTTTCAAAAGAAGGAACAGAAATTGCTTCATCAACTGGATAAGGCTGGAACCATGTTCTTCCGTGTACCAAAGAGCGCTCCATGAGGGGGTGGTTGAGCCTCACACGGATCTGCTCCCCGAAGACCCGGCAGGTCTCGCCAAAACCTTTTACAGTGCTCCAAACCTTTCC
>PXBG01000068.1 GCA_003566995.1 Syntrophobacteraceae bacterium
CAATGGAGGAGGATGTTGCATGAATACGGCATGAGGATAACCCGGCTCATCTCCCGAAAGAAGCCGATGATGTTCCGGACGGCCGCGTTCGGGGAATAAGAAAGAAGCGCACCACGTAAGCACGGGGACGAGTCATGACGGAGCATCCCCTGATCGAGCGGATGATTTCGCCGATGTCTGACATTGGGCTGAACGCTGCCGCCGCATAAACTCATTTTCCGCATGCATCGCGGCCAGGAAAAAAATCGGACCTCGGGCCGCCTCGCGCAACGCTTTCCCCTCAGGTCCAGCAATGGCCGGGATTTCCTGCTCAATGGCAAATCTTTTCATGGCCTGCACCCCGCAGGCCAAGCGAGAAACACGGAATGTTCTGCAATTGTTTTCACCGCCGATTCATCATCATAACTCTTTTATATAAGGGAGTAATACATGCAATCCCGCGGTACCCAGGGTGCAAGCCGCCCCGATCACGAGCATTCCGGTCAAAAGGGGCATGAGGCGCAGGGTAAGCCCGGCAAATCCGAAGGCGATGGCACTCACAGCTCACGCCGCAGCCACGAAGGCCACGACAAGCACGCCGGACACAGCGTGGAAATGTTCCGTACCCGGTTCTGGATCTGCCTTGTTCTGACCGTGCCGGCTTTGATCTGGGAACCGATGCTTCAGGACTGGTTTGGTTACCAGGCCCCTCTGTTTCCGGGTTCCGGATTGATTCCGGCAGTATTTGGAACCGTTATTTTCTTGTATGGGGGCATGGTATTTTTAAAAGGGGCGGTCCATGAACTGGCGAACCGGCAGCCAGGAATGATGACCCTGATTGCCCTGGCCATAAGCGTTGCCTTTGCATACAGTGCGGCGGTGACGCTGGGTTTCGAGGGGCATGCTCTTTGGTGGGAATTGGCAACGCTTGTGACGATCATGCTCCTTGGCCATTGGATCGAGATGCGTTCCATATTCCAGGCAAAAGGGGCATTGAAAGAACTCGCCAGGCTCCTGCCCGACAAAGTGGAAAGAATTCTCAACGGGGACCAAACGGAAACAATTCCCCTCGAACAACTTCAGGAAGGGGACCTCATCCTTGTCCGGCCGGGTGCGGGCATCCCGGCCGACGGGGTTGTAAAAAGCGGCAAGAGCGCCGTCAACGAGGCCATGATAACGGGAGAGTCAAGGCCGGTTGAAAAGCACTCGGGAGACAAGGTGATTGCCGGCACCGTCAACAGTGAAGGTTCCTTGCGGGTGGAGGTGCTCGGCACCGGTGACAAAACCACCCTGGCGGGGATTATGCACCTCGTGGAGCAGGCCCAGTCCTCTCGCTCCCGTGCGCAGGACCTGGCCGACCGGGCCGCATTTTTCCTCACGCTGGTGGCAATCGGCGCGGGAGGGTTGACGTTTGCCGCCTGGCTGGCATTCGGAGCCACACTGGACTTTACGATTACCCGGATGGTGACGGTGCTGGTGATTGCCTGCCCCCATGCGCTGGGTCTCGCCATCCCTCTGGTCATCGCCATATCAACAACGCTCGGTGCGCGAAGCGGCCTCCTGGTGCGCGACCGCCGGGGACTTGAAGAGGCCAGAAACCTTGATATCGTTGTCTTCGACAAGACCGGCACGCTGACGCTGGGGGAACACCGGGTGGTGGAAACCGTTGCGGCGGAAGGCACCGATGGCACTGAGGCATTGAAGCTGGCGGCCGCCGCAGAGCACGACGCGGAACACCCCATTGCACGGGCGCTCATGGAAAGCGCACGGGAAGCGAATTTACAATTGCCCGGCGCCGAGGATTTCAACGCTGTTCCCGGTCATGGCGTGGAAGCCACAGTCGACGGCCGGAGTCTGAAAGTCGGTGGACCTGCACTTTTACGAAAGCTGTCGATGGAGCCCCCAGATGAAATTCGCAGGGCTGCGGACCGGTTCTCAAAAAGCGCCCAAGCTGCCGTTTACCTGGTTGAAGATCAACAGGTCCTGTCCGTATTTGCCATTGCCGATGCTATACGCCCTGAATCAAAAGAAGCTGTGGAACGTTTGCACAAGAAGGGCCTGACAGTGGCAATGCTTACGGGTGATTCCCAGGCGGTTGCCGACGGTGTCGCAAAAGAACTTGGCATTGAAACAGTTTTCGCGGAAGTGTTGCCGGAAGACAAGGCCGGTAAAATCAAGCAACTGCAGCACGACGGCAGCCGCGTGGCCATGGTCGGTGACGGAGTGAATGACGCCCCGGCGCTGATAACCGCGGATATCGGCATCGCCATCGGCACGGGGACCGATGTTGCGGTGGAAGCGGGGGACGTGGTGCTGGTTCGCAATGATCCCCGGGACGTGGCCAGAATTCTTGCACTCAGCCGGGCCACCTACCGCAAGATGGTCCAGAATCTCTGGTGGGCGGCAGGATACAATATTGTTGCGATCCCCCTTGCCGCCGGCGTGCTCGCGTGGGCGGGAATCCTGCTCATTCCGGCAGTGGGGGCGCTGCTGATGTCCGCCTCCACGGTTATCGTGGCCATCAACGCACAGGTGTTGAGGCGCCTTGAACTCTGAAAATTTCAAAAAATCATCAACGGCTTAGAGGTGACCCCGTGAAAACCCGCTTTTTGAATCATTTATGGCCGGCGGTCCTGACAGCGCCCTTTCTTTCCGGATGCATGCACCGGCCCGTCGACCGGCCGGTGCATGGTTGGGATCACATGATGGGGCCTTGGGGGAGTGCATTGATGTTGCTGGTTCTGATTGTTCTGGTGGGCCTTGTCGTTTATTTACTGCTCGAACGGCGCAGAAGTGACAACAGGGGCACTGAATCCACCCCTGAAACGCCGATGGAAATCCTGAAGAAACGATACGCCAAAGGTGAAATCACCAAGGAAGAATTCGACCGGATGAAAGACGAAATCGAATCCTGAACCCGGAGGCCCCGCATCATGTGGCCCTTCGCTGGCCGGTGAACGGCCTTCACTGTGAGCGCTTCATAGAAAAAGCTGCCGGCAAACCCTGACAGGCCGGAATGCTCGACAGGATTGTTCAGGAAGAAATAATAGGCTTGAAAGGGGAAATTGTGTTCACCCCCACGGAGAGATCCCTGGTGGGCGCCAATGCCGGTCTTTTGTTTGGGGCTTCCCTTTCTCCTGCGTTTCCACTCTCATGAAAACCTGGTTCTGATGTAGCTTTGAAGGTTTGTTTTCGTCTCCTTAAGCCCAAATTTCCCCCGAATGCTCTGCCGGTGGAAAACCACGGCTCTCTCCGATGATCCCAGAATTTCGGCGATCTCCTTGGAGGTCTTACCCTGGCGAATGAGCTCCGCCACGCGGATTTCCGTGGGTGTCAGTCCCATGAAGGCACTTGATATTTTGCGGATGAAGGGATCCGCAATTTTCATGAGATGAGATTCCATCAGTTCAATGTACAGTCTCTGGTCCGCACTGAGCCTTTGCTGCTTGAGTTTTTCCGCATAGGGGAAAATGAACTGCCTGATGTTTTCCAGGAGATTTTCCTCCATTTCCGCCCGATCTTCTTCCCTTTGCCTGAGAATGACCTTCAGGGCCGCATTGGCTTCCAGAAGCCGCTCCCGCTGAAAATTGAGCTCCTCCTGCAGTCTCACCCGGGAAACGACCCCGCCCACATGTGCGGCGATGATTTCCACAGCTTTCCGAACATCCTGCGGAATATTTCCATGCACACGCGTGCCGATGTAAAGCATGGCAACCATTTCTTCACCCCAACGGACAGGAATGGCTCCAAGGGAACGAATGCCTTCCTTTTGAAGAAGATCACTGTTTGTGAGCCTCTTGTCAGGAATGGACCAGTACCCGGGAATCCCTTTCCTGGCGAAACGGGCCTGGGGAGTGTGAGGTGCGAACCAAAGGGACTGCTCCACGAAATGACGGGAAATGCCCTCGTGACAGACGAGCTGCAAAGCCCCCTTCTCTTTTTCCACCACATAGATGCCGCCCGAATCGAGGTCATCGATCCTGAGAACCGCACGCAGCAAAACCTTCAGGGCCGCTTCAAAGCTCCCCGCCGAGCCAAGATCGAGGGCCAGGTCCCTTTCAACTTGAAGGATCTCCTCGGCCCGCTTCCGTTCGGTGATGTCGATGCCGATGGATTGGAACTTTACGGCCCGGCCTGCTTCGTCGAATATAGCCCTGTCACGCCACTCCTGCCACCGGGTTTGCCCTTCTCTGAAAATTTCGTGGGAATAGATTTTTGTCGGCTCCTGTGGAGTGAGTGACAAATAATGGTCCTTGGCACCTTCCCTTGCTTCTTCCGGAAGCAGGTCCAGGAAGGGACGGCCGGTCAGCTGCTCAGAGGTCATGCCAAAAAATTCGCAATAGGCCCTGTTCACAAAAGTCAGCGTGCTGTCCGGCAGAAATTCGCAGACCATGGCCGGCAAATCGTTGGAGAGGACACGGAACCGTTCCTCGCTCTTTCGCAGCGCTTCCTCGGCATGCTTGCGCTCGGTGATGTCTTCAGAGATTCCCAAAAGGTATTCGGGTTCCCCCGACTCATTGAGTATGGGGACCTTTCGGGTGTGCAGAACACGGGTTCCCTTGTGGCGGGTCCGAAGCAGTTCCTGGGGAATGTCCATGCTCTTTTTTCCGTTCAAAACCCGCCGGTCGTTGCCCATGAAAAAGTCAGCCTGCTCCTTTGGAAAAAAATCGCTGTCGTTTTTTCCCAGCAGCTCGGAACGGCAGTATCCCAAAAACTCTTCTCCTGCGCGGTTGAAACGAAGGAACTTCAGATCTCTGGCATCCTTGATGAACACCATGTTGGGAATATTTTCAAAGACCGAATCGAGAAAGGAATTCATGCGGCGCAATTCATCCAGTGTGCGTTTCTGCCCCGTGATGTCCAGGGCAAAACCCACAACCCCCTCCACATGGCCATGATCATCAAAATAGGGAATCTTGTGAGTACAGCTCCACCCGTACTCCCCTGAAGGTTTCAGATGATGCTCTTCAATTCCCCTCTGCGCCTCTCCGGTGCCAAAGACCTTCCTGTCATCGGAAACATATTTGTCGGCGATTTCCTTGGGAAAGAGGTCATGATCCGTCCTGCCCAATATGGAACTCCGGTCCATTCCGACGGTTCTGCAATATTCATGGTTGACCTGCAGGTATCGCCCTTCTCTGTCTTTCTGCCATATGAGCGCCGGAACCGAGTCAAGGATCAAGGAGAAATATCCGGAAGACCGCTTCATCCGTGTCATGGAGCGGACCTGCACCGTGAGTTCCCCTTTGCTGAGCGGTCTGGCAAGAAAGCCGTCCGCCCCGGCATCGCAAGCCGCGGCAAGTTCCTCCTGCTCCGTGTGGGAATCGGTGAGAAAAACAAGGGGCAGATTCTGAAGTTTTTCCGATTCCCTGATTTTCCTGCAGATCGCGTATTCATCAACCCCGGCCGTGGTGATGTCAAGGATCAGCACGTCCGGATCTTCCCTTGCTGCCAAATCCAGAGCCGCCACCGCATCTGATGCCGTGAACACCCTGGCTGCAGGCAGTGCCTTCGAAAAATCAGCGATGAGAGCCTGCAGGTTTTCCCTGTTGCCATCCATCACGAGAACTTTGGGCGCATTTGTCCCCATGGAACACCTCGTCGGTTTCTTTCCGGACAGGAGCGGAGTCAGCCTTCACACCCTTCACCGGGAATCCTCCCCCGTATCCTTTGCCTCGCCAACCAGCTCATAAACCCTGTCTCCCGAAAGCTCCTCCGCTTCCAGAAGTTCCTCCGCAAGACGGTCCATGGCCTTCCTGTTTTCCTCCAGAAGATTCGAAGCCTTTGAATACGCCTCGTGGAGGAGTGATTCCACTTCGCCGTCCACCTCCTGGGCTGTCATCTCACTATACTCCCGCTGCCTGGCAATCTCCTCTCCGAGAAAGACGTTTTCACGGGGCGACCCCAGAGCCATGTGTTCAAACCGCCCGCTCATGCCCCACTCGAGGACCATCTTTCTGGCGATCTTGGTGGCCTGCTGCAGGTCGTTCCCTGCACCGCTGGTTGCCGTGTCGAAAACCATCATTTCTGCGGCGCGCCCTCCCATCATGACCGTCAGACGATCGCTCAGATACTCCCTCTGCAGAATGTATTTTTCCTTATCGGGAATCTGCTGTGTGACGCCCATGGCCTGGCTCCTGGGAACGATGGAAACCTTGTGAATGGGGTCGGCATATTTCAGTTTCGCTCCCACAATGGCATGGCCCGCCTCGTGGTAGGCCAGGAGCTTTTTTTCTTCCTCCGTGAGGGCCATTCCCTCCCG
>PXBG01000011.1 GCA_003566995.1 Syntrophobacteraceae bacterium
ATCAGGAGGAGGAGGGATGGAGGTTCTTCTCTTCCGCCGTCAACTGGATCGGTGTCTGCATCATCGTTCTCACCCTTGTGGCCATGGCATTCGCCAAACCCCTGGCGAGAATTGCCGCTCCCGGGCTTCCGCCGGAAGATCTCGTTCGACTGGCGTATTTTCTGCGCATTGTCATGCCCGCACAGGTTTGCTTTCTCGTCGGTTCCTGCTTCACGGCCATTCTCTATTTGCGGCGCCAGTTTCTCGTGCCGGCCCTCATTCCCATTGTCTATAACGGCCTGATCATTCTGGGCGGCGTTCTTCTGCGCCACACGGGCATGGAAGGGTTTTGCTGGGGAGTCCTCGCGGGCGCCCTGCTGGGAAATCTGCTTTTGCCCGCTCTCGCCGTTAAGCTGGGCGGGGGCCTGAAGTGGAGACCGTCCTTCACGCATCCGGGGTTGAAGCGCCTTTTAATCCTGGCCTTGCCCCTCATGATCGGACAATCCATCGTGGTGCTGGACGAACAGCTGGTGAGAATTTTCGGTTCCCTGGTGGGGGAGGGCGCCGTGAGCTGGCTCAACTACGCCCGGCGCATCATGCTCGTGCCCGTGGGAGTGGTGGCCCAAGCCGCCGGGGTCGCTTCCTATCCCTTCCTGGCCCAGCTCATCGCGCAGCAGGACTTTCAAAAATTCCACGCCACCCTCAACAGGGCATTGGAAGGCGTGCTTTTTCTCCTCATTCCCATGTCCGTGTGGATGATCATCGTCGCCAGGCCAACCATCACCCTCATTTTCCAGCAGGGAGAGTTCGGTGTGGAGGACACCCTGGCCACCACAAGATTGCTTCAGATATCCCTCGTCCTGGTTTTTTGCTGGGGCGTTCAGCAGATCGTGGGCCGGGCTTTTTACGCGAGGCAGGACACCCTCACTCCCGCAGTCATGGGAACGCTGGTCACCATCGCCTGCGTTCCTCTCTTTTACCTGCTCACGTTGCACCTTGGAGCCATGGGCGTGGCTCTGGCCAGTGCTCTGTCCATTTTCCTCTACACCCTGGGTCTCAGTTTATGGTGGTGCCGCAGGTTCGGCACCGACGCCTTCCGGGGCTTGGGATCCACGGTGGGCAAGGTTTCGGCCATCACGGCCATTTCCGCTGCTCCTGCCGTGAGCGTGAGGGGCACCCATCTTTTCGACCCGGTTCTTTCGCCCTACCTCGCCTCCCTGTGGCAGCTTGCCGCAACGGGATTGATTTTCGGCACCGTTTTTCTGCTTTTTGCTCTTCGCTGGATTCCCCATCTTGTGGAGCCGGTGCTCAGAAAAATGGGTCCGCCCGGGCAGTGGCTGCTCAAGGCATCACGGCCCCGGTCCTGATGACAACGCTGCTGAGTTCACGAATTGTGTGTTGCCCACCCCCCTGCCTCCCGCGAAGGCTGGGGGCTGGAAGACTTTGAAAAGACAGGATTCCCGCCTCCGCGGGAATGACGTGAAGGGAATTTCATTCAGGGTGGAACACTTTGGTCAACAGCATTGGGTCCTGATGAGCCTCCATGGGCGGTTTGAGTGGGGTGGAAGCTTGCCGGGAACACACCTGGGCAGAAAAATTTGTCTCCATATAGATTTTGCGGTTTTTGGCGAAATGAGTAAGATGTGGGCATGATCAGCTAAAGTGGGGGCTGCATCACCATTCAAAAATGGTTTCAAATGCATGAGGGGGAATGAATATCATGAAAGCCAAAGACGTCATGACAAAAAATGTGATCACGGTGACTCCCGAAACGGAAATCACCAAAGTTGCCGAGATTCTCCTGAACAAGCGCATCAATGGCCTTCCCGTTCTGGACGGAAAATCCAGGCTCGTGGGCATTATCTGCCAGAGTGACCTTGTCACACAGCAGAAAAGGGTTTCCCTGCCTTCCATATTCAACCTGCTGGATGGACTCATTCCACTCAGATCGCCCAGGAGCTTCGAGCAGGAAGTGAGCAAAATCGCCGCGGTCACCGTGAAGGATGCCATGGTGAAAGATCCCGTCACGGTGACGCCGGAAACGAGCATCGAAGAAGTCGCCACCTTGATGGTGGAAAAGAAATTTCACACCCTTCCCGTGGTTGAGGACGGCTGGCTTGTGGGAGTGATCGGCAAGGAAGATGTGCTGAAAACTCTCCTTCGAATGGAAGAGGGGAAAGAATCCTGAACCCTTCGGACGGGTTGTGCCCCCTTTCCCTTGAGTGATCATCGCTTTTTTCAGAATAGAGACCCAAGATCTTTCAGGTTCAAAACGGGCTTACCTTGAAAGGGGTCCCGTTCCACCTGAAAGGCCAGGTCCTGAGGGCCGCATCTGCTCAGGGAGTCAACATCCAGAAGGTTTGCGCCACGCCAGTAGATCGCCTTCAGCCCTCCGTTTAGTTTCAGCCGCAGGTGGTCGCCTCCCCGCCCGAAGGGAACGGCGCCTTGAATGCCGGCGTTTCTGATTCCGAAGGTGGGGGTTGGGTTCCCCATTCCATGGGGCTCCAGCTGTTTTAGGGCTTCCAGGAGGGAAGGGGTGATGAGTCCCCCGCTGATGAGAGCGTCCACTTTTTTCTCGGGAATGAAGTGTTCTCGGGGGTAGGATTGCATCACTTCTTCGAAGCAATGGGCGAATTCGTCAAAATGCCTCAGTTCCAGGGTCATGCCCGCCGCCTGTTCGTGTCCTCCCCACTTGAGCAACAGGTGGGAACACTTGCCCAGTGCCTCGTAAATGTTGATTCCCGGAACACTCCGCGCCGATCCCCTCGCCACGCCCTTTTCCTGATCCATGGCAAAGAGCACCACCGGCCCGTAGTGCACTTCCCTTTGCAGTCTGGAAGCCAAAATGCCCACCAGGCCGTGGGGCCATGAGGGGTCACCCAGCACCAGGGTTCGCCCTCGGCTCCCAAGGACCTTCGAGTCCCCGGTGATGGATCGAAGAATACTTTCCTCCGTTTTCTGGCGAAGGGCATTGAGTTCGTGAAGTCGCCGGGCCAGATGAACCGCATCCCGGGGAGATTGGCTCATGAGCAGCCTGTAGGCGAGCAGCGGCTCGTCCATGCGCCCCGCCACGTTGATGCGGGGCCCCAGGTAGAAAGCGAGGTCACCGGCTGAAAGATCCGGCCGGTCCCGCAGGCCCGCCTGTTCCATGAGAGCATTCATGGGCCCGAAGTTGCGTGTGTTGAGACACTTCAACCCTCCTTGAACGAGAATCCGGTTGGCACTGAGCAGGGGAACCACATCGGCGACGGTGCCCAGCGCCGCCAGGGTGAGATATTTCCCGTCCAGCGGGGGAGGAGGGAAAGCTTCAGGAAGCACGCGCCGAAGCCGGGCCAAGAAAAGAAGCGTCAAGCCCGCGGAAGCAAACTCTTTGAAGGGGGATGCGCATTGAGGCTGCTTGGGATTGATGAGCACGTTGGCGGGCGCGGCACCCCGGTCAGGCACTTCGTGATGGTCCACCACGATGACGTCTGCCCCGTTTTTGCGCACTCTTTCAATGACGCCCGCATCGGAAGTGCCGCAATCCAGGGCCACAAAGAGCTTTGCATCGGGATGCATCTCCAGGGCGCGCAAGGGAAAGCCGTACCCCTCGCTCCTGCTGGGGATCACCACCTCGTAGGGGGAATAGCCGATGTCCCGAAGAAAAAGGGCCACCTGGGCCAGGGAAGTGATACCGTCACAGTCATAATCCCCAACCAGAACGATTTTGTTTTCACGATGAAGGTGGTGGCTGAAAAGGGCGGCCCCCTCTTTCATGCCATACGCAGAGAGAAAGGGTTCCAGATCGCTGATGGAGCCGTTGAGAAATGACGGGTCTGCCTTTCGGTTTTCCAGGAGGATGGGAACCACTTCCTCGACGGTGGAAGGCCTTTTCTGCGAGATCAGCCTCCAGCGTGCCCTGGCCGTGGAAAATTTTGTTCGGTCGCGCTGCACTGTCATGAAGTCTCTGTCACTTTTTCAAGGGTGAGAATGATGTCCGCCACGGTGGCCCCTTTGCCCTCCTCGTGGACGATGAGCGGGTTGATGTCCAGTTCTTTGACCTGGGGGTTGTCTGTGACCAGGTTGGACAAACCCACCAGCAGCTTTTCGATGGTCTCGATGTCCGCCTTGGGCTTGCCCCGGTAGCCTGTGAGGATTTCATATCCCTTGATGTTTCGGATCATGCGGCGGGCGTTGTTGCGACCGATGGGGGCCAGGCGAAAAGACACGTTTTTGAATAGCTCCACGTAGATGCCGCCAAAGCCGAACATCAGTAGATGGCCGAATCCCGGGTGCTTGTTGACACCCAGAATGACCTCCTCACCCTTGGGAATCATCTTGGTCACGAGGACTCCGTAAATTTCTGCCTGGGGGTTGTAGGCGACAGCGTTTTTGACAATGTCCGTGTAGGCCTTTTTCGCTTCCTCACGGGTTTCTATGTTCAGAACGACGGCCCTGGCGTCCATTTTGTGAAAGATTTGCGGAGAGACGATTTTCATGACCACGGGGTAGCCCATTTGGTCCGCCATTTGGCTCGCCTCTTCCTCGGACCTGGCGATTTCAAGGGGTGGAGTGGTGAAGCCATAGCATCTGAGGAGTTCGGCGCCATCGTGTTCTCCCAGAACCGTTTTGCCTTGTTCGAGACATTTGGACACGATTTCTTTGGCTTTTTCCCGGTCAAAGCGGAGGTCGTACTGGGGCAGTATGTTTCGCCTCACCCAGCGGGTGGCTTCGTGGAGTATGCCCAGCGCCCGAGCGGCATTCTCGGGAAACATGTAGACCGGCACATGGTTTTCCTGCAGGTACTGAACTCCCGAAGAGACGTCCACGACGCCCATGAAGCAGCAGACGATGGGTTTGTGGGTGCTTTGGTAGGTTTTGACGATGGCCCTGGCAGTTCCCACAGCATCGGTCATGGACTGGGGTGTGAGGATCATGAGCACGGCGTCCACGCCCTCGTCTTCGATCACGGCGTTGAGGGCGTGTTCATAGCGCTGACTGGGGGCATCGCCGATGACGTCCACGGGATTGTTGAAGTTTGCCGTCGGGGGCAGGTGGCGGCGCAGTGCGGCGTCGGTCTCCGGAGAAAATCGGGCCAGTTTGAGTCCGGAAACCTCCGTCATGTCCGTGGCGATGATGCCCGGCCCTCCCGCGTTGGTGATGATGGCCGTCCGGTTGCCCGAAGGAAGACGATTGGCGGAAAAAGCTCCCGCATAGTCAAAGAGTTCGTCCACCGTCTCCACCCGAATGATTCCCGCCTCCTGAAAAATGGCGTTGTAGACGGCTTCTGAACCGGCAAGGGATCCCGTGTGTGAAGAGGCTGCCCGGGCTCCTGAAGCGGTCTTTCCTGACTTGATCACCAGGATGGGCGTGGGCTGGGCACTGGAGGTCATTTTTTTTACCTCCTCCATAAAGCCTTCCCGCATGCGCAGTTCTTCCATGTAAACCATGATCACCTTGGTCTCGGGGTCCTTGTGATAGTATCGAAGCAGATCGAATTCATCCACGTCCGCCTTGTTGCCGATGGAGACAAACTTGGAGAATCCGTATCCCCTGGAAATGGCAAAATCGAGCACCGCCGTGCAGAGTGCTCCGCTCTGGGAGCTGAACGAAATATTGCCGTATTCGGGAAGATGGGTGGAAAAGCTGGCGTTCAAACGCACATCCGGGTGAGGGTTGATCACTCCCAGGCAGTTGGGGCCCACCAGGGGAATGGAGGCTTCACGGCAGACGCGGGCGATCTCTTTCTCTATGGCCGCACCCTCCTCACTCACTTCCTTGAATCCCGCCGATACGATTACGATGCCCCGCACGCCCTTTTCCACGCATTGCCGGACAGCCTCCAGTGAAAGATCGGGAGGAAGAATGATCATGGCCATGTCCACAGGATCGGGAATTTCAAGGATGCTCTTGTAACAGCGGACGCACAATATGGAGCGAACTTTCGGGTTGACCGGGTAAAGGGTGCCCGTGTATTGGCCTCGAAGAATATTGGCGAAAATATCGTGACCCACCTTGCCTGGCGTGGAAGATGCCCCCAGCACGGCAACAGAATTGGGTGAAAAAATGGCGTCGAGCTTTTCCATGGTCAAACCTTTCCTTGAGTTCCTGTTATCGGAGTTTCGAAAAGACGGGATGGATTCATGCCATCGGGAAGTGTGGGCGGATAGTGTCATGCCAAGAGTCGTCAGCGCCACATGAAGTGTACACATCCAATCAAAAATAAAATCTTTCTAGCATTGAAAGGTTCAATAAGTCTATGGAGATGGAGAACTTTAATGGAAGTGTGAACCAAAATTCCATGGATATTTTGTGTTCAAACTTTGTGAAATCTGCTATAAAATCCAACCTCAGAGTCGTTTTCAAACCATGCATTCGTTGAAAAATCAGAGCGTTGCATGGGAATTTTTTCTCGATCATCATGGGCAGAAAAAAACGATCTCCGTTTTTTTGCCATGTTCTTCCACAAAACCCGAATGATATCTTTGAAAATTCGGTTTGCGAAAATTCGGTTTACAACCTTTGACTATGTGTGAACTGACACTGTTGAAGCCTCGGGAGTCTTCGGAAATGGACACAATCACCTACTTGAAAGCTTTCATTAAGGACAGGAATGTCGCCTCGGTCACCCCAACCTCTTGCGTTTGTGTCAAGAGCCTGTGCGGCAATATAAACTTCAAAGAAACGGATTTGATCATTGAATACGGTCCGGGCACAGGTGTTTTCTCCGACTTCCTGCTCAAAAACATGAAGAGGGATGCCCGGCTCATCCTCATTGAAAAAAACAAGGACTTTGGCTCCATTCTTCAGCGAAAGATCAATGATCCCAGGGTGGTTGTGGTCAATGACAGTGCGGAAAACGTCCTCGAAACCCTTCGTGGCTGCAAGGAAGCCCAGGCGGACTGCATCGTTTCAGGCATACCCTTCATCATGATCAAAGACGAGATGAAGCAGAAAATCCTGTACAACACGCACCGGGCCCTGAAAACGGGGGGCAAGTTCCTGGTGTACCAGACATGTTTCCAGACGGATTCCCACCTCAAAGTGCACCTTCAAAAGTACTTTCCCAGTGTGGAGACCAGGTTCGAAGTGAGAAACATTCCACCCATGAGACTCTATGAGGCTGTGAAGTGAGGCACCGAGGATTCCTGAACATGGGGTTGTGGGCCGGAGGTTTTTTTTTGGACAGGAAGACCCGGGGTCGAGGTGGCCCCAGATCTTCCTCTCTCAGGGAAAATGTAAGGCGGGTTGTCTGGGAAAGGATTTTACTTCAGGGAAAATGAAAAACAATCCGCCGAAACCCTGAATTGCCTATAGGTAAAAACACCCACTTCAAGATACGGTGATTTTCGGTTCCCTGCAAAATCACCCCTGAAGTATCTTCTTGCGCTTTTCGCTTCTCGGCCAAAAGGGGATGATTCAAATGCGTTCATCCTTGAAGTCATTCCGCGAGTCCTCCCGCGTCGCGTGCACTTTGTGAGAGCCGTTTCTGGTCCAGTCGGCCTCTTTTTCCCACCTGGATCGTGCGCGGAGCACCGGAACGATGAAGCTCCCCCATGCGAAGGCCCGGGAAGAGCGCTCTGGCAATCTTCTTCATTGTCATCCCCTCTGCAATGACCTTCACAAATTCTCTCTCTTCAGGTTTCCGGGTTCTTTCGTCCGTGAAAGCCCCATGACAAAGGGGTGGTGTTTCTGGCCCGCAATCATACGGGGCACTCATTGAAAAGCAAAACCGAAACAGGGAGGTGTTCCTAAAAGCGTGGATCCCTACAGCTGCATGACTCCCGGCAAGGAGAGACTCTACACACTTCCCTTTTTCACTATGGCCTTTGCCAACCTCTGCAACTTAACGAGTTTCGGGGCGTTTTTTCTCTTTCCCCTTTTTGTGACCCAAAGAGGCGGAGACCAGGTGGATGTGGGGGTGATCATGGGGGCGTTCGCTCTCGCCTCGGTGATTTGCCGTCCCTGGATTTCGGAAATGATCGATCGAATGGGGCGCAAATGGACCTTCACCCTCGGGGCCATCGTCATGACCCTCATGCCCCTCACCTACACGACCCTCAGAGGCAATGTGGAGGATTTTCTCTGGCTCTTGATCGTCTTCCGGGTGATTCATGGAGTGGGATTTGCCATCAGCCTCACCGCCGCCTTCACCTTTGTGGCGGACCTGGTTCCCCCCTCAAGACTGAACGAAGGCGTGGGCATGTTCGGCGTCTCCGGATTGACGGGAGCAGCCCTTGGTCCTGTCATCGGCGAATGGATCATCAATCATTATGGCTTCACCAGTCTCTTTCACATCGCTGCCATCATTCCTTTCGTGGGTTTGCTGGCACAACTGTTCCTCACGGAAACTCACTCCCGTACCGCCCGTGTCGTATCCCACTCTTTTTTCAAGGTGCTGGCCATGCCACGAATACTTCTCGTGGCAGCGCTGTCTTTTCTTTTTGGGGTGGGCATTGCGGCCTCCAATGGCTTTGTCTCGCCTTATGCCAGTGAGATGCGCGTGGCTTTTATTTCCGTCTATTTCATGGCCTATTCGGCCGCTGCTATTGTCACACGGTTCGCTGGCAGCCGCATTGCCGATCAATACGGTGAAGAAAAGGTCATTCCCTACGCCATGTTCATAGCCGGTACGGGCTTTTTTCTTCTTGTTTTCCTGGGGGGAGAAATCCTGCTCCTGTGCGCGGGCTTGCTGGCAGGATGCGGGCATGGTTTCCTGTTCCCGTCGCTCAATGCACTGGCCCTCCGTGGAGCGCAGTCTCACAGTCGAGGAAAGATCACGGGTGCTTTCACGGGAAGCATCGATGCGGGAGTTTTTGCGGGATCTTTGATTCTGGGCCTCATAGGCGAGTATTTCGGCTTCCGGGTTCTTTTTCTCACGGCGAGCCTCGCCCTGTGGACAGCCCTTCTCCTTTTCCGTTTCCAGACGTGGAGGCACCCTCATTTGCTGCTGTCTTCGGGCAGAGATAAGTGCTGAGGGCAGAGAGAGGGCAGCGGATCCGGCTGCGCCAACGCTTGAAATGCCGGAAAGACTTAAAAAGTTGTCAGAGCACGCCTCTGTAGAATGCGAGTTTTCGTGCGTGAGGTTCAAAGGCTTTGATGAGTTCCTCCTGCTCTTCAGGTCCCATGGGAGAGAAATCGCGCCCCGTGTTTGCCAGGGTGGTCACATGGCCAGGGGTTGAACACCCCACAATGGCCACTGAGATCTCCTGAGAGAGAGCGAATCGTATGAGAAGTTCCGCCGTGACATTGCCCTGGGGGAAGAGGTAGTGCGAGGCTCCGAGAATTTTCATGGCGATGATGCCCAGGCCCTTTTGCCTTGCAGCGGTCAAAGTACCTGTCATGAAGCCGCCCAATGCAGCCTCGACGGGATTGACAGGCATCATGACGGTGTCCACGGGCCATTCCTCGATGGCTCTCGTGAGAACAGCCGGATCGTGGTGACCCGTGACCCCGATGTGTCGAACCTTTCCAGAGGCTTTCGCCTCCGAAAAGGCTTCCAGCGCTCCACCCGCAGCAGTCATGGCGTCCAGGTCTTCGTGGGTGCGGACATCGTGGATCTGCCACAGATCCAGATGGTCTGTGCCCATGGTCCTGAGGGTTTGATGGAGTTCCTCGAGGGCCCCCTTCCTGTCCCGCCGGGCTGATTTGCTTGCCTGAAAAACATGCTCTCTCACCTGGGGCCGGGCGGGCCAAACCTTGCCGTAATATCCTTCACTGCCCGCATAGGCGTGGGCACAATCAAAATAAGTCACCCCCTGCTCCAGGGCGGCCATGATCACGGGCACCGCTTCGTCCTCACGGCCGTGCGTGCGAAGGATTCCCTCTCCCCCCAGTCCGACCTGGGTGATGCTCACATTTGTCGTTCCAAGTTCACGGGTGGGTATGTCTCGCTTTGGCATACGGACCTCCTCAAAGGGCACTGGCCGATGCAGTTCTGCTTTGCTGCTGCACGCCTCTCCGGATTCCTGGTTGCGTTCACTCTTCCTGCTGCATCATGGACAGGCGTTCTTCCAGCAGGTCCATTCTTTTTTTCAGTTCGTCAAAGTCTTTTTTCCGAACGAACTCCAGATTTTCTGTGAACCTGCCCAGAGTGGAGGAGGTCTTCGCATTGATTTCCTCCCACTGCTGTTCTCCGGCGCGGATGAGATCTTCCGCCAGTTTTTCCGACTCGGCAGTGGTCAGCTTTCCTTCTTCCACAAGCCTTCGTGTGGTCTCGTCGATTTTCTCCTTTGTGAGAATCGCTGCTCCAATGCTGGCGAAAAACCCTCTTCTCAAGAGTTCAAGCATTTTGGGAACCTCCCTGTTTGGCATCCACAGTTTTTGTTCATTGGTTCATCGTTGTGATATTTTTATTTCTTCGCACAGGGTGATCAGGCTTTGGTGCGCCAGGGCACAGCAAAGTCAGTGGTCTGGTGAGTGAACGATGCTACTTTCATGGTATCCCAGAAGCAGGGGATTTACAATTTTTCTCTGTTCTTTCGTCTTGCGGGGCCTTTTCAGGCACAGCTTGTTTGAACCGGGACAAATGGGGGAGGTGAACCGTTTTGGAAACCATACGGCAACGCATGATCGCTTTGCTCACGGAAGGGGAGTACACAGACCGCGAACTCTCTCAGTTGCTTGGAATCAGGGAAAAGGAGGTGCTGCATCACTTGGAACACATCAGACAGTCGGCCATGGCCAGAAAAATGAAGCTGAAGGTGATCCCGGCCCGATGTCTGCACTGCGGCTATTCCTTCGAAAGCCGCCGGCGGTTGAGCAAGCCCGGCAGATGCCCCAGGTGCAAGGGGGAGCACGTGGAAGATCCCCGGTATCACATTGCATGAGAAGTGAGCGTGCGGGTTCATGGGCGGCCCCATGCACTTTCACAGGACCATGCCCCCCGAAGACCGGTCAGCTTTGAGGGGTTCCGGGAGAAAAGCTTTATAATTCTCACTGTTCAGTTGGACGGCATGTCTTTCAGTGACTCTGAAATTTTGGGTGATCGGGGAATGTCATTCCCTGGTGGAGGGAACAGGCCTGCTTCCTGGCCATGGGAGCCCCAAGGAAGCAGGTCCCTTCAAGCCCTTTCCAAAGGAGCAAGCCCTTTCTTTGAAAGCCGCACCTGTTCATTCCCGAATCTCTCGTGGTGAAAATCTGTTGACAAAAGAAATAAGTGTGGCTAATTGGTTGACCTACTATAAATAAGCTATACTAAAAAATGGCGCATTGACCTCCTGCTTCAGAGGGGCAGGAAAAAAGGTTGAGCGACAAGAGCTGGAAAAAACTCATCATCTTGTAGCATGAAATTCTTTCCGGTGCACGGCAAATCAGTTTTTTGCAGCTGCTTGCAACAGGAACGGGATGAATTTTTTGAAAGGGAGCGACACGATATGAATTTGAGCAAACCAAATGCCAATGATGCCACCCTGTCTTTTACCCGCTCGAAAAACGTGGTGCCCATGAGCGGAATGTGTTCCCGCTGCGTCGATGGGTGTCGTGGAAACTGCGAAGTGTTCCGGTCCACCTTTCGGGGACGCGAAGTGATCTATCCCGGCCCCTTTGGCCGGGTCACTGCCGGGGGCGACAAGGATTACCCCGTAGATTATTCCCACCTGAACATTCAGGGCTATGCCATGGGGGCCAATGGCCTTCCTTCCCATGTGGCACCGGGGCCTGACACGGCCATTTTTCCTGCGGTGAACACGGAAACGGAGTATGGTTGGGACCTGAAAGTCAAAATGAAGGTCCCCATCTTCACAGGAGCCCTCGGCTCCACAGAGATAGCCCGCCTCAATTGGGAACACTTTGCCATCGGTGCGGCCATCAGTGGCGTGACCCTGGTTTGCGGGGAGAACGTCTGTGGCATCGACCCCGAACTGGAGCTCAACGGCGAGGGGAAAATCGCCAGATCCCCCGAAATGGATCGCCGCATCGACATCTATAAAAAATATCATTCCGGCTATGGTGAACTCCTTGTCCAGATGAATGTGGAAGACACGAAGCTGGGAGTTGCGGAATATGTTGCAGAAAAACATGGTCTGGACACCATTGAACTCAAATGGGGGCAGGGGGCCAAGTGCATCGGAGGGGAGATCAAGGTGCACAGCCTGGAACGAGCCCTCGAACTTCAGAAGCGGGGTTACATCGTGACTCCCGATCCCTCTGATCTCATCATTCAGGCCGCTTACAAGGATGGGGCCATCAGGGAATTCGAGCGCCACAGCCGTCTTGGTTTTGTGAGCGAGGAAGGTTTTCTCTCCGAGGTGGAACGGCTGAGAAAAGTGGGTTTCAAGCGGATCACTCTCAAGACGGGTGCCTACAGCCTGCGGGAACTGGCCATGGCCATCAAATGGGGGTCCAGGGCAAAGATCGACCTGCTGACCATCGACGGGGCTCCCGGGGGAACGGGCATGAGCCCCTGGCGCATGATGCAGGAGTGGGGCATCCCAAGCATTTACATTCATTCAGCCGCTCAAGGTTTTTGCCAAAAGCTCGCCCAAAAAGGAGAGAGGACTCCCGATCTCGCTTTTGCAGGGGGTTTTTCCAGCGAGGACGGTGTGTTCAAGGCACTGGCACTGGGAGCCCCCCATGCAAAAGCCGTCTGCATGGGCCGCGCGCTCATGATACCGGGCATGGTCGGCAAAAATATCGGCGAGTGGATCAAAAAGAACGATCTGCCCAAGACCGTCAGCGCTTTTGGCAGCACGGTGGAAGAGATCTTTGTGAACTACGAAGCTGTCAAGGAACAGGTGGGAAGCGATGAGATCAAAAACATTCCCCTGGGCTCCCTCGGCATTTACAGCTATTCGGACAGGATCAAAGTGGGCCTTCAGCAGCTCATGGCCGGTGCCCGGTGCTTCCGGGTTCCCTCCATCACGCGCCGGGAACTCATGTCCCTGACGGAAGAGTGCTCAAAAGTCACGGGCATTCCCTATGTGATGGACGCTTATATGGATGAGGTGGAAAGCATCCTCAACAGTTGATTCATTTCCGTGATCAAAAGTTTTACTGAAAAAAACGGGTGCCGCCGATTTGTGTCGGGTGGCACCCGTTTTTGTTGCCCGTCGCCATTCCCCGCCTGAAAATGTTCTTCGCCAGCCATTCAATCCATTGGGCTGAATCCTGCGGCAAAAGATTCTTGCCTTCACCGATTGTGCGTTCTACCATGAAATCCTCTCCACATTGTGTTGGAACCTTCTGGTGAAATGAATTTCACAAAAGAAGAAGATGCACCCGGGCCGAAGGATTGTCCCCTTGCAGCAATCACAAAGACCTCGAAGCCGTCCTCAAGGAGAAGTCATGAAAAAGAAAGGGAGTCAGGGCACTGTCGATCGACGCTCGTTTATGAAGGCTCTGGGCATGGGAGGTGCTTTTCTTGCCTTGAATGCCACCGGCTTTGTGCCCGGCGCATTGGCATCGGACAGGGCGAGGCCTTTCAGGCTGCCGCCCCTGCCTTACTCACCCCGGGCACTGGTGCCCTACATCTCCCAGGCCACCATGAATTTTCACTATGGCCGGCACCATGACACCTACGTTTCCAACCTCAACCAACTGGTCAGGGGAACTGGCCTTGCGGGGGATTCCCTGGAAGACATCATTCGCAAAACCGCGGGGAAAAAAGACCAAAAGGCTATTTTCAACAATGCTGCCCAGTCATGGAACCATGATTTTTACTG
The DNA here is from genome assembly GCA_003566995.1 of Syntrophobacteraceae bacterium. Lineage (GTDB taxonomy): Bacteria > Desulfobacterota > Syntrophobacteria > Syntrophobacterales > Syntrophobacteraceae > SLCH01. The sequence continues at coordinate 13,620 of PXBG01000011.1, forward strand.
GCACAGCATGAAACCCGGAGGGGGAGGAAAGCCGTCGGGTGAACTGCTGCGGATGATCGAAGAGTCCTTTGGAGACTGGCAAAGCTTCAAAGACGATTTTTCTCAATCGGCACTGACCATTTTCGGGAGTGGCTGGGGCTGGCTCGTGCAGGAAGGATCCAAACTCAGGATCGTGCAGACCAGAAATGCGGACACTCCCCTGGTGGAAGATTTGAACCCGCTGCTCACGATCGATGTTTGGGAACACGCCTACTATCTGGACCGTAAAAATGTGCGCAAAGATTACATCACCGTCTTCATGAATCATCTCATCAACTGGGAGTTTGCCCGGAAGAATCTCTTGCCCGTCTGAGGCGAGGGAAAAACGTGATCGGAAGGTGAGTGCCGGTCCATGTTTTGAAGGGGAGCAAGGAGGAGGGAAGCTTCATGCGTCGGTGTCTCGTAGTGTCCTGTGCCCGGCGCAAACAAGAAACTTTTTGAATTCTGTATATTCAAAAGACATATTTTGAGTGGTTTTTGAAATACTTAATAAAGTGAAGCACCCAAGTTGGCCGGGAAAGCGTCCTTTTGAATTGCATGCTTCCGGCTGCGTTCACATGAGGTAAGACCCGAGGCGCTCCAGCTCTTCATCTTTGAGGTTGGAAAAGGTGGCGCCCACTTGAATTTCGTCTCCCACTTCGGCGATCCTTCTCGTGTCGCAATCCAGGTGCAGCACGTGACCTCCGTTGGGGAGCTGCACGGCCAGCACAAACCGAGGCAGCTGTCCAAGGGAATCCAGCCTGATGTCAGACCCCTTGGGGTAGGAGAAGAGCACCCCTCCCAAAGACATGTCCAAAACCATGGACGAGAAAGTCTTGACCTCCGACTCGGTCCTGAGAAACGTGATGGCGGGAAGGGTGACCTGCTTTCGGGGAAACCTGCGTCTTTCTTCAGGGGTGCTGTTGTGAGGCAGAAACCCTTCCCGTTCCAGATAGTCAGAAATGACCTTGTCGAGCAAAGAGGCCACGGTCCGCCGCTCTCTGCGGGCGGCCTTTTTCAGGGCCTCGCGCACTCGTCGACTCATCCGCATGCTATAAATGACGTCCTTTTTCACGGCACCGAAGACTCCACTTGTTTGTGTGGGCTAACTCACTCATGTCTGCGAACAAGAGCCTTGCTGATCTTCGCAGCGTCCAAAAATTTTCACGCGTGTCAACAGATGGGGAAATTTGGAAAGGTCATGTTTTTATCTTGTACAATCAAGGTAATACGATGTCAAAGAAAAAGTGGTGGTGAACGCAAAAAGTTGCCCACAGCGTGAAACATGAACCGGGGGGTTGTCCTCCTGGGGAAAGGTCTCCCCTTCGGGAGAGCTTTTGGAATGATTTTGAAGGCTTTCACGAGGCGGAGAGGGAGCCTTTCCGGTGAAAAGACCAGGAGGCATCTTTCACTTGATCTTGATCCAAAGCATTCGTGCCGTGTTGGAGCCGGGGTTTTTCCACATGGTTGGCATTTCAGTTGTGAGGTAGATGACATCCCCTGTTCGAAGAGTGTGGGCGGCCTTTTGCAGCTTGACCTGCACTTTGCCGGTGAGCATGTATCCGATCTCTTCTCCTTTGTGGATAAAGAAATGTGAAGAGAGGGTGCGGTTGGGGGGAATCTCAATGAGGTAGGGCTGAGCCCGTGAATCAAAGTCGACGGAAGTGAGGAGTTTGGCCACAATGGAGTCTTCGGGCAGATCGGGAAACCTCACTTCCACGGCTTCACTGGAAGGGAAAATGATCCTTCCCTTGATCTCGGCCTTTTCCTGAAAGAAAGCGCTCACTTCCACCGAGAGAACCTCGGCCATTTTGAGCAGTGCGGGCAGGGAAGGGTAAATGAGGTTGCTTTCAATCTGGGAGATGGTGCTTGGGGTGACGCCCACAAGTTTGGACAGTTCTGTCTGGGACAGTCCCCTTTTGGCGCGGAGCTCCTTGAGCCGAAGCCCCAGGTCGATGCTCCCCGTGGTTCTTTTTTCTTCATCGAAGGTCACGTGAAGGTCTTTGTACCAGTAGAGGTGGGATTTGTGCAGGTTTTCCGGATCCCTGTGCTCCGCTTTCAACACAGTGAGATACGTGGTGCCCCTTTTGATGTACAGGTCCATGACGACCTGTGCGATTTGGCTGATTTGAGCCCGAAGACGCGGCGAATGTGCCCGCTTTTCCATGATCCAGTAGGCGATGGTGTTCAATTCGTAAAGTCTGGGACAGGAATGGGAATAAAAATTGAGGATATGTTCCTCACCACCCCAAAGTTCGGCCATCCCGGTGATGCTCTCAAAGACCAGTCGCACGTCCCCCTTCATTTTTCCCTGCACATCATAAAGGCTTTCCATCACCCGGTCCACCTTCCTGGGTTCCTCGACCTTGATGATGCGGCACGGTTTTTTTGATTCCTGCGACTCATAGAATTGGAGAAAAATGGGGGACGACGCTCCCTTCCCGCAGGTGAAGCAGTCGAGAATGGTCAGGTGTTGGCTTTCGGCGAGAGGCCCCAGTTTCTCAAGGAGGTTCTTGGGGGAGCGGTCAAAGGAGACATAGATGACGGGTCTGTTCAGGAACTGAGAGGACTGAATGAAGTTGAGGCAGAAGACCGAGGCCAGACTGCCCGAATCATCGTGCCAGACCACATTGTCACCGATATAAAGACCGCCCAGAATCTTGTCCAGTTGACTCACACCCGAGGAAACACGGTGCCTTTCAGCCATGGCTGTTCCTTAAAGTAGCATCGCCTCATCTTTTGTGGGGATGCATGAAGAGTCCAGAGAACGGTTTTGAACTGCCCCACCTGGAAGGGGAGCCTGCATCTTTGTCCCTGCAGGCTGAGAATTTTCACGGGACGGCTTCCAAAATCCCGCGAAGCGCATCAAGGGAAAACCTGTAGCCGATGTTGAGAAAAATAACAAGACCTTGCCCCTTCATCTTCCCGGACATTGGGCCGGCAGAAAGTTCCGGAGGACAAGGATTGCCACCTCAAGCACTCCCCAAAAATATTCCTTCCCGTCGCCTCAAGCTTGCCCCGGAAATTTCCGTTTCACGGAGGGCCGGTCCCATGAGAGCCATGGACCGTTCCTCGAAGGGGCACTGTCCTCCCCAGTCTTATGCCGTCGGGGTGGACCAGGGCTTCATAGACCCACATCTCCACCCCTGCGGCGACGGCTTGCCAGAAAAGGTCGGCAAAAACGGGGTCGATGAAATCGGCCGGCGCAAAACAGGAAGCGTCAGGCCTTTGGATGAGGTAAAAGCACGCACATCGGCGGCCGGCGGATTTGAGCGCCATGAGTTCCTGCAGGTGTTTTTGGCCCCTGGTGGTCACAGCATCGGGAAAGTAAGCCACTTCATCCTCCACAAGGGTGACATTCTTACTTTCCACCCAGAGTGTCCCCTGACTTCCCCGCAAAAGGGCATCGAAACGGCTTTTCAGAACTTTTCTCTCGCTCTGGAATTGTTCATAGCCATTGGCTTGAGGGAGAACCCCCTGCCGCCACGCTTCATGCAGCACACGGTTGGGTACGGATGTGTTCACGCCCACCCAGAAGTCCTGTATGCCGACCATCTCCAGTGTGTGGCTCAACTTGCGGTTTTTGTTGGGCGAGGGGCTCACCAAAACGGGCGCTTCCGGCCTCAAGAGTCCAAGCATGCTTCCCGAATTGTTTGTGTGAACCCAGAGACTTTCACCCTTGTGATCAATCTCCACCAGAAAACGGTTCCGCCGCTGCTTGAAGCGACCCGCAATGCAATGGGGAGGCATGGGCACCATAAGGGGCGCCCGCTGTATGGTCTTTGGGTCCATGAAGGGATCATTCTTTTGAACGGTTGGAGGAAATAAAAGGCCTGTTGACCCGAAAGACAAGGGAGCCTTCCCGGGACTGGACATTTCAAAGCTTTGCTGCAAAAAGTGAAAATGCTCCAGTTTGGTGGGATGCTGAGGAAGGATTGGTTCCGTGGCCCCTGTCCACCTGGAGAATTATTCTCAATGAATTTATGATCACATTCTTTGTGAATTGTAAAGGGCGTGACCTGGAGCACGGGAATCCGTGCGGAGAACGATGCATGGCAAAGTATGCTTTTTTGAAAGCCCGGGGGATGGACACCGTTTTGAGGGTTCACGTTCAGCCCAGAGGGGGCAAAAATGAAATTGTGGGCCTTTACAGGGGCTTCCTCAAACTGCGGTTGAAGGCTCCCCCGGTGGATGGAGAAGCCAACAGGGAATGCCTCAGATTTTTGTCAAAAATTTTGAAGCAAGGCAGGGGGCAGCTTGAAATCCTGCACGGGGAACGATCGCGCTGGAAAAACATTCTGGTCCGGGACAGAAACGTGCAGGAACTGGAAAGCCTGTTTGAAGCCATACTGCCTCTATCCAGCGGGAACACTTGAGCAAATGAAGGTTTGTTTTGTAAAGGGTGGTGTCTTCTGTTAGATAGGGAAAGCGTGTTTTTCCAGGGCAAGGAAACATTGAGCCGCACACGTCTACAGGTATGGAGGAAAAAATGCGGGAAGCTGTGATTGTGAGCGCCGTGCGGACCCCCCTTGGAAACTTCAAGGGGTCTTTGAGCACCGTGGGCGGAACGGCTCTCGGAGCCCGGGTCATTGAGGGCGCCATCGAGAGAGCCGGTCTGGCCAGGGAGGAAGTCCATGAAGTGATCATGGGAATGGTGCTTCCTTGCGGCCAGGGGCAGAATCCCGCCAGGCAGGCTGCGGTGCATGCACAGATGCCTTGGGGGGTGGAGTGCCTCACGGTCAACAAGGTGTGCGGTTCCGGGTTGAAGGCCGTCATGCTTGCAGCTCAGGCCATCCAGGCGGGGGATGCAGACGTGGTGGTGGCGGGAGGCATGGAAAACATGAGCCGTGCGCCTCATTATCTCGAGAATTCACGAACAGGCTGTCGTATGGGCGACGGGAAGCTCCAGGACCACATGGTCCATGATGGATTGTGGGACATGGTCAATGATTTCCACATGGGCATCTCCAATGAGCTTTGTTCGGAAAGATACAACGTATCGCGGGAGGATCAGGACCGCTACGCAGCAGAATCCTACCGAAGGAGCATGGAAGCCTCAAGGGCGGGCAGGTTCAAGGAAGAGATCGTGCCCGTGATTCTTCCGCAGAAGAAGAATCAGCCCGTTGTTTTTCATGAGGACGAATGTGTGCGAAACACCACCTATGAAGCTTTGGCCACCATGAAGCCCGCCTTCAGGGATGGAGGGGTCACCACAGCCGGAAATGCTTCCATCCTCAGCGATGGCGCCGCTGCGGTGGTGGTCATGGCGCGTGAAAAGGCGGAGGCCCTGGGCTGCAGGATAATGGCAACCATTGGAGCTCAGGCTTCAGCAGGAATCGACATGAAATATGTCCTTGTGGCACCCATCTGGGCCATTCCCAAGTGTCTCAAAAAGCAGGGCATTGAAATGAGCCGGATCGACCTCTTCGAGATCAACGAGGCTTTCAGTGGCTCTACGGTGGCGGTCATGAGAGAGTTGGCCCTCGATCCCTCAAAGGTCAACATCAACGGGGGCAGCGTGTCCCTGGGGCATCCCATCGGGGCCAGCGGCTGCCGCCTCCTTGTGACCCTGCTTCACGAGATGGTTCGGCAGGAGAAGAGGCATGGCTTGGTTTCTCTGTGCCTGGGGGGTGGGGAAGCCGTTTCCATGATCGTCCGCCGCTGAGCGTTCTGCCTCGCGGGCCGGCGGAAGGTTTCGCAAGGACACGGATGGTTGGCGGGCAAAAAGGCTTCATGACGGAGCTGTTGGATCAGGCGAGGACCAGTCCCCGGCATGGTCAATCAAAGCAGGTGGCGGAGTCATTGTAAATCATGGTTCACGAGGAGAGGAGTCAGTGATGAAAGTGAGAACCTTTGGTGTGATAGGGGCAGGTCAGATGGGCAATGGAATCGCTCAGGTGGCAGCCATGAGCGGCATACGGGTCATCATGAACGATATCAAGGAAGAATTTGTCCAGCGGGGATTGAAAAACATCGACGGCCTACTCACCAAAAGCGTGGAAAAGGGAAAAACAAGCGCCGATGAAAGGGCGGCTGCCCTGGAGCGTATTCAGCTGAGCACCAGCCTCAGGGATATGGAGGTTGCCGATTACGTTGTGGAGGCCGCAACGGAAAATGAACCCATCAAGTTCAAGATTTTTCAGGACCTGGACACGATTTGTCCTCCCCACGCCATTCTGGCAAGCAACACTTCGTCCATACCCATAGGACGCATTGCCTTTCAGACACGCCGGCCGGACAAAGTGATCGGAATGCACTTCATGAATCCCGTCCCTGTCATGAAACTGGTGGAAGTCATTCGCGGCCTCGCCACTTCGGAAGAGACTTTTCAGGTGACCAGGGATCTGTCCGTGAAATTCGGCAAGACTCCTGCGGAAGCCAATGATTTTCCTGGATTCATAGCCAACAGAATCCTTCTGCCCATGATCAATGAAGCGGTTTACTGTGTCTACCACGGTGTGGGAACCCCCGAGTCCATAGACACGGTCATGAAGCTGGGCATGAATCATCCCATGGGGCCTCTGGCTTTGGCGGACCTGATCGGTCTCGACACCTGCCTTGCCATCATGGAGACTCTCTACGAAGGTTTTTGCGATCCCAAGTACCGCCCCTGCCCCCTTCTGAAAAAATACGTGGAGGTGGGATGGTATGGCCGCAAGTCGGGCAGGGGGTTTTACGATTACCAATAGGGCAGGGCAACATGAACTTCGAGCTGACGGAAGAACAGAAGCTCATTCGTGACACGGCGGCACGATTCGCGAAGCAGGAACTGGAACCGGTGGCCGCCCGGCTGGATCAGGAGAAAGACCGCCAGCTTCTTCGGGAAAACCTGAAGAAGCTGGCGGAACTGGGTTTCATGGGGCTTGCTGTGGATCCTGAGTACGGAGGGGCCGGAGCGGGGGCCACAGCGTTCGCTCTGGCCATGATGGAATTGGGGCGGGCCTGCGCCGCAACCACTGTGACAGCCTCCGTGACCAACATGGTTGCGGAGGTCATACAGTCAGTGGGTTCCGAGGGCTTGAAGAAGAAATACATTCCACCCTTGTGCAATGGGGAGTATTCCGCGGGGAGTTTTGCTCTCACGGAAACGGGTGCCGGTTCTGATCTGGCGGCCATGCGCACAAGTGCCGTGCAGGACGGAGACACCTGGGTGCTGAATGGAGGAAAAATCTTCATCACCAGTGCGGAGTATGCGGGGGTGTTTGTCATCTGGGCCGTGACGGACAAGGAGGCGCGTAAAGGGAGAGGAATCAGCGCTTTTCTCGTGGAGCCATCTTTTCCCGGGTTCACCGTGGGAAAAGACGAGAAGAAAATGGGGCAGAACGGCTCGTGCACCAATGAGCTTCTCCTCGATGAGTGCCGGGTGCCCCGGAAGAATTTGCTGGGTTCATTGAATGAGGGCTTTTCAATCGCCGTTGGAGAACTGGCGGGAGGAAGGATTGGAGTCGGTTCCATGGCCCTGGGAATCGGACTGGCCGCTATGGACTGTGCCACGGCGTATGTGCGGGAAAGAGTCCAGTTCGACCGGCCCCTCGCCAGCCAGCAGGCCATTCAATGGATGATAGCGGACAATCACACTCGCCTGGAAGGGGCCAGGCTGCTGCTCCTGAGGGCTGCCGCCCTCAAGGAGGCGAGGAAGTCCTTTGCGGCAGAAGCGGCGATGGCCAAGCTCTACGCCACCGAATCGGCCAACAAGGCCTGCCATGACGCTCTTCAGATGCTCGGAGGATACGGCTACACCCAGGATTTTCCCCTGGAGCGCTACACCAGGGATGTGAGGATCACGACCATCTACGAAGGCACCAGCGAAGTCCAGCGAATGATCATCGCAAAAGCCTTGCTGCGGTAAATACGAGGAATCAGTCCATGCCTCCCGCAATCCAAACCGGATATTTGCCCTGTGCATGAGGGTGAAACTCCGGTTTTTTCTTGCCTGCGCGGTTCTGAGACCGTGAAAAAACGCATGCTCCCCTTTTCGCCGTGATGGGACAGGGCTGCTTTTTCAGAGGACGGCAAGGTTTGTCCTCCCATTGCAAGGGAAAAGCCCTTTTCCGGAACAGGGTGAAGAATTCTTCTCAAGGGAGACGCGTTGGCCTTTAGAAGATAAAAAATTTGACAAGGATCGAGGGGGTATATTAAAAAATCGCTTGAATTTTTTTGTCATTTTGACGTTTGGATTCCACCGGATAAGGGAAACCTGCCCGGGAGGCGGTTGTTCTTTTCAGTCATCTTTTCATCAAGGTGCAAAGAATCCTGGTCTCATGTGTCTGCCTGAATTCAGCCTCACGGGCAACAGGGTATGTGGGAGTTGCCAAGCTTTCAGGAACTGGATTCCAGCCATTCGAGTTCCACCCAGCCGAGATCCAGCGAATACATACAGGCTCCTGCATTTCCCCTTTTCAGGAAGGGGAGGCTTTGCGGTCATCCATCCTTTTGAAATAAAGCAATTGTTTCACGCTGCAGCCAGATTTTTTACAAGTGTTTTCAAGTGCCGGCGAGATGGAGGCACAAATTGAAAAACTGTCAGATGCTGGAGGTCTTCACGGTCGATGGATTCCCTTTGGGCCCCTCTCTCCAAGAGAAAAGGGGAGGGGGTGTGAAAATTATTGTGGAGAAAATCACAAAAACACTGTAAAAGCGATGATGGTTGTGCCCCTTTTGGGCGGCAAAATCTGGAAAGATGGTCAAAATGAGGAGAGACGCCACAACCGTCCCGGAAAATTGCGGTTCTCATTGTTGCCACCATTTTGTTTTAGGGTTATGAGATGTTTGACGTTCAATTTGTGAAGAAATGAACTCCTCGCTGCCTGGCATTTCAGGACAGATGACTGCCTCCCTAGCCGCAAAGCCCTTCAGGCGGCTGGCGGGCTGAAAAATAATTACTTGGTTCATGGTGTTGGGTTTGCTCAGGTTCTTTCAGACACGGATCTTTGCAGTGAAAAGGGTGAAGGTCATGCCCATGCTGAATGGAATTTAAGGTTGAAGATTTTAAAGAGAGCACCTGCTCTTCTGAAGTGTCTGAGCATCCGGGGGATCTTGTCTAGTCTAGGACTTTTTTGAAACGAGGGAATTATGCCAATCGAGATTTCCGACAAAACGATCAAGCGTGACTTCATTGAGAAGATCATCAAGCTGAGCGGACAGGACATCAATCAGTGTTTTCAGTGCGGCACCTGTGTGGGTGCCTGTCCCATGTCCGACAAAGTGGACACGGTGCCCCGCAAGCTCATGCGCATGGCACAGTACGGGCTGGAAGGGCCGGTGTGTGACTCCACGGCTTATTGGACCTGCGCGTCCTGTTACTCCTGTTCAGTGAACTGCCCGCGAGGAATCGACCTGGCCCGGGTGATGGAGGCCATTCGCCTGCTGACCCTTCGAAAAACCAACGAGGACAAAGTCAAGCTGTCCGAGTTGCCGGAAGATTTGGTCAAAGATCTGCCACAAATTGCAATGGTCAGTTGTTTTAGAAAATTGACAAGTTGAGGAGCGATATGAAAGTCACCTACTATCCGGGATGTACCCTGAAAACCAAAGCGAGGAACTTGGAAGACGCAGCGGTTGCCTCCATGAAGGCCTTGGGTGTGGAAATGGAAGAGTTGACCCGCTGGAACTGTTGTGGTGCTGTCCATTCTCTCGCCGACGATGACCTGATTCACCATGTGGCCCCAGTGCGGGATCTCATCCGGGCCATGGAACAGGGAAGCGACGCGGTCGTCACGCTCTGCTCCATGTGCTACAACAGCCTGGCCCGCGCCAATCTCATCATGAAAAACGATGAAGTGAAAAGAAAGACCATAAACGACTTCATGGATGAGGAAAAAGACTATCATGGTGAAGTGGAAGTTCTTCACTTCCTCAATTTCATCCGCGATCACGTGGGGTGGGACAAGCTTCGAGAAAACATCAAGGTCCCCTTGAACGGCATGAAGGTCGCCATGTATTACGGCTGTACCCTGGTCCGGCCCACGAATGTTGCCATAGAGCCCATTGGGGACACCAAAGTGATGGGTCAGTTTCTGGAAGCACTGGGCGCGACTCCCGTAGATTTTTCCATGGCCACCGCCTGCTGCGGTTCCTACCAGATTCTGGGCAATCCGGAAGCGGCCCTGGACGTGAGCGCAGCCATTCTGGAGTCCGCATTGTCCCAGGGTGCAGAGGCTGTCATTCTGAGCTGTCCCCTGTGTGAGTACAATCTCGCCAAAACACAGGGTCAACTTACGGAAAAACAAAAGATTTCAAAAGAGGTTCCTGTGTATTATTTCACGCAGTTGATGGCACTCGCTCTTGGCCTCGAT
>PXBG01000065.1 GCA_003566995.1 Syntrophobacteraceae bacterium
ATTGGGTCCTGGTCATTCTGGGGGGCCTGATCATCGGATTCACGGTCACGAGCATGGCAAAGAAGAAAAAAGAAAAAGAAAAGGAATGAAGGATCCCGGGTCATGGCGCTGACGACCTGATGTTCTGAGCACCGATTTTATCCCGCACCCCCCCGGGCCTTCAGGGAGCAGAAAGGGCCAGGAGGAGCCTTTCCCGATAGCCCTTGACGTCATGGAGCAAATCATCTAACTTTCGTCCACTTGAGTGAAAGCCCATCTTTATCACTATTTTTTGCCTTGTGGAAGGGACGGTTGCGGAAATGGAAGATCTCAATGTTGTGATGCGGGAGCGGCTTCAAAAAGCGGAAGAACTCGAACAGATCAATGTTCCCCTTTATCCCAACGGCCACTCCGTGCCACATCACATTGAAGACCTGCTGGAGGTCGCCCGCGAGAAGAACGCTCAGGAACTGGAAAATCTGGGAACACAATACACCATTGCCGGCAGAATCATGGCTGTGCGTTCCTTCGGCAAGTCCATCTTCATGCACATTCTGGACGCTCGTGGAAAGATGCAGCTCTATTTTCAGCAGAACCACCTGGGCAAGGACAGCTTTGCCACGGTCAAAAAGTTCGATATCGGCGACCTGATTCGGGTGACAGGATCTCTTTTCAGAACACGCACGGAAGAGCTGACCCTTTCCGTGAAGGATTTTGCCCTTCTGAGCAAAAGCCTGCGGCCACTTCCCGAAAAGTACCACGGACTCAAGGACGTGGAGACCCGGTACCGCCAGAGATATGTGGATCTGATCGTCAATGAGGCTGTGCGGGAAACTTTCCGTAAACGGGCGAAAATAGTGGAATCCGTCCGCCGGTTTCTCTCGGGCAAGGGCTTTCTCGAAGTGGAAACCCCCATGATGCAGCCCATACCGGGAGGAGCGACCGCCAAGCCTTTCAGGACTCACCACAATGCCCTGGACATGAACCTGTTTTTGAGGATTGCTCCTGAGCTCTATTTGAAGCGCCTTCTGGTGGGCGGGTTTGAGCGGGTTTTCGAGCTCAATCGGAACTTCAGGAATGAAGGCATTTCCACGCAGCACAATCCCGAATTCACCATGCTGGAGTTCTATCAGGCCTACGCCACCTACGAAGACCTCATGACTCTCACGGAGGAGTTGTTCGTGGAAATCGCAGGGGCCGTCAATGGAGGGGAACTCGAGGTGGAATACCAGGGAATGACCATTGACCTGACGCCTCCCTGGAAGCGCTACTCGCTCATGGAAGCTCTCACCCGGTTGGGAAACATTCCCCGCGAGGCCCTGGAAGACCTTGAAAAAACCGCTGAAGTGGCCCGCAGCATGGGAATTCAAACGGAAAAGTTTGAAGGACACGGCAAGCTGCTCACCAAAATATTCGACGTGGCTGTGGAACCGGAATTGATCCAGCCCACCTTCATCACCCACTACCCCGTGGAAGTGTCACCCCTTTCCCGCAGGAACGAGCACGATCCGGGGCTCACAGATCGCTTCGAACTTTTCATCGCCGGCCGCGAAATGGCCAACGCCTTCTCCGAGCTCAACGATCCAAGGGACCAGCGGCAGCGCTTTCAGTCTCAACTGGAAGCCAGGGATGCCGGAGACGAGGAGGCCCACGAAATGGACGACGACTATTTGCGTGCTCTGGAATACGGCATGCCTCCTGCAGCGGGGGAAGGGATCGGCATTGACCGGGTGGTGATGCTTTTTACGGATTCGCTTTCCATTCGGGATGTGATTCTTTTTCCACATTTGAGGCCGGAAAAGAAAAGTTGAAACTGCATGAATTTTGAGTTTTTTGTCAGCCTTCGCTACCTCCTTGCCAAGCGGAGGCAGACTTTCATATCTTTGATCACCTTCATTTCTGTCGTGGGTGTGGCCGTGGGAGTGACGGCGCTCATTGTTGTCCTGGCGGTCATGAACGGGTTTCACGAAGACCTGCGTTCACGCATTCTTGGCATCACCTCCCATGTGGTCGTGGGGGACTTCTCAGGCCCTATCTCCAATTACGGGCAGGTCATGGAACAGATTCAGGAAGAAAGGGGGGTGGTGGCGTCCACACCCTTTGTCTACACTCAGGTGATGATCAGTTCCGGAAAAAGCGTGTCGGGGTCTATCCTTCGAGGCATTGATCCTCAATCCGCCCATGAGGTCATCAATATTGAGGAAAACATGGCCCGGGGGAGCGTGCGCGACCTGAAGCCCCGGGAAGAAAGGGAGGACGGGGAAGCCGTTCATCCGGGAATCCTCGTGGGGGTGGAGTTGGCCAACAACCTGGGAGTTCGTCACGGGGACTGGATCACCGTCATTTCTCCGTCGGGCCGGTTGACTCCCGTGGGACAGGCTCCCAAGAGCAAGCTCTTTCAAATTGTGGGCATCATCCATTCGGGAATGTACGAATACGACAACACCCTGTCCTACATCCACCTGCAGGAAGCCCAGCGGTTTCTCGCCATGGGAGACAGGGTCACGGGGGTTGAAGTCAAAGTGCAGGACATTTACAAGGCGAACCAAGTTGCGGACGCACTTCGCGCGAGGCTCGGCGAGTCGTTCTGGGTCCGTGACTGGATGCAGATGAACCAGAGCCTTTTCGCCGCGCTCCAGCTGGAAAAGGTGGTGATGTTCATCATCCTGACTCTGATCATTCTCGTCGCTGCTTTCAACATTGTGAGTTCCCTCATCATGCTGGTGATGGAAAAAACCAAGGACATCGCCATCCTGAAAACCATGGGGGCCACGACGGCCAATATACGGAAAATATTTGTGATCGAGGGGCTTCTCATTGGAGTTTCGGGAACAACTCTTGGACTCATGGGTGGATATGGGCTCTGCGCTCTCCTGGAAAGGTACCAGTTTGTGGAGTTGCCCAGGGATGTGTACTATCTTTCCACACTCCCCGTGAAAATGCAGTTCACCGATGTGGCCCTCATCGGGTTTTCAGCCATTGTCATCAGCCTGCTGGCCACACTGTATCCATCACGGCAGGCCGCCAAGCTGGAGCCCTCGGAAGCTTTGCGCTATGAGTAACGAGCATCCGCCCATCGCTGTTCAGACGCTTGCCCTCACCAAGAGCTTCGGCAGTGGTCCCCAGTCCATCGAGCTTTTCAGAGGACTCGACCTGTTGATTCGCAAAGGGGAGCGGATTGCAGTGGTTGGAGCCTCGGGGGCGGGGAAGTCCACTTTTTTGCACATCATCGGAACTCTAGAAAAACCCACGGGCGGCAAAGTTCTCTATGGGGGCAAAGACATTTTCCTGTCGGACGAAAGGGAACTGGCCCGGTTTCGAAACCGCCACATCGGGTTTGTTTTTCAATTCCACTATCTCCTGCCCGAATTCAACGCCATGGAAAACGTCATGATGCCCGGGTTGATCGCAGGGGAGTCCAAAAAGGAAAACACTGAAAAGTCCGAACAGTTGCTCGAAAGGCTGGGACTGGCGGATCGCCTGAAGCATCGTGTGGGCGAGCTTTCCGGTGGCGAGCAGCAGCGGGTGGCTGTGGCCAGGGCCCTGGTTCTGCGGCCAAGTCTTTTTCTTGCCGACGAGCCCAGCGGCAACCTGGACACGCGGACGGGGCGCACCTTACATGACATGCTGGTTTCCATCAATGAAGAGTTCGGTGTGACCATGATCATCGTGACCCATAATTCCGAGCTGGCATCCATGATGCACAGGACTCTGACGCTTGCCGATGGACAACTGAAAGAAACATAACTTCGCATTACGGAGGGGGTGGATAGATGCGTGCATTGTGGCTTTGCATTTGCCTCATGTTGGGTATGAGCGGCGTGGCCTGGGCTGAGGAAGCTTCCCCGAGGGTGGCCGTCCTGCCCTTTGAAGTGCGCAGTCAGCAGGACACGGACGAAACTCGGCGATTGATCATGAATCTGCTCAATGAGCAGCTCACCCGGGAAGGTGCCAGAGTGGTGGGCATGGCAGCCGTTCTTCGGGCCACAGGGCCGGTGACGGAGGAGGCCCGTGCGCGGTCTGTGGCTCGTGCCTTGGACGCTGACTACGCCGTCATGGGAAGCTTCACGGAGATTGGGAACATCATCAGCCTGGATGCGATGCTTGTGGACGTGTCGGGAGAAAAACGGACGGAAGTTTTGTTTGCAGAGGAACGGGGAATGGAAAACCTCGCCTCCGCCACCAATCAGCTGGTGCAGCAGATGGCTGTGCACGTGCTGGCCAAGGCGCTCATTGCCGATGTGCAGGTGCGGGGAAGCGAGAGAATCCAGCCGGACGCCATCATGTTGAACATCAGGAGCAGGGAAGGGGAGCTTCTCAGTCCGGATCAGGTGGCTGAAGACATCCGGTCCATTTACGCGATGAACTACTTCGAAAGCGTCGAAGCCGTCATTGAAGATTCTCCAGCAGGGAAAATTCTGATTTTTGAGGTGGCCGAAAATCCCACCATCCTGGAAGTGCGTGTCACAGGGAACGACAAAATCAAGGAAAGCGACATTCTGGCTGCCATTTCCACGAGACAGTATGCCATTTTGCAAAGAAATGTCATTGCCGAGGATGTTCAAAGGATCATCAGGCTTTATCATCAGAAGGGCTACTTCAATGCTGAAGTGACCACAAGCATTGATTTTCCGCAGGACCCCAGGAGGGCTGTGGTCACTTTCGACATCGAAGAAGACAAAAAGGTTTACATTCGAAGCATCTCCTTCACGGGAAACGAGAATTTTTCTGACCGGAAGCTTCGGGGCATCATGCAGACGAAGCAAAGAAGCTTCCTGTCCTGGTTCACGGACAGGGGTGTTTTGGAGCGGAACACACTGGAAGACGATGTGGATCGACTGTCGGTCTTTTATCAGGACCAGGGGTTCATGGATGCCCGGGTGGGAACGCCTGTGGTCGAAATGGAAGAAGACGGGTTTCATATCGTGATTCCCGTCGAGGAAGGGGAGCGTTACAGGATTGCGAGCGTGCGGGTGACCGGAGATCTTCTGGAGAACATGGAGGAGATCATGCGGGACCTGGAAGCCCAGGAGGGAGACTATTTCAGCCGTGAATCCGTCCGGAGTGATCTCAGAATGCTCTCCGGCAAGTACATGGACGAGGGATTCGCCTATGTTGACGTGGCTCCCGAGGTCAGGCGCAATCCGGAAGACCAGACGGCGGACATTGTCTACAACATTGACAAGAACGAGAAAGTGAGGATCGGCAGGATTTTCATTTCCGGCAACACCAAAACCAGGGACAATGTCATTCGCCGGGAAATGGAGTTTGCAGAGGGAGATCTCTACAGTTCCACCAAGCTGGAAAGAAGCCTTTTGAACCTCAGAAAGCTGGATTATTTTGAGGACGTGGAAATCGTTCCCGCAGACACGGATCGAAGAGGTGTCATGAACCTCCACGTGCGCGTCAAGGAAAAGCTCACGGGGGCGATCAGCGTGGGAGGCGGCTTCTCTTCCGATGACGGTCTTTTTGCCACGGGCGAAGTGACCCAGAGAAACCTCATGGGAAGAGGGCAGACGGTGGCACTGAAAGCCTACTTCGGCCAGGAAGCTCAGCGTTATGTCTTCAGCTTCACGGAACCCTGGCTCTTTGATCGAAGAATCCTGGCAGGCATCGACCTCTACAACTGGCTTCGGGAATATAACGATTTCACCAAGGATTCGGTGGGAGTCCGCCTCAGAACCGGTTATCCTTTCGGCAACTACAGTCGTTTCAACACCTATTACACCTTTGAAGACGCGAAGGTGACCGATGTGTCCGAAGATGCGTCCGCCTTCATCAGGGATCAGGAGGGACGCCAGATCAAAAGCAGCGTCACCTTCGGAGTGGAAAGGGACACCACGGACCATCCCTTCATTCCCACGCGGGGCAGTCTGAACTGGGTCACGGCGGAGTATTCCACGCCTTTCATCGGCAGCGACAGCGACTACTTGAAGCTGGAAATGCAAAGCGGCTGGTTTTTTCCCGTTTTCTGGAAGCTGACCGGTTTTGTGCGTGGCAAATTTGGTTATATAGAGGAATTGGACGGAGAAAGGCCGGCCCCCATTTATGAACGGTTCTTTCTGGGGGGCATCAACTCCCTGAGAGGTTTCAGGTGGGGTGATGTGGGCCCCAAGGATGAACAGGGTGAAATCATCGGTGGCCTGACCTACGGGCTGGTCAATGTGGAGCTTCTTTTCCCCCTCATCGAGGATGTGGGAATTCGTGGCGTCGC
>PXBG01000096.1 GCA_003566995.1 Syntrophobacteraceae bacterium
AAACTGCTCATGAGCATGATTCGCTCCCTGGGGCACGAAGCGGCCGTGGCCCATGCCGTCGTGGAACAGGTTCTTCACCCCGTTCACCTTCCTGCGGACATTCGTGTGCACCTGGCACGGTCTTCCGTGGAGAAAAGACCGGGCATGGAAAGCTCTCCGGAAAAAAGGGATGGAGAGTCCCCTTTTTACTCCTCCTTTACGGAGCACATGGACGCCGCCGAAAAGAAATACTTTCAGAATCTGGCTCTTTTCACCAACACCAATGTCAGGGAAATGCAGAAAATCTCAGACCTTTCCAGGGCCCAGGTCTACCGGTTGCTGCGAAAACACCGCCTCAAAAACCACAAGTGAATTTTCCTGCCACCAAATTTTCCTTTAGAAAGTCCACTGCTTGAAGCTTTGTCTCACAGGCGAGACACTTTCTCGGGAATGAGACAAACTGCCCCACCACAAACACCGCATCCCCTTCCTTTGATTCCTTTGCCGGCTCTTCAGCTTTGTCCGCTTCAAACCGTTGTTGTGGCCCTGGTGTTCATTTCACTCTCTTGAAAAATTTTTCCGATTTTCATGCTGAAAAAAGGAAAGCAGGCTTGTTTTTTGCAAAGTCTGTTCTGTGTGCGGGCAAAATCTGGAAAGAACTTCGGGCGGTTGATCGTATCCATTTCAGTTTGCGGCGCTTCACCCATCCGGAGCATGCCCTTTCGCCTCACTGAAGAGGGGATGATTTTAAAGCCTTTTCCGAGAGGAAAAAGGTTTTTTTGACCGGGGCCGCAGAGTGGATTTTTCCGGATTTTGCCTCTTTTGCCAACTTTGCAGCTGACAGGAGGAGGGAAATCACAATGAAGAAACAATGGACTCTTGGAAAAAGACTGCTGGCATCCTTTGCAGGGGTGGCCCTCATCACCCTTGCTCTGGGTCTCGTGGGATTCTACGGGGCGGCGAAAAGCGACAGGGCCATCGACGAGATTGGCCATGTCCGTCTTCCCAGCGTGGACAGCTTGCTTCGCATAGCGGAGCAGGCTGAAAACATTCGAGCCACCACCCGGACTCTGGCCATACCGGGCCTTGAGCCAGAGGTCAGGCAGGCCCAGTATGCGAACCTGGCAAGTGCCCGGGAACAATACGACGTGGCCTGGGAAATTTATGAACCCCTACCCCAGACGCCCCGGGAGGCGGAACTGTGGCAGCAGTTCGTTCCGGCCTGGCATCAATGGAGAGACGCAAACAACAGGCTCATGGAACTGAGCCGGGAGTACGATGCCTTCGGAATCCCCGATGCTGTGGAGTTGGCGCGTCAGATCGAACGCTTTTCCAAAGACCACTATATCCTGGTTCAGGACGTCCTGCACATGCTTCACATGGGGGAGAGTTTCGAGGGAGGGGACGACCATAATGCATGCGGTTTTGGCCGTTGGCTTGCCTCTTTCAGCACGGACAACCGGGAGTTGGCGTCCATAATAGACGGCATGCAGACTCCCCATCGCCGTTTTCACGAGGCAGTGGGGAACATTCAGCAACAGGTTGCTGCAGGGAATATGGACCAGGCCCGGACGGTCTATGAAGAAGAGATGGTGCCCAATATGGTGGAAACTTTCGGGGGATTTGACCGCGCTCTCGCTTTGGCCAACGAGGCGGCTGGCACCCTTGCGGCATCCCAGGAGCAGCTTCTTGGCCCTGTGGAAAGGGCTCAGAGCAGCTCCATGAACCTTCTGGGCCAGCTCGTGCAAATCAACCGTGATGTTGCATCTCAGACCACTCAGGAAGCTCATTCCGCTTCTGTCTTCATGAAGGCCTTCAGCCTGGTGGCCATGATTTTGGGCCTGGTTCTGGCCCTGGGGCTGGGCATTCTCATCACTCGAAGCATCAACAGGGTTCTGGGGCGGCTGGCAGGCTCTCTGGGAGACGGTGCCGAGCAGGTGGCCTCCGCATCGGGCCAGGTGTCTTCCGCAAGCCAGTCACTGGCGGAGGGAGCTTCCCAGCAGGCCGCGGCCATCGAGGAGACCTCCTCCTCCCTGGAGGAGATGTCTTCCATGACACGCCAGAATGCGGACAATGCAGGGCAGGCCGATGCTCTCATGAAGGAAGCCAACGAAGTGGTGGGTCAGGCCAACACATCCATGAAGCGGCTGAGCAGTTCCATGGAAGACATCACCAGGGCCAGCGAGGAAACTTCCAAGATCGTGAAGACCATCGACGAGATCGCTTTCCAGACCAACCTGCTGGCATTGAATGCGGCGGTGGAGGCGGCCCGCGCCGGAGAAGCGGGGGCAGGGTTTGCCGTGGTGGCCGATGAGGTGCGCAACCTGGCCATGCGGGCGGCAGAAGCCGCCAAGAACACGGCGGACCTCATTGAAGGGACCGTCAAAAAAGTGAGAGAAGGAGCAGATTTGACGTCGGACACCAACCAGGCCTTCATACAGGTTGCGGAAAGCGCCGGGAAAGTGGCGGATTTGCTGGGAGAGATTTCCGCAGCTTCCCAGGAACAGTCCCAGGGAATCGACCAGGTGAACCGTGCCGTGACGGAAATGGACAAGGTCACCCAGCAGAACGCCGCCAATGCGGAAGAATCCGCTTCGGCCAGTGAGGAATTGAACGCCCAGGCAGAACAGATGAAGATCATGGTGGAGGAACTGGTGACTCTGGTGGGTGGCAATGGCAAAAACTTCAGGGAAAGTTCTTCTGAGCCTGTGGTCAGCCGAAAGCCCCCGCAAAAGCCGGTCAATGGTTTTCGCCAGGAAAAGTCACCGGGGCGAACTTCCGCACTCACGCCTCATAAGGCGAAAGACGTGAAACCCGAGCAGCTCATTCCCCTGGAAGGATGGGATGCGAGGGACGCAAAAGAGTTTTAGGCGCCGGTTTGAGAATTCCTTCATGCCCCCTGCCTCTCACGAGAGGCAGGGGGCACATCTCCTCACCATCACTCCTTCCGCAGGGTCCTTTCAGTTTTCACGGGCCAGAAAAAAACCATCGCCCCGATGGCCTGCCCCGATGGCCTTGACTGCGCCTGAGGTGGGTGCTAGTGTGGTTTTTCAGAAAAACGGTCTTCCGCATTCTCTCCACATGGCTGAAACACCCAAAAGACAGCAAGCTCCCAACAGGTGCCTGCAATGTCCAAACCCGGGACTCGTCATTCTCGTAAAGATTGTCAGGGGCGCATGCATCTGTTCGCTGGTGTGCAGTTTTCCAGATATGTCCTGCATCTGGTTGGAGTGGCGGCCCTTTTGTTTCTTGTTCATGGTGCCCAGGCCAGGGAACTCACTTTTGAAGATGCCCTTGACCTGGCCCTTCGAAATGCCACGGAACTGCAAACCTTGGCTGCGGAGCACGCTCTGGCAGAAGCAAGCCGCAAGCGTTCTGCTCAGGCTTTTCTGCCAAGAATCACGGTGGACAGCACCTGGCTGCGGGCTGATTCTTCCCTGATCAGTGACATCCCCGTACCCGCCCCGGGCATTCCCCCTCGCATCGTCACGCGGGATTTGGGTCCCGTGGAGGGCACAATCAGCTCGCTGCAGCTGGAGCAACCGCTCATCAACGTGGATGCCTGGAAAATCCGCAAGCAGGCAAGCCGGGGTGTGGAAGCGCGCCGCCTGGCCCATCGCTGGGGCAACGAACTCATGCGCCTGGAGGTGGCTGGCCGCTACTATGCGGTTGTGGTTCGGCAAAGCGCTGTGAAAACAGCTCAAATGGCGGTGCGGGCTTCCCGGGAGGCATGGGAACTGGCGAATGCCAGCTATGAGGAAGGCTTGGTCGCGAGGCTCGACGTGGTGAGGGCTGATGCGGAGCTGGAGGGGAACAGGGCCCGCCTGATGAACGCCGAGGCCGATCTGCGGAAGGCCCGCATAAGCCTGGCAACCCTTCTGGGATTGGAGCCGCGGGAATGCCTCCACCTGACAAGTGTTCTGCCCCTGCCTGCCCCACCGTTGACGGAAGATGTCTTGCCAGGGAAACGCAGTGACTATCAGGCCACGGAGGCGAGATACGAGGCCGCTGTGGCAGGAGTGGAAAAGGCCAGGGCCAGGTGGGTGCCAAGAGTCAACCTCCTGGCCCGCCAGCAGTGGCTCGATGTTTCCGAGCCCCTGGACCTGAGTTCCGATGGATGGCTTGTGGCCGTCAACCTCCAATGGACGTTGTTTGACGGCATGGACCGGCAGGGGGAGATTGCAGAGGCTCGGGCCCGAAAAAGTTTGTCGCGGATCCAACTGGAAGAGACCCGACGCAAGGTGATGGAGGAGCAGGAAGAGGCAATCAGTGACTGGCGGTCCATCTGGTCTGCCTGGCGGGCCTCGGTCCACGCTTTGGAATCTGCCACCCATGCGGCGACCCTGGCCCGGCGGCAATATGAGGAAGGGTTGGGCAACATGACCGATTTGCTCGCCACCCAGGCCACCCTTTATGAGCGTCGCCTTGAGCATGTCCGCTACCAGTACCGGGCTTTTTTGGCTTCCATGAACTATTATCTCTCTCACGGCTTTGATCCCCTTGAAGCTCTGCCTGAGAATTTCCATGACGCCCATTGACCGATATTTCCCTTTCGTCCTTTGTCTGAGTGTTTTCTTGTCCCTGAACCTTGCCGCCTGTTCCGGGTCTGAAGATCGCCCCCCTGCGCCCTCCTCCCCGGAGAGGGAACCTGTTGCGGTGGAGGTCTTCCAGGTGAAATCATGGCGTATGGTTTACAGCCGCCAGTTCCCCGGCGCCGTTCGTCCGGGGAAACGGGCCGTGCTCAGCACCCGCATGAACGGAACGGTGCAGTCCATCGAGGTGGAGGCGGGGGACTCTGTTCAAAGGGATGCCTTGCTGGCAGTGATCGAGTCCCGCGATGTGGAAGCCGCCATCCTCGCAGCTGAAGAGCAGTTTTTTGCTGCCCGGACCGCTCTTCACCAGGCGGTGAAAAACGTGAATCGCCTGGAGCGCCTTTACAGGGAGGACCTCATCGCCCGTAACCGTTGGGAGGAGGCTCAGGTTAAAAAGCGGGACCTGGAAGCGAAGGTCAAGAAAGCCTGGTCGGAGTTGCAGGTTCAGCGGGTCAATCTGAGTTATGGACACATTTCGGCACCCTTTCCCGGAACCGTCAGTGAGGTGGCCGTGGACGAAGGGGCGTTTGTGGGCCCGGGGAAGCCGCTGATCATACTGGAAGACCGGTCAAGTGTGCGCATCGATGTTTCTGTCCCGTCAGTGATTGCGGAGCGGTTGACCTCGAAGGATGTGTTTCTCATCACCGGTCCGTCCATTGAAGAACCCGTCCCGGCGAAATTTGTGGCCATAATACCCGCCCTGGAGGATTTTGCGGTGGGTCAGCGGTTGCGCCTTTCCCTGGAAGATCCGCCCAGGACTGTCCAGCCCGGGCAGGTGGTCCATGTGGTGCTTCGTGAGACCGGCCCGGAGGGAGCAGAGCTCGCGGCCGTGCCCGAAGGTGCCCTGATTCGCCGGGGCCAGCTGACCAGCGTGATGGTGGTGGATGAAGTCAACGGAAAACATTTTGCTCATGTGAGGTGGGTGAGCACCATCACTTCAGAGGCCTGGGAGAAAGGTTTTGTGGGGGTTTCTCAGGGTTTGAAAGCCGGTGAACATGTCATCCTGGATCCACCTGAGGACCTGAAGGACGGGCAACGGGTGTCACCCAGCAAGGTGCTTCTCAGATGAAAAATAGGGGTGTGGCCGGACGTTTTGCGGATCGCTTTCTGGATTCGCCTTTGGTCCCCCTCTTTGTGGTCGCCTGCCTCCTTCTGGGCGCTTACAGCCTTCTGGTCACACCGCAGGAAGATCGTCCCCACATCGAAGTGCCCACTGCCACGATCCTCATTCCCTGGCCTGGAGGGGGCGCGGAAAGAATCGACGATCAGCTGGCACGGAAGGCGGGAAGCTGGATCCGCCAGCTGCCCTCCATCACGGAAGTGCGCAGCAGCAGCACAGATCACGCGGCGCTGCTCACCGCCGAGTTCGAGGCGGGAACTCCCGAACACACGGCCTTTGCCGAACTTCAGGAATTGTTCAGCACCCACGCAGATCGTTTGCCCATTGCCGCCGGCCCCGTGCGCATCGAGACTTTCGGGGAGCAGCGGCTGGTCATGTTCATGGCCACCCTCACCAGCAAAACCCGCTCTCCCCGGGAATTGGAACAGATCGCGGGAGAGCTGGGGGCCCGGCTGGAGCGTGTTTCCGGAGTGCGCAGCATCACTGCGTACGGTGGAGACAGGCGGGCTGTGGAAGTGTTGCCCGCACCGGAAGAGATGGCGGCACACGGCATTCATCTCAACCAAATCGCTCAGGCCATATCCGGTGCCGCCAGAAAGCTTCCTCTCGGCACTCTGGAAAAATCTCCCGTGACATCCGCACAGGCCGGTACGGACTTGTCCAGCCTTGAAAAGATAGCACGCATTCCCGTGGGAGAAGGGCCGGCCGGTCCTGTTTATCTCGAGGACGTGGCGGAAGTCCGTGACGGCACCGTCGCCCGGAAACAGGCAGTCCTTCACTGGCGTCGTGACGAATCCTCTCCCCATCCGGCGGTGATTCTGGCCATGACCACCCTGGCCGGCGAAAATGTGAGCGACGTGACCCGGCGCGTGCGCGACCGTATGGACGTGTTGCAAGGGGAACTGGTGCCGGCGGATGTGCAGCTTGAGGTCGTTTATGACGCGGGAAAAGATGCCACGGAACGCGTTTACAGCGTGCTCAGGCAGTTGCTCAGCGCCACTGCTGTGGTGGTCGGCATCATCTGGCTCGGACTGGGATGGAGATCGGCCATCATCATCGCTCTCATGATGCCCGCATCACTGGCCATTGTCCCTTATGTGTACAACCGCTTCGATTTCACCCTCAATCCCGTGTCCATTGCCGCGATGATTCTGGCCATCGGCATTCTCTCAGATGATGCCGTGGTCATGCTGGAAAACATCGCCCGGCAGTTTCGCAAAGCGGGGAAGAAAAGCCGGGAACTGACCGTAAAAGCCGTGAGCGAGGTGGGCAATCCCACCATCCTGGCGGACCTGCTCGTGGTGGCGACCCTGCTGCCCACGGCCTACATCTCGGGGGAAATGGGCCAATACATTCGGGCCATACCCGTGGGTGCGGCCACGGCCGTGCTGTTTTCCCTGCTGGTGGCCCTCACCATCACCCCCTACCTCGCCTTCAGGCTGCTGAAAGTTGACGGGCCCCGTCCACAAAAGGACGCCCGGGATGACGGCGGGCAGGAGAAGGACAATGGGTACACTCGATTCTACCGGGTCCTCATGGGCCCCTTCATGGCCCATGTTTTTTTGCGCTGGGTCCTCTATCTGGGGCTCTTGCTGCTGTTGCTGGCGAGTTTGTCCATGGTGGGGCTGCGCCTGGTGCAGGTGGGGCTGGTCCCTATGCTGGACCGGCAGGTTTTCATTGTGGATGTGGAGTTGCCAGCGGGTTCAACGCTCACCGAAACCCTTGCCGCCACCACCGAGGTGAGTTCACATGTGCGCCGCATGGAAGAGGTGAGATCCTTGACCTTGTATGCGGGTGTCGAGGCTCCATTGATCGCTCCACCTGCGGAAACCCCTGTGCCTGAGGAGACGCCTTCTCATCGCGCCAGCCTCCATGTGGAGATGGTGCCCAAAGAGGAGCGGGAACGACTCAGCTACGAGGTCAGCCGGGAGATTGCCCGGGATCTCGGTGGCTGGCTGGCCCCTTACAAGGCCACCGGTCATGTCACCCGCATTCCTTCCGGTCCCTCCAGTTACAGGGACATCACGGCGGAAATTTACGGGGATGATGCCCACACACGCCAGGCCATGGCGGATCGCGTGGAGGACTGGCTGAGGGATCAGCCCAGTGTGGTGGCAACCCAGCAAATTCCGAGACCTCCATTGAATCTTCTGAATCTTTCCGTGGATCCTCAACGGGCTGCTGCACACGGAGTGAATCCCGCGGAGGTCACACGCACGTTGATGCTGGCGGTGAAAGGACAGGCGGTGGCGGATTTGCCCGGTGTCGTCTCCCGCGACCCGGTGCCGGTGATCCTGAGGCTGGATGAAAAACGCCGTCACCACGGGGAGGCACTCAAGGAGCTTTATGTACCCGGCATGACGGGCAGGCCGGTGCCCCTGGAAGAATTGGTGGCTTTCAGGAGCCAGTCGGGCGAGTGGGTGCGGTTCCGTCGGGATCTGCTGCCTGTGACAACCGTCGTTGCCGATCTGGACCGATCGGTGGCACAACCCCTCACCCTGCAGATCGACGCCAGAAAGGGGCTCAATGATGAAGGCTTCGGTGAAGGGGTTCCCATGCACTGGCTCTCACCCCCTGAAGACACGGAGCGGGCTCAGCTCTACTGGGCCGGGGAATGGGAAATGACCAGGGATGTCTACAGGGACCTGGGAGCTGCGGGCGCGGTGGTTTTGCTGATCATCTACGTGCTCCTGGCCGGATGGTTTGGTTCCTATACGCTGCCTTTTTTGATCATGATGCCCATTCCCCTCATCTTCATTGGAGTGATTCCGGCGCACTGGATATGGGGAATCAATATCGCCGGCACGGGTGTTCTGGGGGTGATTGCCCTTGCGGGAATTGTGGCTCGCAATTCCATACTGCTGGTCGATTTCATCAAAAGGCGCGAACAGGAAGGCATGGAGTTGCGGGAGGCTGTGATCCAGGCGGGAGCTCAGCGCACCCGCCCCATAATACTCACTGCTGCCACCGTGATGTTTGGCAGTGGCGTGCTGGTTTTCGAACCCTCCCTTCAGCCCCTTGGACTGACTCTGGCAAGCGGCGTGCTGGTCTCTGTGCCCCTCACCCTGGTCCTGATACCTGTCCTGTATTTTCACACCCGTCTCGCACTCTCAAAAAAGACAGACGCACGAAAAGGGTGAATGAACCTCGCAGCCACCCAGGTGCTGCCGGAAAGGATTTCACTTGTTCCGGCCTTTTTTCCGGAAAAATCGGGGGGAGTGAATCTCATGGGCGAGTCACTCCGCGAGGGCCCGCTCCACTGCCTTGACCGCATGAAGGGTGGCGCTGTCGAAAAAGGGGATGGAAGGGTCTTTGGTGTCCGCAAACGGGGAAAGCTCCGTGCTGCCCAGAACGATTCCCTCAGCTCCTTCAATGACCAGCCCTTCCATCATGGTTTTAATTTTCGTGCGGGAGTCTTCCATGCCCGGACCCCGGGTAAATTCATGGAAAATGATGGAATCGAGAACCTTTCTGTCCTCTTTGGGCGGCACACAAACCTTGACCCCATAATGTCTTTCAAGGTGTTCCGCGTAAAATCCGTCTTCCAGGGTGCACCGGGTACCGAGGAGCCCCACTGTTTTGAGGCCCTTTTCCCGGATCGCTTCTCCTGCGGCATCGACAATGTGGAAAAAGGGCACCGTGCCGCTGTTCTCAATGGCATGGGCCACCTTGTGAAGCGTGTTGGTGCACAGGAGGATCATGTCCACTCCGGCCTTGTCCAGGATCTTTGCGATCACGGCCATTCTCGCTTCGACGCTCATCCAGTTGTCTTCCCGCATGAGTTCATGAATTTCTTCAACATCCGGTGAAAACAGCAGAATCCTGGCTGAATGGAGCTTTCCCAGCCTTTTGTGCACCTCTTCATTGATGCGGCGGTAGTACTCCAAAGGGGACTGCCAGCTCAGGCCTCCGATCAATCCAATCGTTTTCATGAAGACTCCTCATTGATATCCTGAAAGGTCAGAACGGTCATTTTCACAGGCACACAATTCCCGGTGAAGAAGGGCTCTCAAGGTGATTTCCATGAAGATGAAGATAGCAGAAGGCTTGCCTGTGAGAAAGCTTCATGGTGCAGGAGTTGCGGACAGTTGAAAGGGGAGACATAATATTCCATATTCGTGGAGTTCATTGATGCTGAAAAGTGAATTATAAATTGACGCCGTATGCAAAAGGCTTCAGGCGGGACATTGCAATGCGAGGAGGAAAAATGCCGACCATCGAGGACGTGAAGGAATACCTTTCCCGCGAAGGGAT
Organism: Syntrophobacteraceae bacterium; assembly: GCA_003566995.1. GTDB lineage: Bacteria > Desulfobacterota > Syntrophobacteria > Syntrophobacterales > Syntrophobacteraceae > SLCH01. The sequence goes on from PXBG01000096.1 coordinate 9,946, forward strand.
CGAAGTCCGGGAGTTCCTGCAGCCCACACCCACTTCCCCTTGTGCAGCCCGGGCCGTGGGCTGCGCCGTGGGGGAAATCGCCAAGAGCATTCTGTTCATTGTGGGCAAAGTCCCTGTGCTGGTGGTGACCTGTGGGGATCTGAAGGTAAAAAGCTCTCAACTCAAGAGAGTTTCGAGACTTTCGGGAAAAGTGCGTCTTCCCGACCCTTCAGAAGTCATCGGGCACACCGGCTATGTCCCGGGAGGCGTTTGCCCGTTCCTTCTGCCCCGCGGATTGCGCGTGCTCATTGACTCTTCCCTGCGACGCTTTCCAAGGGTTTATGCGGCGGCTGGCAACGATCATTCGGCCGTGCCCATCACCGTTGACCAGTTGCTGTCCGTCACGGGGGGTGAAGAGGTTGCCCTCTGTCACCTGCATGAAGCCGGTGGCGAGGAGTTTCCGGGGGAGGGAAAAACCACTCCGGGCCATGGGTCTGCAGGGTGAGAAGAGGACATGTCTTCCATGAAAGTTCACGTGAGCAACCGGCTGGAGATTCTGGCGGAGGAACTGGCGCGGGTTCTGGACGACCCGCTGGATTCCGTGTTCACTCCGGAAATTGTGGTGGTCCAAAGCAAGGGAATGGAACGGTGGGTTTCCATGCAGCTCGCCCTGCGCCACGGCATCAGCGCCAACTGCCGGTTTCCCTTTCCCAATGCCTTTGTTCATGAACTTTTTCAAAAGGTTCACGAGGAAATTCCCGAGGTTTCCATCTTTGAACCCCGATACCTCACCTGGAAGGTCATGGATGTGCTCCCGGGCCTCCTGGAAGAACCCGGCTTCGAGGACCTGCGCTTCTATCTGGAGGAAGGCGCATGGGAGCTCAAGCATCTTCAGCTTTCCAGATCCATAGCGGAAATTTTTGACCAGTATGTCCTCTACCGCCCAGACTGGATTGCGCGCTGGGAAGGAGGGGAAGAAAACCACTGGCAGGCCGTGCTCTGGCGGAAACTGCAGGGTGCCGTCAATGAAAAACACCGGGCCGCGGTGGCCGAGGATTTTTTCCGCCATCTTGCCCAAAGGGGCTCCCGGTTCTGTGAACTTCCCCAAAGAGTTTCCGTTTTCGGCATTTCCTACCTTCCCCCCTTTCACCTTCAGGTGCTCCATGAGGTGGCCGCTTTCACACAGGTGCATCTTTTTCTTCTCAATCCCTGCGCCCACTATTGGGGGGTCATTGGGTCACGGAAGGATTTCAGGCGCCTGGAAAAAGCTTCTCCGCAGGCTGTGCCGGATCCTCGGGAAATTCACCTGGAAACGGGCAACTCTCTTCTGGCATCCATGGGAGTGATGGGGCGGGACTTTTTCGATCTTCTTTGTGAATTCAACGCGGAGGAGATGGACCGCTTCCATGAACCGGGCAGCCGTTCACTTTTGAGCTCCGTTCAAAGGGATGTTTTGCACCTGCGGGAAGGTGGCCGCGAGGATGTTGAACGGGGCGGAAAAACTCCCCTGCCACGGGATCGGTCCATTGAGGTTTTCTCCTGTCACAGTCCCATGCGCGAAGTGGAAGTGCTCCACGACCACCTCCTGGAATTGTTTGAAAAGGACGAAGAACTGCGCCCGGGGGACATTCTTGTCATGACCCCGGACATCGAGACCTATGCGCCTTTTGTGCAGGCCGTTTTCGGTTCGCCCGAATCTTCCCGTCAAAGGATTCCTTTCTCCATATCAGACAGAAGCATGCGTGGTGAGAGCAACCTTCTCCATTTTTTTCTCTCCATTCTGGAGCTTCCCCAAGGGCGCTTTTCAGCTCCTCAGGTGCTGGACATTCTCCAGTTTCAGCCCGTTCAAGCCCGCTTCGGAATAAGGGAAAGGGACATGGACACTCTCTTCCGCTGGGTGGAAGACACTCTCATCCGCTGGGGCTGGGACCAAGAGGACCGCAGGCGATGGAGTGGATCGGAGGAGGCTCAAAACAGCTGGCGGGCCGGCCTGGACCGGCTCCTTCTGGGATATGCCTTGCCGGGGGAGGGCCTTCACCTCTTTTGCGGCATTCTTCCCTACGATGAGCTGGAAGGTTCGGAAACCCTTCTGCTGGGAAAGTTCCTGGACTTCCTCGAAACTCTCCGTGCTTTTCTTCTGGCTCTCCGGGAACGACGGACTCTAGGACAATGGGCTCAGATTCTCAGGGACTTTGTGGACGGCTTTTTCCTGCAGGACCAGGAATCCATTGGAGAATTGCAGGTCCTGAGGGGGCTGCTGGACAATCTTCGTGAAGTGGAAAGGGTTTCCGCTTTTGAAAAGGCCGTGGATATTTCTTCCTTGAGGTGGCATTTGAGCCGTCATGTGGAAAAAGGGACCTTCGGGCGCGGGTTCATGACGGGAGGAGTCACCTTTTGTTCCATGCTGCCCATGCGGAGCATTCCATTTAAGGTCATCTGTCTCATGGGCATGGATGTGAACGCGTACCCGCGCCCAATGAAGAATACGGAGTTCGATCTCATGGTGAAGTTTCCCCGTAAAGGGGACCGGTCCCCACGGAACGATGACAGGTACCTGTTCCTGGAAACCCTTCTTTCGGCCCGTGATAAACTGATGATCTCCTACACGGGGCAAAGCCTTCAGGACAACAGCCCCATTCCTCCTTCCGTGCTGGTGAGTGAGCTGCTCCAGTATGTTTCCCGTGGCTTGAAGTGTGAACCCGAAGATCTCGTCACCCGGCACAGGCTGCAGTCTTTCAGCCCTGAATATTTCAGGGGAAGTGAGGTCCTGTTTTCCTACTCACAGCCGGGTTGCGAAGCTGCGCGGCAGTCGGTCTCGCAAAAGGAACTCAGGCCCCCTTTTGTTTCCTCCGTTCTTCCCGCCCCCTCCCCGGAGTGGAAACAGGTGAGTCTGAACGATCTTCGAAGTTTTTTTGTGAATCCCAGCCGTTTTTTCCTTCAAAGGAGGCTCGGCATCTTTCTCCAGGAGGAGTCGGCCGCCCTTTCGGAAACGGAGCCTTTTCAGCTGGAGGGGCTGGGCAGGTACCAACTGGAACAAAGCCTGCTGGAAAAGCGGCTGGAAAACATTTCCTGGGACAGGCTGAAGCCATCCGTAAAAGCTTCAGGGGTGCTGCCCCATGGCCGGGTGGGGGAGTGTGTTCTGGAAAACTGTGTTCAGGGCGTGGAGCATTTCCTGGGGGTGGTGAAACCTTTCATGGAAGGGGGAGAACTGGAATCCCTTGAAATCGATCTTTCGCTGGATGATTTTCAGCTGCAGGGAAGACTGACCCGAATTTACGGTGCGGGTGTTTTGCATCACCGCCCCGCGGTCATCAAAGCCAAAGATCTGCTCGGTTTGTGGCTTGACCACCTGGTTTTGAATCTCATGAGGCCTGCAGGCTACCCGGACCGCTCCGTCCTGGTGGGGCTGGAGAAGGGCAGGGAGCAGCTGGTTCAAATGCACCCGCCTGACAATGCCCCCTTGTTCCTGGAAGACCTCCTGAAAATATACTGGGAAGGGCTTTCACGTCCTCTGCTCTTTTTTCCTGAGTCCGCCCGGGAGTACGCCCTGAAAATGGCCGAAGAAAATGAATGCGGGAAGGCGCTCCATGCTGCTGGCCGGATGTGGTCCAATGAATGGAAGGGCTCTGGAGAGTCGAAGGACCCCTACGTGCGCATGTGTTTTGAAAACGCCGAACCCCTCATGGAGGAAGAATTCGGAAGCCTGGCCCTTCGCGTTTTCCGGCCACTGCTTCGTTGCTCTCAATGACAGGCGGCCTCGTATGCAGTCCGGATGCCTTCCACACGCCGCCTGTTCATCCCCAGGTCCCAGTATCCCAGACGTGATGCGGAGCGCACATGAATCGCTTTTTGGGAGGGTTCCGCTTCAAATTCCACGTCATCCACGAAACCCAGGAGAGTTTTGAATTCTGCGTGGAAGTACCCCTCTTCTTCCATGGCGATCCGTGTTCCTTTCATGCCCCTCACCACATCTTTCAGGCATTGGAAAGATTCTTCCCATGGGTCTCTCAGAAGGTTGAAGGGCTCAATGGCCTGCCGTCCGGTCTTCGCCAGGCTGGTGACACAGTTGAAGGAAGGGGGACAGGGGTCCAGCCTGGAACCGCCCCGGGCAGGAAGGGCCATGGTCGCCTCCATGATTGTCAGGGCCAAAAACAGAATGCTCCACGCACTGAAAGGTCCCCTCCATGTCGAACGGGATGCTTTCACGGTTCAATCACTCTCCGTGATGGATTGGGATCCCACGGAAACGATGCCCAGGAATCCGTCCACCGTCACCAGGTCCCCTGTCTCAATCCATCGGGTTGCATCAGGAACTCCCGTGACACAGGGAAGCCCGTATTCCCGCGCTATGATGGCCCCATGGATGAGCATTCCGCCGCGGCGTTCAACGATGGCGCTTGCGAGGGGAACCACGTAGGTCATGTTGGGGTCTACGGCGTCACACACGAGAACTTCTCCATGTGTGAATTCCTGCAGGTTGGAGCTGTGCCCGATGACGCGCGCTCTGCCGCGGGCAATGCCCGGTCCTGCGGGCTGACCCACCAGCTGCCGCGGTTTCACGCCCGGTGGAGTTTGCGGAGAAGATCGGGTCGATGATGGGAAAGGTTGAAGGGATGGAATCTCCTGGAAGGACTTTTTGATTTTTTCCGTCGTGGGACCGTCCAGATCCAGTTTTCCTTGGATTTCCAGCCTCTTTTGGGCTTCCATGAGTGCTGCAATTTTCAGGGATTCCATGCGGGAGAGGTGGATATTATCGTCATCGCGCAGCCGGTAGCTGGCGCGGCCCAGGTCCAGAAGGGCCCTCGCCCGTTCCAGTTCGTCCCCTTCAAACACGCTGAGAAAGTTTTTTTGAAGCTCCACTGCGTCCTGGTGGGCCGAAAGAGTTGATTCACGGGGGTGGCGGGCCAGTTCCAGGATGATCCGTATGAGACCGTCGGGGCCCTGAGTGCACTGAACGACACCCGTGACAGGGCAAGACAAATCTCCGAAACGATTCATGAATTCCTGAATGCGCTCCACGAATTCAGAGGGCGCTTCCAGATAGCGGCCTTCCCGCAAAAGAGTTTCAATGTCCTTTTGCTGGCGAACCATGGAGGCCATTTTTTCCAGCCGGTCATTGCGCTGAAGGCTCTCCAGGCTGGAATTGCCCAGGAGTCTCAGAAATTCGTAGGGATCGGCAGGTCGCATGGTGTCGTTGTAGACCTGTCCGAAGAGCCTCATGCCATGGGCAAAGGGAATGAATTCGTCCCAGTAAACGTTGGTCCATTTTTTCTCCGCCTCCTGCCTGTGCTCGATTTCCCGGGCCAGTTCCCCGTCGGGAAGTTGGGAGAGGGGCAAGGCCGTCATGGCTTCGTATTCCCCTGTCATGGCGGGAATCAGAACCTCTTCGATGCGTTGCCGCAGTTCCTGTAAATTTTCAAAACTTCTGCGCAGGGACAAGTACCATTTACGCTGGTCCTTTTCTGATCCGGAGGGAAGGGTGGTGATGGGTCGGGATTGAAGAACAAGGATGCTTTCCCCGTGAAGGGTCCACTCCACATCCTGGGGACTTCCCATGGAGTCTTCCATTTGAAGGGCCAGGCGCAGCAGGCTTTGCACCTGGGCTTCTTCCAATGGAGGGGACAAGGCCAGGTTCTGAGGGAGGTGAACCGCCCTCACACCGCTGCCCAAAGGAACGAAGTGCAGTTTGCGCTCTGGTGCCCGGTGGAAGACGATGCGCTTGCTGTCACGGTCAATGAGCCATCGGTCGGGCTCGATTTGCCCATCCACAAGTCCCTGGTTGAGGCCATGAACGGCTTCCAGGACCACCTGCGAAGGATCATTGGGATTGCGGCTGAAAAGGACTCCGGAGCAGGCCCCGTGGATCAGTTCCTGAATGAGCACGGCCATGCTGCTCCTGTGAACCTCCAGACCCAGTTCCTGGCGGTAGAGGAGCGATGCATCGGACCACAGGGATGCCCAGACCAGTCTGATGTGGTCCAGTATGGATTGGGCGCCGTGCACGTTGATGAACGACTCATGAAGTCCCGCAAAGGAGCTTGTGGCCGAGTCTTCCTGTGGGGAGGAAGACCTCACGGCCACTGGATTTTGGGGGAAATGGAAGTCCAGGGCCTCTCGAAGGGAGGCTTCCATTTTCCCGGGAAGGGACTTGGTGAGGAACATGCTGCGGATTCTGAGGCCCGCATCCCATATCTCTTCCCACCGCATTTCCTTAAGGTCTTTGCGGTTCAACTCCAGCATGATGCGCTCGCGCAACCCGGACTCTTCCACGAAGGCATCATACACCCATGCGGGAACACAAATGGAATGAGGAATCCGAAACCCGCTGCGTTTCAGTCTTGAAAGGGCAAAAGCCTTGCCTCCGACGGCAGGGTGGTCGGGATCCCGGATTTCGTCCAGAGTCACAAAGAACTTCATGGGACCACCTTCAATTGGAACACGTTTTGAAAATGGTTCACGACCAGGTACTTGTGAACGAGCACTTGAAGCATTGCACAGCTTTGAGAGCGCACAAATCCTTCCAGGCAAGGGTGTTTGGTCAGGTAAAGCTCGTACAGTTCCGGTGACTCTTTTTCGTGAACTTCCTGTGCGACTCCAATGGCTGTGGCGGCAATGGCTTCATTGAAGTCCTTTTCCGTGTTGGAGCGGTTGTCCACGAGCAGAGCCACTCGGTGGTCCTTTTTCAGGTTGTGAAATTTGCGGGTTGTTCGAGGGGTGGCGAAGACAATAGGGGAAAGGTTCGCGGTGGCGGCAAAAGCCACCAGGCTTGTGTATGGCTGACCCTCGTGGTGGGTGGAGAGCACCGCCAACCGCTGAGACATGAGGAGTTCTTGCAGCTGTTCCCTCAAAGGGTTTTTGTGGATCATTCGTTTTTCAACTCACGGGGAAAGGAGTTTTTTGCCGCCTCTGGAGTCAAGGGTCTACAGGGCTTCCTTTTTCCGGCGGACGAGCAGCTACTTCTCTTTCCAGGTGGGGGTCCTTTTTTCCAGGAATGCACCGATCCCTTCCACTGCGTCCTCTGAGGAGCACAGGCGTGCAAAGACTTCGTTCATGTATTCAAAGGCTCTTTGATAGTCCATGTCCTCTGCCGTGTAGTAGGCTTTTTTGGAGATCTGCAGGGCCAGGGGGCTTTTCTGAGCGAGGGTTGCCGCCCACTTGCGCGTTTCTTGCTCCAGTTCCGCATCGGGAACCACACGATTGATGAGCCCCATGTTCATGGCTTCCGTGGCTGAAATCAAATCCCCGTAGTAGAGGAGCTCGAGAGCTTTTTTCCTGCCGATGGAGCGGGCAACGGGAACGATGGGCCCGATGCAGTTCAGTCCCACGTTGATGGCGGTGAGCCCCAGACGTGCTTTTTCACCGGCGATGGCCAGGTCTGCGGCAGCCACCAGGCCGGCTCCGTTTGCGGCGGCGACGCCATGGACCTGAGCGATGACCGGCTTGTTCATACGGCTGATGGCAACGAGGGGGTTGCCCATGTATTGAATCCATTCCCGGTATTCCTTCGCGCTCTTGCCGGAGAAGTGGCTGATGTCAATCCCAGCGCAGAATGCTTTGCCCGCTCCTTTGATGATGATCACTCGGGTGCGGGGTTCCAGGTCCAGTTCCTCCAGGACCTGATGCAGCTCCCGGGCGAGGGGAATGTCGAAGGTGTTGAGGCTTCCCGGCCGGTTGAGAGTCACTTCGGCAACAAAATCATCCCCGATTTCAACCATGAGGTTTTCATAATTCTTCATGCTGCTGTTCCTTTCCTTTTGGGGTGAATGTTTTCGAAAGAAAGTCATCACTCATCATACAATGACAATTTTTTGATGGAATGGCCAGTGATTTCAGGCTCGCAACTGAGCCCGGCCGGCCGCGGGCCGCCGCAGCTTTTTCGCAGGAGTGCCCATGAGCGGATTTTATGGTGTATATTGGCGTTCAAATCGGGAAAGGGATTGTCAAAGTCTTCCTGATGGGGCAGAAAACCGGGAGGATGAAAGGGCGGTGCCCTGAGTGACGGAACACAGGTAAAACTGCCCCCGGGACCCCGGCCTTCATGGGAACCCATGACAGGGGTTGCGGCGGCTGCACGAAACCATCCCTTTTGGTCAAAGGGGCAAATGCCCACCGCTGAAGCCTGTGTTCACGGGTTGAAGACTTAAAAATTGCCCCCGCTTCCGGTGGGGATTCATGGAAGGGCGGGCTCGGAGGGTCATCATGATCAAGCGTTTTGTTCTCACTTTGTTTCTGGTTTTTTTTATGGTTCAGCCGGGCCAGGGCCACAGACTGCTTCTCCTGGGCTGGGTGCAGGATGACCTTCTCATGGTCGAAACGGCATTTGGCGACGGTTCTTTGGGAGCCCACATCCACATCGAGGTGATGGATGCGGTGACCGAAGAACTGATACTCTCGGGCCATTCGGACGAGGAAGGCTTCTTTGAGGCTGTCCTTCCCGGCGATGTTTTTGCCAGGGGAAATCCTCTCCTTGTGCGTGCCGGCGACGGGGCGGGGCATGTTGCCCGGCATACCATAGGGGCTGAGGAACTCGAGCGCGCTCAGCCCCCTGCCACCCCTTCGGAAAAAACGGAAACTTCAATGGCAGCCGACTTCCCTGAAAATGGGGCGCCTTTCAACGAAGAGCTCGTGAGGCGGATCGTTCAGGAGTCCGTGCGCCAGGAACTGGCCCCATTGCGCCGTGACATTTTGGCCCTGCAGCAGTCGCGTCCGGGCCTCACGGAAATCCTGGGAGGCATCGGCTACATCATCGGTCTGGCCAGTCTTGGGACATGGCTTGTGCGCCGGCGGGATTCTTCCGCCAGGTGATGGGAAGGGCATGCTTTTCAGGACTGCGGAAATTGTCCCTATTGATTTTTGCTCCCCCCTTCTCAAGGGGAATGCTGCTCTCAATCCAGCGCTGCTCCGACTTTTTTCCCAAGATCCATGAAAGAGAAGGGTTTTTGAAGTTCATCCCCTCTTTCAAAATGCCCGGGGGAACTCCTCCTTCCCCGTCAAGGGATGAGGTTTGCGGGTCCCCTTCGTGGCAGGGGAAATAGAGCTTGAAGGTGGTCCCTTTGGCCGGTTCGCTGCAGACACTGATGAACCCGTTGTTTTGCCTGACAATGCCATAGACAGTGGCCATTCCCGGTCCAATGCTTTGAGTGCCTCCCTTGGTGGTGAAAAAAGGTTCGAAAATGTTGCAGACAGTTTCCTTGTCCATGCCGCAGATACAGTTCCGCTGATGATTTGCAGCATGGAATACAATGGACTTTTTTCAATGGGCTGTTCAATTTTTTGGAAGCACACTGAACTTTGCGAGTTTTAAACCGTTGAGATGAGCTTGAGATAAAAAAAGATTCTTCATGGATGCTCCTTTGGTCAAAACATCATCGAATCGGGCGGACTGCATGAGCACCCCTGAGCCTGACATTTTTCACCTTGAAAAGAGCCCCCTTTCGGGAGTGCACCTCATCGAAGCCAGCGCAGGGACGGGCAAGACCCACACCATCACGGGGCTGGTGCTGCGCCTGGTGCAGGAAGCGGGAATCCCTATCCAGGAAATCCTGGTGGTCACCTTCACGGAAGCGGCCACGGCGGAGCTCAAGGAACGCATCCGCTCCAGGCTGGAAGAAGCTTTGCGATTCACTGAGGAAGAAGGGGATTTTTCACGGGAGCAGGCCCATAGGGTGCATCGCCTGCGAACAGCGCTCAACGATTTTGACCTGGCCGCCATTTTCACCATCCATGGGTTTTGTCATCGAGTGCTGCGGGAGCACGCCTTTGAAAGCGGTGCACCGCTGGACATGGAACTGGTGACGGACCAGGAGAATTTTCTCACGGAACTGGTGCAGGATTTCTGGCGGGAACACTTCTACGGGGAATCCCTCCTTTTTGTAAGCTATGCCATGGCTCAAGGTGCAAGCCCGCAAGCCTTGCGAAAAACCATGGAAGAGGCCCTTCCTCATCCCCGGATCAAGGTTGTTCCTCAGGTTGAACCGGTCCCGACGGAACCACTGGAAAAGGCTTACCTGGAGAGCTTCGGGCTGTTGAGGGACGGCTGGCGAAAGGGCCGCTCGGAAGTGTGGGAAATTCTTCTGGAGAGCAAGGGGCTCAACAGAAACAAGTATCGTTCCGGAAGCGTTCCCGCATGGATTGCGGAGATGGACGCTTTTGTGGAGCGGGGATGGCGGGAAGTGAATGTTCCCCCTTCTTTCTACCGCTTCACCGCATCCGCCATCGTGGAAGGGGGCAGGAAAGGCGAACCCTCTCCCGAACATGACTTCTTCCACGTTTGTGAAGAATTTTTCCAGGTTCAGCAGACTCTGACGAGTGCCTTTCATCACCGCATGCTGGCCCTGAAGGTGAAGCTTCTTGGAAGCCTGCATGGGGAACTGGCTCGCCGCAAGCAAGAACGTCAGGTGCTGTACTTTGACGACCTCCTCTTTCGTGTGCACTCAGCTTTGGAAGGAGAGGGGGGGGATTCATTGGCCGGCGTCCTTCGCCACAAGTTCAGGGCCGCCCTCATCGATGAATTCCAGGACACGGATGCCATTCAGTACGATATTTTTCAGAGAGTTTTCGGCCACGAAAAGGGTACCCTTTTTCTCATCGGAGATCCCAAGCAGGCCATTTACGGTTTTCGCGGCGCGGATGTCTTCGCCTACATGAAGGCCTCCCGGGCAGTGACCTCCCGGTTCACGCTCCACGAAAACTGGCGTTCGGAACCCAGCGCCATTGACGGCATGAATGCCCTGTTTGAACAGGTTCACCGCCCTTTTGTGTATGACGAGATTCCATTTTTTCCCGTGCTGCCCGCTTCGGGCAAAAAACAGGAACCTCTCCTGGAAAAGGGATGCGCGGAGCCTTCCCTGCGCATCTGGGTCATGGAACCCCAGGAGGGCAAGAAGGAAAAAAAGATCACCAGGGGCTTTGCCAGGGCGGAAATCGCCACTGCAGTGTCGGGGGAAATTGCACGGCTGCTGGAAGGGGGGCGACAGGGGAAAATCAGGTTGGGGGACAGGCCCCTGAGGGAAAGCGATGTGGCGGTGCTGGTGCGGACCAACAGGGAAGCCGCCGTTTTTCAGGAAATGCTGGCACACATGAATGTGCACAGTGTGCTTCAGAGCACCGGCAATCTCTTTCATTCGGAAGAAGCCCTGCATCTGGAATGGCTGCTGTGGGGAATCGCCAACCCTTCTGACACCCGGCTTGTGAAGCGGGCTCTGGTGAGTCCCCATGTGGGGCTGCAGGGGGAGGACATTCTGAATCTGGAAGAGGACGAACGGGCCTGGGAAGCCTGGCTGCGGAAATTCCACGAACACCATGCCATCTGGAAAAAACAGGGATTTTTCCAGATGTTGCAGAAATTCCTTCACGAGGAACGGGTGCTTCCCCGTCTCATGGCCCATGTTTTCGGAGAACGCAAATGCACCAATCTTCTGCACCTGGGAGAAGTGCTTCACCGGGCATCCCTGGATAAAAAACTGGGAATGTTTGAACTGATCAAGTGGCTGGCTGCTCAGAGGACGGACGAAGCTCCGGGAAGCGAGGAGCACCAGTTGCGCCTGGAAAGCGATGAAGAAGCGGTCAGGCTGGTGACCATTCACCGCAGCAAGGGCCTCGAATACCCTGTGGTTTTCTGTCCCTTCACCTGGAGTTCTTCCGGTTTGAAGAGGAGCGAGCACGCCCTGTTTCACGACATTGAGGAAAAGATGCAAGTCACTCTGGATCTGGGGTCCACGGACCTGGAACAATCTCTTTCCCTGAATGAAAAAGAACTCCTGGCCGAAAACCTTCGCCTCTTCTACGTGGCCGTGACCCGGGCCCGAAGCCGGTGTTATCTTGTATGGGGCTTGTTTCAGGACGGGGAAACGTCAGCTCCCGCCTACCTTTTTCACTACGACCCTGTGAAAAAGAATCCTGGAGAAGCCAATCCCCCCCGGGACGATCCATCCACCATTCCCCGTGACCTGGTGAGGCACATGAAGGAAAGCCTCAGGAACCTCTCCCATGAGCGATTGATGGAGGACCTGGCACGGGTGAGGAAGGGAGCCGCTCATGCCATAGCCATTGAAAGCATGCCCACGGAGAGGGCAGGTGTTCTCCTCCGCGAAGACGAAGACAGGGACGCCCATGAACTTCGGTGCCGCCACTTTTCAGGGCGTGTTCCACGGGACTGGCGCATCTCGAGCTTCTCTTCCCTCGTGTCGGGAGAGATGCAAAAAGGGGAGTTGCACGACCACGACGAGTTCGGCGGCGATGATGCTGAAGAAAGAGGGGAAGACCTTGAAGGCATGGGCATGGGGGGCGTTGAAGAAAGGACCGTTTTCGCTTTCCCCAGGGGGGCGGGAGCGGGCACCTTCATGCACGAAGTCTTTGAGGAATGCTCCTTCCATGAGGGAAGCGAGGGGAATCTTCGAAGGCTGGTGGAGGCAAAACTGGCGGAGCATGGATTTGAAGGGGCCTGGGCCGGTGTGATCGAGAAGATGGTGCGCAACGTTCTGGCCTGCCCTCTGCCATGTGACGGGGGAACTTTCATGCTTCGTGATGTCCCCCGGGGCAAACGGCTCAATGAACTGGAGTTTTACTTCCCCCTTCAGTACCTGGATGAGAATCGCCTGGGGGAGCTGCTTTCCCTCGTCCTTGCCCCGGGCACCTCACCCTTGGCTCATGAAAAGGGGGACGGTGGACCCTCCTGGAAAGATCGTTTGCGCCTGGAACCCCTCAGCGGTTTCATGAAAGGCTATATCGACCTGGTCCTGGAGCATGAAGGCCGGTATTACATTGTGGACTGGAAGTCCAACCACCTGGGAGACCGGCACAAAGACTACGGCCCCGGGGCACTGAAACGGTCCATGGACGACCACTTTTACACCCTGCAGTATCACCTTTACACCGTTGCGGTGAACCGGTATTTGCGCCGCAGAGTGGCCGGCTACGATTATGAAACCCATTTCGGAGGGATCTATTATCTTTTTCTGAGAGGCATGGATCCCGGGATCGATCCTCTCCGGGGAGTTTTTCATGACCGCCCCTCCGGGGATGTGGTCGCAGCCCTTTGCCGGGGCCTCACGGGGGTGGAAGGGTGAATTCTCTGAAAAACGAGGATCTGCACGCACTGAAAAATGCGGGGGTGCTGTCTTCCCTGGACGTGCATTTTGCCCGCTTCATGGAGCGCCTCAATGAAAAACGGTCACCCGAACTCGTGCTGGCTGCCGCCCTTGTGAGTTCTCTCACGGGACGTGGGCATATCTGCCTTGATCTGTCCATGCCCCGTGAGATCCTGCTCGGTGACGGTGGAAAGGAGTTGGAGCTTGAAGTGGATTGTCCCGGTGCGAAGGATTGGAGGGAAGCTCTTGAGGCAGCTTCCGTTGTGGGCAGTCCGGGCCATCGCTGCCCTTTGATTCTCGACTCTTCAGACCGTTTATACCTTTACCGCTATTGGGATTACGAAAACAGGTTGGCCCGGGGAATTCTGGAACGAATGGCCAAAGCTTCTTCTCCGAGCGGTCACGGGGGGCATGATCTTCCCGCTCTTCTCCATGGGCTCTTCCCTTCCGAAAAGGACAATGCCGAACCCCACTGGCAGAAAATAGCGGCTTTCACCGCGGCAACCAGAAGATTTTGTGTCATTTCGGGAGGACCAGGGACGGGAAAAACGACCACGGTGGCCCGCATCCTCTTTCTTCTCGCGACCCTGGCGCATCCCCGTCGCATGAGGGTCGCCCTGGCGGCTCCCACGGGAAAAGCC
>PXBG01000049.1 GCA_003566995.1 Syntrophobacteraceae bacterium
CCGTGTCTTTGTTCGACAGGGTGTGTGCCCAGGTGGCTGAAACCAGGATCAGGACCAGGGCGGGAGATTTATCCATCACCGTGAGCATGGGAGTGGCCGTTGCCACAGGTGCAATTTCCGTAGACGCTGTTCTTGGAGCTGCCGACGATGCCCTCTACCGGGCGAAGGCGCAGGGGAGAAACCGCACGGTGCGCGCAGCCCCGCAAACATCTTCCAATCACGTGCTTTCAAAGTGAGCAAAGGATTTTTTCCGGTTCCCTGTGAATGGATGAAAAAAGTCCCCTCTCCTTCAATAGCCCCTTGACACTTTCCATCCCAATGAGTGACCATTCGTCGCTTCTTGCGGGGGCGGCCGAACATGCTGCCCCAGGGCAGGAGCAGCAGCAGCTGGTTCGGGAGCATTGGCAGCCCGGCAGAGGACAAACTTCCATTCAAAGGAAATCCATGCAATCACTTGAGAACATACGCAATTTGGCCATCATCGCCCATGTGGATCACGGCAAGACCACCCTTGTGGATGCCATGCTGTGGCAGAGCGGTGTTTTCAGGGACAACGAAAAGGTGGCGGAGCGCATCATGGACAGCCTGGATCTCGAAAGGGAGAAGGGCATCACCATCATGGCCAAAAACACGGCCATCATGTACAACGGCGTCAAAATCAACATTGTGGACACGCCCGGCCATGCGGATTTCGGTGGCGAAGTGGAGCGCACCTTCAACATGGTGGAGGGGGTCATGCTTCTGGTGGATGCCACCGAGGGGCCCCTTCCTCAAACCCGGTTCGTGTTGGGGAAAGCTCTGGAAAGGAATCTTCCCCCCATCGTGGTGATCAACAAGATCGACCGCCCCGACCGTCGCATCAACGAAGTGTTGGACGAGGTCTACGATCTCTTCATCGACCTGGATGCCACGGAGGAACAACTGGATTTTCCCGTGCTCTACACCAACGCCAAGGAAGGAATCGCCCTTCGGGATCCTCAGGGCGAAGGGCAAAACCTTGTGCCCCTGTTTGAAGCCATCCTTGCCTCCATTCCGGCCCCGGCCCATGACCCGCAGATGCCCCTTCAGTTTCTGGTGACCAACCTGCAGCACAATGACTACGTGGGGCGAATCGCCGTGGGCAAGGTGGTGAATGGCCAATTGCGGAGCGGGCAGGAAGTGGCGCTGCTCAAGAAAGGCCGGGAACCGGCGAAGGCGGGGCTCAGCGTCCTCTACAGCTATGAAGGGCTCAATCGGGTGGAGCGGCGGAGTGTTCCCCCTGGAGACATCGCCGCCGTTGCCGGTGTGGAGGACATTTACATCGGGGACACATTGGGCTCTCTCGAAGATCCCAGGCCACTGCCCACCATCACCGTGGAAGAGCCGACCCTCTCCATGGTTTTTTCCGTCAACACCTCTCCCCTGGCCGGTAAGGATGGAAAATACCTCACTTCACGCCACATCAAGGACCGGCTGGACAAGGAACTGCTCTACAACGTCAGTCTTCGAGTGGAGCAGGCGGAGAACCGTGAATCCTACCGGGTGAGTGCCCGGGGGGAACTGCAGCTGGCCGTGCTGGTGGAAACCATGCGCCGGGAAGGGTTTGAGCTCTCCCTTTCCAAGCCCCGAATCATCCTTCGGGAAGTGGAAGGGCAGCTTGTGGAGCCCAAAGAGCTGGCAGTGGTGGACGTGCCCGAGAATTTCGTGGGCATTGTCACCGAAATGCTGGGCGCCCGCAGGGGGCAGATGGTGCGCATGGTGAACAACGGTTTCGGCCGTGTGCGGCTGGAATTTGAAATCCCTTCCCGGGGGCTCATCGGTTTTCGCAATCAGTTTTTGACGGACACGCGCGGCACGGGAATCATCAACACGCTGGTCATCGGTCACATTCCCCATGCAGGGGAAATCAAGGGAAGGCCCAACGGAGTGCTCATTTCCGACCGTGACGGAAAGGCCACGGCCTATGCTGTCCACCATTTGCAGCCCCGTGGAACCATCTTCGTCACTCCGGGGGAATCCGTGTATGCGGGCATGGTCGTGGGTGAAAATGCCCGCACGGAAGACATGTGGGTCAACATCACCAAGGAAAAAAAGCTCACCAACATTCGGGCCTCGGGCTCGGACGAAGCCCTTCGCATCATCCCCCCCCGTCAGTTCACCCTGGAGCAAACCATGGAATACATCAGCGATGACGAACTGGTGGAAGTGACACCTCAGGCACTGCGCCTTCGCAAGGCGGTCCTGCGGCGGTGAGGCAGTGGGGCCCTTGAATGATTGTTTCTTTCTCCCTGCGGCACCTTTCGTGTGTCTGTTCCCGGATTGGCTCCTCTGAGCCACCGGGAATCTTGGGGGAATTGCGGAAAAATCATTTTGTTTTGCAAAAAGAGGGTTCCGGACGGGAAAAATATCCAAGCCAGCGTTTTTGAAAAGTCAAATGAAGGTTATATTAAAAATATATGGATCATTCTGAAGGTGAAAAACCCTTTGGCCATGTGGTTCGTGCAATGAGTCTTTCTTCCGTGCATTCTCAAGGAGAGGCGATTCTTTTTTTTTCAAGGGATCATGAAAAGCGGTGTGAAAATGGCAGATAAAACGTCAGAAGGGCCGACGCCAGCCTTTCCCCGTTCGCGAATTGTCATTGATACGAGCATTTTTGTAAATCCTGACACTCAAAAGCTGTTTGGCCGATCAACCAGCGAGGCGATCGATGGGTTTGTGGACATCAGTCAGCGCCTCGCCCTGGAAATATTCGTTCCTTTGTCAATATTCAAGGAGCTTTCCAATTTTGTGGATTCGGCGTCCCTGAAAACATTGCGTGCAAGGGCGGTCGTTCGCGTTCCCGATATTCACAATATTTTCGTCCCCGCTGCCATTTTCCATGCCTTCATCCATGACCTGCGCATTCGTGTCAACAAAGGTCTGCATATTGCGGAGCAGGCCATCAAAACCGCTGACCTTCCTGAAAATGTGCAGAAGGTTCGCCAGCACTACCGCGAAGCATTGCGGGGTGGAATTGTGGACAGCGTGGAAGACCTGGAAGTTGTCCTCATGGCCAGGGAAATCAATGGTGTGATTCTCGCTTCTGACAAGGGAATCATCACCATGGCAGGTTCCCTGGGAATAGAGGTTTTTACAGCTGAAGAGTTCATCGACTACTGCGGCGCAGCACATGGGAGTTGATGGCTGATGAATCAGAAAAACCCGGAACATCAAACGATGGTTTTTGAGGGGCATTCCTATGAGCGCACAAGAAAAGATCGCCAGGACCTGAGGGGAACCCTGCTGTTTTTTGATGAATCGGGGGAGCACCTTCTGCGAAAGGTTCCGGGCTTCCCCCCCATCAAAAGGGTCTATCGACTGAAAGAAGGAATAGATCGCCTGTTCGGGAATGATCCTTTTTGGACCGAGGAAAAGCTTGACGGCTACAATGCGAGAATCTTCGAGCACGGAGGAGAGCTCCTGGGTGCAAGCCGGGGAGGATTCATCTGCCCGTTCACCACAGAGTGGGCCCGCATTTGGGCAGAAGACGGCAAACTGAAAAAGTTCTTCCGGGAAAACCCCCAACACGTCCTGTGCGGAGAGGTGGTGGGGGATAATCCCTATAATTTCCAGCGTGATCCAAATTTGGCTCCGGGAGCCCATTTCTTTGTGTTCGAAGTATTCTCTTCCAGGGGGCAATTCATTTCACCGGAAGAGCGTTACGCCCTGCTGGAAAAATATGACCTTTCGGGAGTTCCTGTCAGAGGCCACCACTGCAAAGCCCATATGGACGAACTCTACAACATTTTGCGGGATCTAAACCGGCAAAAGCGCGAAGGAGTGGTGCTCAAAGGGCAGAAGGGGGAGCGTCGACTGAAATTCGTCACCCCTTCCACTGACATTCAGGATCTTCGGGACACTCTTCAGGTGGGATTCGATATGGACTCGGGGTTTTTCTTCAACAGGTACCTTCGCGCTTCTCTTTTTGTAAAAGAGCTTGGGCTTGACCGCAATGAATATGCCGAGGAGATCGGAAGGGCATTTCTCGAGGGCACTCCCGAACTGAACGATTTCACCGAATCGAGCGAACGGTATGTGATCCATGTGCGGGAAAAACAAACCTGGGAGAGGCTCCGTGATCTGCTCAAAGCTCATGTGCTCATCAAATGTGACAGCATGCATCCGGCGAAGATCCATGGACGCCACATGGTTGAAGTTCATTTCAGGCGTGTCTATCAGAAAAGCAGTCACCGGTACCGGCGAATCTTGAACGGCCATCTGCACCAGGATTAGATCACGGTCCAAAAGGCGACCCAGAACTCAGAAAAAGGACCTTGGCCGCCTTCCAGTTGTCCTTGCTCCGTTCATGGTTGGGGAAATGGAGGTTCAGGCCTCCGCTCAAAACTTGATCTGCTGATTTGTTCCTGCCAGAGACGGAAGATGGTCCTGCCCCTATGGCTCGATGCGGATCAATTCACCGGCTGTTTCATCAGTGAGAAT
This sequence comes from Syntrophobacteraceae bacterium, assembly GCA_003566995.1. GTDB lineage: Bacteria > Desulfobacterota > Syntrophobacteria > Syntrophobacterales > Syntrophobacteraceae > SLCH01. The sequence continues at coordinate 4,459 of PXBG01000049.1, forward strand.
ATAGAGGAAACCATCGGGGCCCTGCTTCACGTCACGAACGCGCCGGCCAATGGACAGCGTTTCCTGCCCGGTCACATTCTCGCCCTCCAGAACAATCCTTCTAACTTCCTGGCCCCTGAGGCCGCCTGAGAAAAGATTATTCCGCCACTCGGGAAAGGGTTCGCCCGTATAAAACTCCAGCCCGCTCGGGGCCACGGCCGGTGTCCAGGCAGCCTTGGGCGGCGTCATGTCCTGCCGGGTTCGATGGGGGGTGAAACGCTCACCGGTGCGGTAGTCTGCACCGTAGGTTGTTTCGGGCCACCCATAATTCTCCCCCGCACGGATCAGGTTCAATTCATCGCCTCCCAGCGGACCGTGTTCGTTGGCCCACACGTTGCCCGTTTGCGGGTCAAGCACCATGCCCTGTATGTTGCGGTGCCCGTAGCTGTAGATTTCCGGTTGAACGCCTTCCTCGCCCACAAAGGGATTGTCCTCAGGCACGGAACCATCGTCTTTCAAGCGAACGATGGAGGCCAGATGGCTGTCCAGGCGCTGGCCGTGGTCACGTGCGAGTGTCCCGTCGATCTCCAATGGAGGATTGCCACCATCGCCGATGCTCACCAGCATGGTTCCATCCTCGAGCCAGACAATTCGCGAACCGAAGTGCTGGCCACCGGACTTGTCCGGTTTGGCGGCGAAAAGCACCTCCACATCTTTCAGTGCGGTGCCGTCCAGCCGGCCTCGTCCCACAGTGGTTCGGTTGGCGTGGCGATCGCCGCTGGCGTAGGTGAAGTAAACCCAGTTGTTTTCAGGGAACCGGGGGTGAAGCACCACATCCAGAAGCCCTCCCTGGTTGCTGGCAAAAACATCAGGGATGCCTTCGATGGATTCGTCCAGAAGCTCGCCATTCTTGACCAGGCGCAAACGTCCCGCCCGTTCAGTGATGAGGATGTCTCCGTTGGGTAAAAACGCCATTCCCCACGGGTGCTCCAATCCCTTCACCATGGACTGCTGTCGCCATCCTTCGGCAGATGGAGCTTCGCCGGTTGGTTCCACCTGATCGGGGTGTGCCTGCTGTGAAGCGGCGGGTGCGCTCAGGCCGATCAGGAAGCCAAAGCAGCACAATGCGATTCCGTGTCTCAGGCATGCTTGCATGGGTGCCTCCTCAAGGGGTTGAAAATACTTGGAAATGGATGGGTGCTCAATGTCTTTCCAGCATCTGCACGAGAGCTTCCCGCATGATGCACACGGCGCGAGGGTCAAAACGGGGGTGCGGTCAATGTGCATCGTGCAAAGACCTGGTGCGGTGCAAACCCGGCGCATCGTGGCGCACAGGCTTCCACCGCTTTGAATAAGGGACAGCAGAAGTGAAATTTCATGTATTGCACGAGCGAATCACTGGAAAAAAGAGAGATCCCTTCAAACGTTCATGAAGCTTCTGATGACATCATGTTCCCACAACCGCTTCCGGAAGGCAAGTGCATGCATTTGAGTATTTCGCGAAAGTCCCTGAAGGGGATGGGCGGCTGTGACAGTGAAATGTTTTTTCAGTGGACGGCGGCTTTGGGAAGTTCGGCAGCTTCTCAAGACGCCAGGATGTTGATCCTGGGACAAGTCATTCCGGGCCAATGGTCGGGGGTCAATGCTTGGGACTTAAAGGATAGCGTGTTGCTTTGTCCCGTAACCTCAGCGAAA
>PXBG01000124.1 GCA_003566995.1 Syntrophobacteraceae bacterium
CAGCTGAGTCCGGGGCCTTTTATAAACCGCATGAATATTTTCAATGGAGCCACTGGAGGGGTAAACACTGAGCAAAATGCCTCGCGGACCCAGCAGCTGCTGCAGATTCAGACCAAACTGGAAGTAAGTGCCCTTCTCGCTCCCCGTGATGATTCCCATTTGTGCGGAAGCCCCAGCCTTCCCCCAAAAAAGGCAGACCACAAATAGAACCATGAACAAGATCCTCGTGCTCTTTCCCATGTTCCTCCTCCTCTTTCACCGGAAACCACACTGGTTCTGCACCTGACAGGGGACAATCGTTCCCAAAGAGAACAGCCGGCACCATGGCAGAAGCCTTGCGAACCCTCAATGAAACCGCCCGAAGCTCAATGAATCAACCTATGCCGCAGGAGAGCCGTCCCGCGCACAAAGACTTCAGCTGGATATCAGGAGAAGAACATTCTCCTGAAACGGATGTTGTCACTCCTCATGACACTCAAGGGCTGTTTTTTCCCCGAGTGTACTGGAAATGGCCGTCAATCACCACACGAAACTGGTGCGAAATGATTTGCCCAAGACATCCATCAGCCGGAGGGCATCACTGCAGACAGGACCTTCGCACAGGAGGCAAAAAGTCTGTGACTCGCTCCTCATAAGGGTCGGACCAGGTCGATGACAAGCGCTCGTTTGGAAAATGGAGCACCGGCCTCAGAAGTTCTTTGAAAAACACTTCGGCTTCGTCTCCCTTCAAGGGAGCCTCCGTGACCGCTGACCGGGATTTTCAAGCCAAAACGCTCAGAGCATCTTTCATGAGAACCCCTATGGGCATCCCTTGAGGGCACCTTTCTTCAGCGGGACGATAGTCCAGACGGGCCATCCGGCTTCGGACACTTTGGGGAATGGTGGCAAAAAGTCCTCTGGCTTCATGGCAGTCTCCATAGCTGCGGTAATACATGAGGTATCTCATGACATCCTGGACCGGAACCTCGTGGTTCATTGCTCCCTCACAGATTCGGGAACATCCGGCACAATAGCCTGAAGCGGTTTCCGAGGCGAACTGCATGAGGCTCTCTCTGTCATGGCGGGACAGTGTGGTGCCATTGGAAGCTGCGGCCACGTTGGACATGAGAATGGTCAGATTGGGCATTTGAGAGCAAATGTTGGCGATGAGCGGTTCTTCCCAAACGGCCATGAGCTTGGCCTGCTTGTCGGTGAAACCTTCCCGGAGAAATCTTCCCGCCATGCGCATTTCCGCCCCGCTCTCCATGCTCACGGAACCACCACCCTGAGTTTTCATGGCCGTCAGCCCGATACCCGCCCTGGCACAGGCCTCCACAGCTCTTTTCATTCTGTCTTCATGCATGAGTCGAAAATTATAGGTCATCATGATGCCATCGATCCAACCCAGCCTGGCGGCATCCATCATGCACTCTTCCATGTTGCTGTGCGTGCTGAAGCCAAAAAAGCGAATCCTGCCCTGAGACTTGGCTTTCTCCGCCCAGGCTTTCATTTCTGAATCCATGCCTCTCAAATTTCTCACGCCATGGACAAAGTAGAGATCCACATAATCCGTTTTCATGCGGCGCAAAGAACGGTTGAGGCGCTCCGTCATGCCCTGGGGACGGTGTGTGTCGGACTTGGTGACGAGAAATATTTCCTTTCGAATGTCCGGATGCCTCTCAAAAAACCGGCCGATTCCCTCCTCACTCCTTCCGCCGCCATAGGAAGAAGCTGTGTCCCAATGTGTGACGCCCCACCGCACAGCCTGTCTGAGAAGCAACTGGTTGGATGGGATGTCGAACATGCCTCCAAGGGAGAGGCAAGAGACGTCAGCACCCGTCCTGCCAAAGGGCCGGGTGGGAACCACCCTGGAGCCTGAAGAACCGTTAGCGGCCACCTGCACCTGAGGTTCACCATGAACCCACCGGGGCCACACCAGAGACCCTGTACCCAAAACACCGGCGGTTTGCAAAAATCTGCGCCTTGAAAAACACTTCTTCTTCCACATTGGTGCACCTCCTCGACTCATGGGTGGAGGAATCGCTCTCCACGACTTTTAAGGCTAAACTCTCAAGATCCATGAAGAATCATTGAATGGCGCTTTTCACGGCTTTCATTCTCAGCAGTCACACGAATGGCCCGCTTGCCGGTCACGGGACATTCGTGCTCACACACACCACACCCGATGCATCGGTGGGGATCCACCTGGGGAAGGTGCAACCTGACCAAAATCTCTATTTCCTTCCCCTCCTGAGTGGAAATGTGGCCTCGGGCCTGAGGCACCAATTCGATTTCCCTCTCAGTGTTGCGCTGGATTCTCCAGCGAGCCTCCTCTCCCACCCACCGGACATAGTAATCTCCCGTGGCGAGACGCGCCGGCTGCAGAGCAAGCCTCTCCAGGGTGACGACGATGAAATCATTTTCCATCACCGAGTGCACCCGGTGGACAGGGTCACGGATGGGCCTGAAAACCTCGTGCACGACAATGGCTTTTGGGCTCACGGGACAGTTTTCCTGGCAAACGATGCAGGGCAGATCCATGGTCCAGGGCAAACAGCGCCCCAAATCCACGAAAGCCATTCCCATTCTGACGGGTCCCGCATCGGCAAACCTTCCTTCTCCGAGCTTTTCCTCAAGACTGATGGGCCTGATGGCCGCTGTGGGACAAATGTGCCCGCAGGCAACGCAGTTGAGCTGACAGCCGCTTGTTCCCACACGGAAGTTCAGCACGGGGGTCCACAGACTTTCAACGCCATGGGAAAAGTCCCCCGGATGTATGATGTTGGTGGGACAGATGCGCATGCACTGACCACACTTGATGCACCTCTGCAAAAACTCTTCCTCCCGCAGGGCGCCCGGTGGGCGCACCAGGTGCGGATCCCGGTTGGAAGCCAGCAGACCGCTCAATCTCATGGAAGGGATGCTCACCACTCCAGCCGCAACGGTCAGCACCAAGCCCCTCCTCGATATGTCCGGCGCATCCCTCTCGCCCCCGAGAGACCTGCTTGTGCCATACCCCATGACTCCATGGTGACAGTCATCCAGACAATTCATGCACAGGACACATTCGTGCTGGCGAATGGCGCCCATGGGCTCACAGGCGCCCTCGCAATGAGCTTCACAGACCGAACAGTCGCGGCAGTTTACACGGGTCTTGCCCACACGATACAGAGCCCACTTCCCCAGAATGCCCATGAGTGCCCCCAGGGGGCAAATGAAGCGGCAATAGAACCTGGGAATTTTCAGGCAAAGGAGCAGAACGGCTACAAAGATCAAGCCTATAACCCAGGCACCCTCATAAAGCCTGGGCTCCACCACTCCTCGACGAAATGGCTCTCCCAGGACGGGAAAAAGGAAAAGGTTGAGAGAACGGTGCATGAGAGGAATGGGATCCAGGAGTCCCGTCTGAACGGACGATGCGAGTATTCTGTGGCCCCCTTGAAGGAAAGCCGCCAGAAGGCCTGAAGCTCCCGCGAGGAAAAAGACGGATGCAATGGCCTTGCTTTTCTTTTCCCCAAGCCATGTTTCGCGAAAGAGAAGGAGCAGGCACAGGGCGATCCCCCCGTACAGCAGCAGTGCCGTCCAGAGCCCGGCCTGAATGATTTTTTGCAGGGCCACTCCCAGGGCCATGGAGAGCAGAAAAACCAGGAGATAATACTTGATCACCTGGTAAGGATGGTAACGGTTCTTTTGTTGAAGGTGCCCCAGGGTTTCAAACCGGCCGCTCCAGTACCCCATGAAGTGCTGGAGTGTGCCGAAGGGGCAGACCCATCCGCAGAAAAACCTTCCCAGCACAAGTGTGAGCAAAATGGTCAGCAAGGCCCACAGAAGCCCTGCATAAAAAGTGAAAGTGGCGAGGAAAGTGACCAATGCCACCAAAGGGTCCAGCTGAAGAAACCAGTTGGCGGGCCAGCCTCGCAGTTCCCACCACTCTTCTCCTGCCGTGGACACAAAAGAAAACCAGACAAAAAGCAGGAAAAAGAAGACCTGGCTGATGCGCCTTACGGTGACGATGGCCATGATGGCAGCTTTCCCGTGATTCTCAGGAGACCTGCAGGTGTGTGGGGTTGAGGGTCTCATACCGGGAGGTGCCCACCCCTGCAGATTCAGCCATGTGGATGAAAGGAAGGTCCAGAACCGTTTTGTCGAGAAGAGTGGCCCCAAAGGCATCCACAGAGACCTGATCCGTTCCGGCGATGAGCGTGTGGGTAGCCTTGAGATCGGCCAGGGAACCTCCCGTTGGACCATTGGTCATCATGGTCGTCGTCCCATCCAGAATGGCCAGTGTGGGTTTGACCATCATGGCCAGTTCAGTGATGATGGTGTGAACATCCTGGTGAAACACATTCCTTCTCCCACCCAGCAGGCCATACCAGTTCTTCATGATCATGGAGGCTCCACTGCGGTGATGATCTTTCACGGGGGCCACACCGATCAGCTTGTTGACCCCATGGAAGGGTCCATAGAGAAGGGGCCATGACCGGATGAGCCTGCCGCCGGGGAGGGTTGTGGGCTGGAAAAGATCGCTTCTGGGATAAATGACACGGCCGCCGGCCCGGCGGGCAGCCTCCTCAATGCCAGAAAGGACGAAACAACTCTGGGGATCGTTGATGGGATTGTCCGTAACGATCACTTCCCCGGCACCTGCTTTGAAACAAAGTTGCACGAGCCGCTCCACCAGGGCGGGGTGCGTGGTGGCCGAGAGAATGGGGGGACTGGCAAAGGCCGCATTCACTTTCACAAGCACCCTGTCCCCTTCTTTGACGAAAGCGCTCATTCCTCCAAGGGCATGAAGAGCCAGCTCCAGGGTGGCAGCACGGTCTTCGCCCCGAACCACCGCCAGCCTGCGATCCATTCCGGGGACAGAAAAATCGGGGAGGCTCACTTCATCCTCTTCCTGCTGCGCACCCGGGGGACCCTCAGGATCGTGAAATCTCCAGCCCAGAAAGCCCGTGACTCCCACGGCTGCCCCAACCTTGAGGGAGCGCACAAGAAAGTCACGGCGATGAAGGGTCTCTTTTTTTTCCATGTCCGTCCTCACCACTCCAAATCTGCGAGTCGTCGATGCATGCGCTCCGCAAGCTCCAGGGCCTCTTCCAGGCCGGGAGCATCGTGGACACCATAGAGCACCGGCCCTTCCTGCACAATCACTTCATAGGTTTCAAAAACTTGCAGAACAGCTGCATGAGGGATTTCCGGTCGTTGGGGCAGGGCCTGGGCTCCGAAAAAGTTGAGAAACTCCTCAAAGGAAACCGCCAGGCTTCGAGCTTCCTCGCTGGAATCCCTCATGGAAAGGTATGCCGTCAGGGTTTTTCCCCGAATGCGGTACCGGGCTGTGAGCACATTGTCCAACGCATCAAAACCAAAGGCATCGGAGGAAATGAGGTACACGCTTTCAGTGAGCAGTCCCTTTGCAGGAAGAAGATCCAGCTCCTGAAGGGAACTCCCCTCCCGAACCAACTCTCCGATCATATTCTGTGCAAAAGCGAGCATCATGTCCTGCATGACTGGATCGGCAACAGAAGCGACGATTTCCACATAATGAGGGCCCTTGGCAAAAAAAAGGGCATTGTCCGTCCGGTAGGCAAAAGGCGCCAGGTCCAGGTCTTGAGCGGTGCTTCTCTTTTGACCGCTGTAAACGGCGAAGGCATTGCGATGGTCCCCCATGTGATAGAGAAAGACCTCCATCCACTGACCAGGCAAACTTTCACTGGCGAACCTTTGGGACACGAGATCCTGAAAACCTGCCGAGAGATAAAATTCGGCTTTCCCGTTGATTTTATCTGAGAGGTTCTCACTGTGAAACTGCTCAGGGGGACTGAAGGGCATCATGCCTGCCGGCACAAAAGAGGCGAGCTCCGTTTCATGGGAGTGGAGAGCGGATGCTTCCATGAGGACGTCACCCTCTGGCTGCGCGGAAAAAGTGAAAATCCGGGAATCGTAGCGGCCCTGCTTCCAGTAGACACTCCCGCCAATGACCACGAGGATCACCAGAATGAGGGCGCTGACAAGTGTTTCTTTTCTTCCCCGCCTTCGCCGCACGCTCCATCTCCTCCATGTGAGTTTTTCATAGGATGAAAAATTCTGACATTCTTTGCCACCCAAGGTCAATGCTCTCTCCATTCTTTCAAGAAACTTGTGGGAGACAGCATGATGGTGATGGGAATGAAGAGAAAAAAGACAGGGCCGAAAATGATCTTCCGCGCCGCTTCACCGTCTCATGTCCTGGAAAACTTCGGAAAAGTTCCTTGAAAGTCTTCGATGGTAGCGATAAGAGAGATTTTTTGAAAGGCCACCAGTTGACCGCACCCGCATTTCACAAAACCATCCAATGAGGGGAAGTTTTGAAACCAGCATGAACGACCGGGGTGTTGAAAAAGAAATTGAAACGCTTCAAAAGCAGATCGCCACAGAGGAAGGGGATTTTTCTGCCGCTTATGTGGCCGTGAATGATCTTGCCCGACTGCTTCTCTCCCACCCACAACGAGCCTCCCGGGAAACCGTGAAGGCCCTCTCCGCCGTGCTGCAGAGCCAAAAGCACCGGTCTCAAAAACAAGCTTTCTTCCTGTACAAGGAGGCCGCTTTGATCCTCACTGCTCTCACGGTCTCCCCTGAAACCCCACCAGTGGTTTTGAAAAAAGCTCTGACCACCCTCAAAATGCTGGCCATCAAAGAGGAGGGGCCGGCACACAGGGCGGCAACCGAGGCATTGGGTTCTCTTCCCCTGGACATCAAGGGTCCTTCTCTGCAGGAAACGACACCTTTCTGCGGGGAAATGTCCACTCTTTCCTGGTCAGAACTTCTCCGCAGAGCGAAAGTTCCCTGTGCCAAAAACATGAGGATGTACGGAAGAAGCTTTGCGCTGGATTGCGGAAAGGGAAACCAGTGGTTTGTGGTCAAGCTCCTTCGCCGTGAAGATTCAGTGACGCTGAGTTTACGGGAGGCCCAATGGATGAAGCACCTTCAAAGCTCCTGCTCTTCACTTCCCAAGAGGTTTGACATTCCAAAGCCTTTCGAAATCAATGGCAATTGCCTGCTGTCGCTGACGGACGGCCCTCACCGCGAAAGGGCCGCGGAAGGACTCCATCCGGATGGATACGCCATCGCCTTTTGGGCTCACCGCGATTACTACTCCTATATCAATGAACACCATGCCGTGGCATCCCTCGGTGCCCAACAATTCATAAGTGCGCTTCACCGCAATGCCTGGCTCCTGGGGAACCTGGCTTCTCGGGGCATGGTTCATTCGGCACCCCTGCCCTTGTTTCACAACCGCGTCCAAAGGGCCCGAAGAGCCGACGGGGGAGCTTACCAGTGGCAGAGACGAGGCAGGCTGGATCAATGGCTGCACTCCTGCCGGTATCCCAATCTTGGATTGACGGGCATCAGGGACCTGGAACACCTCATTTCATTTGAAGGCACTCCGCGAGAACTCTACCTGCACATTGGGACGCACATTCTGAGCCTTCTGCTGGTGACCGGCAGTTACTATCGCAACAAAGAGGTGAGCCTTTCAGGCCTGGATGAAAGGGGCAACCCTGTGGATACCCGAAGCCTCTTTGACATGGAACATCTCGAGCAGTCCATCCTCACCATTGTGGATGGATATCACCGGGGATTCACCAAAAAACCGCTGAAAGAGGATCTCGAGGCATGGGCCAGGGATCTGGCCATACAGATGCGGGAGGAAATGGGAATGGACAAACACATGGAAGAAGTCCTGAGAGCAGCAGACCAGAAGGACATGACGGACGATGCGTTTCGGCTTTTTCTCATGGAAAGGGGGCTTTCCCATGAGGCTTCGGCAGGATTCAACAAAGGAGAAAAAGACATTTCTCTCCTCACGGGTCCTCACCTCGGAGGCTTCAACCAGCACATTTCCATTCCCCAAATGATCGACTTCGTTGCCACAGTGGCCGCCTTGTGCGTCGCAAGCCGCTTCCAGGCCCGGCGCTCTTTTGAACAAGGTGCGGCTCCAATTCCAGAAGGCCGAACAGGTTTTTCGAGGGAAGCTTTTTTCCCATGAACAGCACAGTCACCGCTCTCCTTCCATTTCACTTCAGGTCTTTTGCGCTTGCCGCCCCTCTTTAACGGGCAATCATGGCCCTCATCATGTCCCCTGCGTTTTCCGCATGGTTGGAAACGCCTCCCATGAGTCTCACCAGTTCCGAAAGATGGTATGCTGATGTGGCATTTTCAAAAGGATAACTGAGAATATCCGATAAAAGGCTTCGCTCCACCTGATCCGACTGGAACTCCAACTCTCGAATGTTCCTGATTTTCATTTTGACGTTGGTTCGTTCCTTCTCGGAAAAGCTTTGAAAATAAAGCTCGGCAGTTTCCACAAGAGGATAAACTGACTCCTGAACCTCGGTGATTTTTTCCACCATGAACAGCAAATCCCCTCCAAATACCTCGGGAATCAGGGTTTTTCGATAGGAAAGCCAGTGCAGGGTATCCTGGGCGGCATCCAGCACTTTGTCCTGCTCACGGAGGTACCAGAGCAGCTTGAATTTGTCCATGGGAAGCAGGATGCCCCTGGGCAGGTGGCCTCTGATGTTGCGCTTGATCCGGTCCCCCTGGTCCTCAATGATGGTCACCTTGTTGTGACAGGTTTCGAATTCCACCGAGTTGTCCAGCATGTAAGCATTGAAGGCATCACGAAAAACCGGCGCCACATCGCGAATGAGCTGAGCATGTTTCTTGAGGCCCTCAAAAGGTGACTGGCGAAACAAATTCATCAGTGCTGTCCTCATATGATCCCCCTAAAGGAAAAAGTATCCAAGGATTTTAAAAATGACAACGGTGGGAAAAGCTGCAAGGGGAAGGGTGATGATCCAGTACAGGGTGATTCTTCCCACCACCTTGAAATCCACTCCAGCCACACCTCCAGCAAGGCCCACCCCGACCACGGAACCCACCGCAGCATGAGTCGTGGACACGGGAAAGCCGAATTTGGAGGCGATCAGGACAGACGTGGCCGCGCCGAAATCCACCGAAAACCCCCTCGAATTGTTGAGCACCGTGATTTTTTGGCCAATGGTTTCAATGACCCTGTACCCCCAGGTGAAGATGCCAATGGCAATGAACAGACCGCCTCCCGCAAGCAGAAAGAATGGGACTTCAGCCTCGGGTAAAATAGCTCCCGTTCTGTAAATGGAATAGATTCCCGCCAGAGGCCCCACTGCGTTGGCCACATCATTGGCTCCGTGAGCCAGGGCGACATAGCATGCCGTAAAAACCTGCATTCGCCTGAAAATCCGTTCGGCACCCTCACGCTCCACCTCTTTGATCGTCCTTGACATCCAGTTCTTGGCCGCAAAACCCAGTATCACGGCGAGAAACAACCCGATCATCCACCCCATCTGCATGTCCACCCCCAGCCTCTTTCCCAGTGGGGTCTTGGTGAGGAAGGAGAGAACAACGATCAGCACCACACCACCTGCGAACAAGGGGGTCCAGTTGAGCGCGGAATGAAACACTCTCGGCTGCACAAGAATTCTTCTGCGAATGAAAGCAAAAATGGTGTAGGTGAGCAGCCCCGAAAAAATCGGCGAAACCAGCCAGCTGAGGGCTATGGGGAGGATCAGCATCCAATTCACCGCATGAAATCCTCCCGCAGCAACACCGAAACCCACCACGGCGCCCACGATCGAATGAGTTGTGGACACGGGCAATTGCCTCCAGGTGGCCACAAACACCCAAAAGGCAGAGGCCAGCAAGGCCGAGAGCAAACCGACCATCACCACATTGGGATCGGTGAATTTGGTGGAGTCCAGAATCCCACGGGAAATTGTTTCCGTCACATGGGACCCGATGAAAGCGGCGCCCACAAAATCGAGACACCCCCCGATGATGACCGCCTGGCGCAGAGTGACCGCTTTTGCAGCCACGGGGGATGCCATTCCATTGGCGATGTCATTGGCCCCGATGTTCCATGCCATGTAAATGCCGGCCACCAACGCTATAGCGAGAACAATCTCCGCCATCAAACCCCCTCTGGTTGTATCCGTCAAATACTTCTAGCTCACCATGACCGTGGGGAGAGTGTAAAACAAAAATGCCCAGGAAATGCAAATCTGTTTTCATGAATACAGGTTCTGGTTCATGATTTTGTGATGTTTTTTGCGTAGGACACGGGAAACGTCCCTTGTCCGGCAGCCAGAATGAACAAAGGCGGGATGCGCCGCATCCCGCCTTTGTTCATGGTTCAACAGACAGACCCTGCTTCCACCCGGTCCTCACGGTCTTTCAGAACGGACGGAACATTTCCCTGCCCGAGTTTTCCAACAGACTGTTTTTATCCTGTTTCCACGTCACATTCCCCTGACTCCCATGGCTTCAGTCAGGCAGCAGACGACTGAAAAGGTGGCGAATGGACTGCCAGCCCATTTTTCTGCGAAGCATTCCCAGCTGGTCCTGAAGAGGGATTTCCTTGGGGCAGACATCTTCACAGCCGAGGAGTCCCAGACAACCAAAGATCCCCTCTTCGTTTCCAACAACCTCGAAATATTCAGTGCCCGTGCGTTCGTCCCGGGGATCCATCATGAAGCGCGCGATGCGGTTGAAAGCCACTGCTCCCATGAAGTCCTCGCGCATGTTGGCTTTTCCGCATGCGGCCACGCAACATCCGCATTCGACGCAACGCTCCAGCTCGTAGATTTCTTCCGCCAGCTGGTTGTCCATGGTTTCTTCTTCCGCATTCACATCAAAGGGCTTGTCCGTGTGCACCCATGACTGGACTTTTTCGTTCATGGCCCGAAACCAGGTGCCTGAATCCACGGAGAGGTCTCCGATGAGCTTGAACACGGGGAGAGGCATCAGGGTGATTTCATCGGGGAGGTTTTTGGTTTTTGTGTGACACGCCAGGTCGGGCCTTCCGTTGATCATCATGGCACAGGAACCGCAAATGCCCGCACGGCACATGAAATCGAACTGCAGACTCGGATCCTGCTCCTAGCGAAGGCGGTTGAGGGCAATGTAGAGGGTCAGGGCATCCGTTTCCTCCAGGTCAAAGGACTCCATGTGAGGAACAGACTTGGGGTCTTCAGGATTGTAACGAAATATGTTGAATTTCAGTTGTCTTCCCACTGTCGCACCTTTCCTTAATTTGTTTCCGGAGTCTCGGGAGCATCTTGAGGCTGGCAAGCTTCTCCGGCTTTGGAAGCTTCCACGTTGCCCACCACGGACGGATCTTCGCTGGGAATGATCTTGCTGACCCCATATCCTCTCTGGCCGGGAGGTATTTCCCAAACCTGGGAATTGGGCTCGTAGTTGAGCGTGGGCAGATCATCCCCTTCCTTCCATGTGGCCAAAGTGCGTGTGAGCCAGTCGCGGTCGTTGCGCTCGGGATAGTCTTCCCTCGCATGAGCGCCACGGCTCTCTGTGCGTTGTTCGGCAGCGTACGCCACGCACAGGGCGAGACGGACCATTCCCTTGACGCGCATGGCCATTCCCAGCTCCGGATTGGCTCCGGGAGAGGAGGTGCGCAAACCGACTTTCTGGGCTCTTTCATGAATTTCCTGAAGTTTGACGACGGCTTGACGCAGATCTGTGGCGTTGCGGAAAATGCCCACATAATCCATCATCACGTCCTGCATGGCATTGCGGACGTCGTACACGTTCTCACGCCCGTCCTTGCCCTGAATGAGCCGGCTGATCACTTCTTCTTCCCGCTTGACGAAATCGGTCACCAGTTGGGTGTTGAAGGTCACCTCGCAACCATCCAGGTAGTCGGCCACCTTTTGACCCACGATTCTGCCGGCCACGATGGTTTCCGCGAGCGAATTACCGCCCAGGCGATTGAGTCCGTGCATGTCCCAGCAGGCACCTTCCCCGGCGGAGAAGAGACCGTCGAGGCCATAGCAGGCGCCGTCCTTGTTGGTGCGAACGCCTCCCATGCTGTAATGCTGTGCGGGGCGAACGGGAATCATTTGAGTGACAGGGTCCACACCCAGGAACTCCCGGCAGATTTCATCCACTTCACGGAGCTTGGTCTTGATGTGTTTTTCGCCCAGATGGCGAATATCCAGCCACAAGTGATCACCATAAGGACTTTTCACTCCCTTGCCTTCGCGAATGTGGTGCGTCATCCAGCGGGAAACCACATCGCGGGAAGCCAGCTCCTGTTTATCGGGTTCGTAAATGTCCATGAACCGCTTGCCATCCACATCCTTGAGTGTTCCGCCGTCACCGCGGCAACCTTCGGTCACGAGAATGCTGGTTGGAACAATGCCCGTGGGGTGGAACTGAACCGCTTCCGGATTGCCGACGGGAACGACTCCTGTTTTCAGGGCAAGAATAGCGCCGCTTCCGTCGCAGATCACCGCATTGGTGGTTTCCCGATAGAGGCGTCCGTAGCCGCCGGTGGCAATGAGCGTCGCTTTGGCCAGGTAAACCCGAAGTTTGCCCGTCTTGAGGCAACGAGCCACAGCGCCGTAGCATCTTTGGTCGTCGTGAATGAGGGAAACGGCTTCCACGCGGTCGTGAACCTTGACCCCCAGCTTGACCACTTGGTTGTCCATGGTGAAAAGAAGCGTGTGGCCGGTGCCGTCAGAAGTGTAGCAAGTCCTCCATTTGGCCGTGCCACCAAAATCGCGGGCGGTGATGCGCCCTTCTCTTTCCTTTTTTTCGATTTTCTGGTATTCTTTGCCGCCCTTATAAAAGGTTCCGCTTCCCGGGACGACCCGGTTCCAGGGAATGCCCCAGTGGGCCATTTCCCGAACGGCCACGGGAGCCGTCTCCGCAAACATTCTGGCAACTTCCTGATCGCAGCCCCAATCGGAACCCTTGACCGTGTCAGCGAAGTGGACATCAGGGCAATCGCCCTCGCCCATGCAGGCATTCCCCAAGGCAGCCTGCATGCCGCCCTGAGCGGCTGATGAGTGAGATCTTCTGGGAGGCACTATACTCAGGCAGATGCTGTCAAAGCCCCGAGAAGCCGCTTCCACGGCCACCCGTTCGCCGGCCAGACCCGCTCCGATGCACAACAAATCGGTGTAGAAGGTATCCAATTTCGGCTCCTTATGCAGGGTTGATGATGAAGTAGAAGGTGAACAGGGTGATCAGGCCGATGGTGATGAATCCAATGGTCAGCCTGTTTTCGAAACGTTTGAGGAACTTGCGGTTGGACCGGGTGATCCATCCCCATTTGACGCCCAGGCGGTAAAAGCCCACACCCACGTGCAGCTCAATGACGGGCAGCAACATCATATAGAAAAGGAGCCACCAGCCTCCCTGGATACGGGCAGCGCTCTTGCCGGCGGTGATGGGCAGATCGGTCAGAACCGTCCACATGTGAATGCTTCCCATGATGAGGATGATCATGCCGGTCACTGCCTGAACGATCCAAAGCCAGGTGTCCAGGTGGTTCAGGCGCACAGAGTGGGTCCACATGGCCTTTTGCTCTTTATAATTGAAGGGGATCTTCCGCGCCGCCATCACAAAATGTGCCAGGAAGATCAGCGCAATCATGGGCCCGCCGATCTGGGCGAGGTAGGTCGCCTCCAGAAAATGAGCGATTGAGTTCATCACCCCAGACCCCAGGTTCACACTGGCCACCAAAACCATGTGACTCCACATGAAAAGGATCAGTGCAACCCCTGAGAACATCTGAAACGTGTCCAGGTAGGCATCGGTTCGGTAAGGTTGTTTCGCTTGAGCAACATTCTGCGTGAACATGTTTCTCCCTCTGTTGTTCCTCAATACGTGTTTAAATATGGAAAAGACCAAGGACCACAAGCTTGGGACCATAAGACAAAATTTTTAAAATGTTAAATGGTTTTTGCCCTTTTCACCTGCCTTGAGTCCATAAGCTCCTGATTTGAATTCAAATGTTTTTTTGAACAAAGTGTCCTGTCAGCCAACAAATCATGTGATTTCAAAGGCCTGGAACGGTCAAGGCCCCCTATCAATGCATGAGAAGGATCCTGAGCGCTTCGTGGTATTTTTTCACGCGAAGCAAATCCTCCCCGGTCAGGTGAGCCATCCGTCCCACGTTCAGATTGTCTTCCAGGTCCGCAATCTTGACCTCCCGGGCCAAAGCATCTTCCTTCACCCGGTTTATGAACTGGAGATATGTCTCTCCGGCCCTTCGCGTGAGACATTGCACCGCCTTCAGCACAGGCGGGGAAAAACCTTCCCTGTGCAAATCCTCCAGGGACAGGGAACTGTCCTCCAAAACATCGTGCAGGAGGGCCGCCACCCTGGCTTCCGGTGAACGGACACGCATCATGACCCTTACAGGATGGAGCACATAAGGTTCCCCTCCCTTGTCCACCTGGCCTTCGTGGGCATGAATCATGATGAGCATGGCTCGCTCAATGGCACTGGCTGCTCTTCTCATTTTTCCTGCATCTCCTGAAGCTTTTGACGCGCCCGAATGAGCACGGGCGTGTTTTCATCATGCTCACGTTTGAGCTGCAGCAGGATCACCGACAATATGACGAGCCCACCCCCGAGCATCTGCAGGGGCTCCAGAATTTCTCCCAGGAAGAAAAAAGAAATGAACGCGGCCGTTATGGGTTCGAGCGTTGCTGTGACACTGGCACGGGTTGCCCTGATGAGGCTGATGCCTTCCGAGTAGAGCCAGTAGGGCACAATGGTTCCAAAAATCACAATGTAACCCATCCAGGCCCATTCCACCATTCCATAAGGGCGCTGAAAGGCTTTCAGGGGAAAGATGGCCAGGTTCCAGAAAAGAGAGGCGAAAAAAAGGGCATAAAAAAGCACGGTCCAGGGATTGTAGCGGCGCATGCCCCTTTCCCCCTGAATGGCATACCAGGCAAAAGCAATGCCCGAGGCGATGCCAAAAGCAATCCCCTCCAGGTTCATGGTCAGAAGGTTGAAGTTGTAGGCCCCGGCCACCAGATAGCATCCGAAGGTGGATCCTGCCAGGGCAATGAGTGTGGGACGGGTGAGCCTTTCCCTTGCGAGGAGGACCGCGTGCAGGGCAATGAACAAGGGCGCAAGGTATTGCAGAAGAATGGCCACCGCCACATGGATTTTGGAAATGGCGTGAAAATAGGTGTACTGAACCATGGCCATGCCTGCGGTCCCAAGCACGAGAAAGTAAAATATGTCGCGGGGGAAGATTTTGAGGAGCTGGCGGTCTTTGATCAGAAGCCAGAAGAAGAGGAGCACAGTGGACAGGGTCACGCGCAATTGGACCAGTTCGGCAGGCGTGACCCCCCTGTGAAACAAAAACTTTCCCGACGACCCGGACACGGCCCATAAAACTGCGGCCACAATGACGAGAAAATATCCCTTTTTGGGCAGTGCACTCCCTTCCGTCATGGAATCATTCACAAACTTCCGGGAGACAGTAGGGGCCCATGAAGAGCACAAAAGAAAAATCCCATGGTTGCCCCTCTCACCCCTTCGTCATTTGCGCAGCCACACAACCCAATGGTCAAATTTGGGAAAATAGAGAACCATCATGACCAGTGAGAAAGCAAAAAAAGCATAAATTTCCCTGGAAAAACCATGGAAAAAAAAGAGGACAAACCCGAGGACGGCGGGAATTTTACAAAGCACGGCTGTGGCGATATGGGCCGTTCGCAGTTTTCTGACCAGCACCTTGACATTTTCCTGGGGATTCTTTTTGAGCATGGCATTGTGAAGAAACCTTATGGTGAACAGGGCCACCAGCGCCATGGCGAAAAGGATTTCCCGCATTTGCGGATAATGCCCTTCGGACACGAGGGGTTCGGGGCCCACAAACCTTTTGACCAGTTCCACCACCAACGGATAAATCAGGAGTGACCCTGCAATGATGTAGCAGATTCGCGCGGTGCTTCGGAACTCCTTGCGGAGGTCCACCTGACGGGGCACCGTCTCGGGAGTTTGCTCCTTTTTCTTCTTCTTTTTGCCAGCTTTCATGCTCACACCATCTCCGGTGGTTTTCAGACCTGTTCTTCTGCGGAAAAAACTTGAAATAAAAGGTCATTAATGAATCACCCCATCAAAGTTGTCAACCTCACCTTCGGAAAAGATTCACAAGCAGTCTTCGGGAAAGTTGTTTTTTTTGCCTTTGCCCCTTGCCGCAGCAAGGCAGCACCGCACTTCAAAAAACATGAGGGAGGGGCCTGGGAAAATTCCCAGGCCCCTCCCTCTGATCTTGAGTCTCCCCCCATGCCACGCACCTCTTTTTCAACTGCGTGCAAGGGATCTCCCTATCCCGTGAAGGACCCCGCTTCCGGCACCCTTCATCCATTCCCAAGCTTGCGGGCAATCTTTTTACCCCATTCCACGCAGCCCTGAAGGTCCTCGTGAGTGGGAGCGAATTTCACCCTCAGCCCCGGTTCGGCGATCTCCATTTTCATTTCCTCCAAAGCTGCGGTGACGAGCTTGACGGCCTCCCCGCTCCAACCATAGGAACCAAAGGCTCCCGCCACTTTGTTGGCGGGACGAAGCCCTTTCATGTAGCAGAGCATGTCCGCCACACCTGGCATCATTCCATTGTTGAGGGTGGAAGACCCCACCAGCACAGCCCCTGCATCCAGTATTTCTGTCATGACGTCACTGCGGTGCGTCACCTTCAGGTTGCAGAGCCTGTATTGAACACCCTCCTGGCGCAACCCGTCCCCGATGGCTTCGGCCATTTTCTCCGTGCTTTCCCACATGGTGTCGTAGAAGACAACAGCCTTTCGTTGGGCCTTCTGCCGGCTCCAGGCGTCATAGGCCTGAAGAATTTTTTCAGGGCTTGACCTCCAGATGAGGCCATGATCGGGGGCGATCATGTCAATCTTGAGCCCCGCCTCCTGAACGGTGCCCAGGAGCTTCTGCACCAGGGGCGAATACAGCAGCAGAATGTTCGCGTAGTACTTGCTTGCATGATGCATCAGGATTTCCAGGTTGACTTCATCATCGAATCTTTCGCTGGTGGCCCAGTGCTGGCCGAAACCATCACTGGAAATGAGAAGCTGATCTTCCTGGAGGTACGAAAACATGCTGTCAGGCCAGTGAAGCATGCGCGTTTCAAGGAACTGGACAGTCTTTTTCCCCAGGCTCAGGGTCTGCCCCGACTCCACCACTTCGTAAGGCCAATCCTCCCGGTGATAATGTTCCAGAAGAGCATTTTTTCCCATGGCGGAACAAAAGACCTTTTCCGGCTGAATCTCGTCCAGCACTTCGGGAATGGATCCTGAATGATCCATTTCCACGTGATTGACCACCACGTAATCGATCTTGCGCGGATCGATGAGGGCTCTGATATTTTCCAGGAGGGCCCTCTTGAAGGGCTTTTTGACCGTATCGAACAGGGTGATCTTGTCATCCATGACCAGGTAGGCGTTATAGGTGGTTCCCGCCGGTGTGGAATAGCCGTGAAAATCCCTGATGTTCCAGTCGATCACTCCCACCCAATACACGGAATCCTTTATCTCTACAGGTTTCATCTTCAGCCTTTCCGGGAATGGAGCCCACTTTGACAATCATGACACATGAAATGTGGACCCTGAAACATGAACGTCATGGCCCTTGAACAAATGTTGAAATGTTCAACAGCCTGTCTCTCTTTTTTCACTCGCCTTTTGACCGGTTTTCTTCCGCAACGGAGCCAGGCCCCGCCAGGGGGCGGAACATTTTCTTTCCCGCTCCGCACACAGGGCATTTCCAGCCCTGCGGAAGGTCTTCAAAAGAGGTCTCTTTGGGAATCTTTCCTCTTCGGTCTCCTCGGTCCGGATCATACAGACAGCCGCAATTGGCACCCTGACACTGGTAAATGTCTTCGGGACTGGCCATGATTTTTTCTCCTTGTTGAATGAGCCTATGTCACGCAGGTCAGAAAAGCAAACCGCTGCACCCTCCGACCAAAATGAGAATTTCCCCTGAATTCCCCCCACAACTGCGGAAACTACAGCCAAAATTGCCCAATGAAATAATACTTAAGCGCTCGTGAACGGTTGTCAACCGTCTTCACACCTTTTACCGCCAGGCACTTTCTTCAGATGATTGACTTTCCCTTCCACTTATTGAAGTATAATTGGTTTCCGCCTTCAGGGGCCATGCTGTTTTTCCCGACAATGGAGACGACAGGTCTGTCCATGCATCCCGCTCACTCAAAAGCTTCACTGAAAGGGCAAACATGAACAACGAAACCCTGACAGCCATGAAAGGAATCAAGGTGGGACATGCCCATATCCCGGACATTCCCACCGGTTGCACCGTCATTCTTCCAGACGGAGGAGCCGTCGCGGGAGTGGACATCCGCGGGGGGGCTCCTGGAACCATTGGCACGGACAGCCTTCATCCCCTCAACCTGGTGGATCGGGTGCACGGGCTGTTTTTCACGGGGGGGAGCGCTTTCGGACTGAGCGTGGCTGAGGGCATTCGTTATTTTCTGAAAGAGCGCCGCATAGGTTTTGAAACGGACCATGGGGTGGTGCCCATCGTTTCAGGTGCGGTCATCTTTGACCTTGGAGTCAACACCACCGATCTTTTGCCCGATTCGGCCCTTGGTTACGAGGCCTGTGAAAATGCCTCGGAAAATCCGGTGCCCGATGGAAGCCATGGAGCCGGAAGGGGAGCCACCGTGGGCAAGATCCATGGCTTGCAGAGGGCCATGATGGGAGGGGTGGGCAGCGTCCACCTTCAGGTTCCTTCCGGCCTTGAGGTGGGGGCGATCATGGTGGTGAACGCTTTCGGAGATGTGGTGGACCCCGATCACAACAGAATCATCGCTGGCTGCAGGCAGAATCCCGAAGGACTCGAACTTTTCAACACGGAGTTTGAAATGTTTGAAAGACTCACGATAAAGGGCTTTTCCTCTCTTGAGTCCACTGTGGTGGGAGCCGTCATCACCAATGCCCGCCTCAACAAAACCCAGCTGACCAAGGTGGCTCAGATGGCACACGACGGTTTGGCAAGGACCATTCGCCCTTCCCACACACTCTTTGACGGAGACACCATTTTTGCTCTCAGCTACGGCAACCTGGATCCGGTCGATCCCAGCGTGGTGGGCACTCTGGCTGCCGTAGCCGTTGCTCAGGCCAATCTTAAAGCCGTGAGACATGCACGCTCTCATGAAAACAAACCGGGCCTGGGTGACCTATATGGTCCCCTGCCCACTGAAAGCTGAAGGCCTGGAAAGCCCGTCTCTTCACTCTCGCAGGAGCTACGATGCAGGAAAAATTCAACCCTTTCAGGATCGCGCAGGAACAACTGGATCAAGTGGCTGCAAAATTGGAGCTGGACCCCGTAACGCACCAGCTGCTTCGAAATCCCATGCACGAAATGAGCGCGGCTCTCCCTGTAAAAATGGACGATGGCTCCACAAAGATATTCCAAGGTTTTCGCGTTCAATACAACATGTCCAGGGGACCCGGAAAGGGAGGCATTCGTTGGCACCCCCGGGAAACCCTTGACACGGTCCGGGCACTGGCAGCCTGGATGACCTGGAAGACCGCCGTGGTGGACATTCCTCTGGGAGGAGCCAAGGGAGGGGTCGTGTGCAACCCCGGAGAAATGTCCATGGGGGAAAAAGAGCGGCTCGCACGCGCTTACATTCGGGCTTTTGCGGGATCCCTGGGCATGACCAAAGACGTTCCCGCTCCGGATGTGTACACCACGCCTCAAATCATGGCCTGGATGATGGATGAATATGAAACCATTGCGGGCGAATGTCACCCCGGCGTGATCACGGGCAAGCCCGTTCCCCTGGGCGGCTCCAAAGGCCGAAGTGACGCCACGGCCCGGGGAGGAATTTATGTGACAAGGGAGGCGGGCCGAGCCTTTGACATCACCCTCATCGGAAGTTCCATGGCCGTCATGGGCTTTGGAAATGTGGGACAAAATGCCGCCCTGCTGGGGGAAGAGATCCTGGGCCTCAAAGTGGTTGCCGTTTCCGATTCCAGGGGAGGCGTCTACAACTCCAGGGGGCTGGATGCCAAACAACTGGTGGAGTACAAAAACACCAACGGCACCCTGAAAGGATTCCCCAACGGTGAAGAAATCACCAATGATGAACTGCTCCAACTGAAAGTCACCGTCCTCTTCCCCGCGGCTCTGGAAAACGTGATCACACAGGAAAACGCTTCCCGCATCAACTGCAATATCTGCTGCGAACTGGCCAATGGACCCACCACCCCCGAGGCAGACGAAGTGCTCGACACCAATGGAGTGGTGGTTCTGCCCGATTTCCTTGCCAATGCAGGCGGTGTCACGGTCTCATATTTCGAGCAGGTGCAAAACGCCAACAACTTCTATTGGGATCTGCAGGAAGTCCATTCCAGGCTGAACGCGAAAATGACAAGTGCTTTTCAAAACGTTTACGATGTGTGCGAGTACAACGACGTCTCTTTGCGCCAGGGAGCCTACATGCTCGCCGTAGCCCGCGTGGCCGAGGCCTGCAAGCTGAGGGGATGGGTGTGATCCATCCCCCAAGGAGGCCAGGGAATGATCCCGGTGCCCCCCGTATGCATCGAACCCGGAACGGGGCCTTGACTCACCGTTTTCTTGAGCCCTGCAGGCTCTGATCTCACCCGGGCAATGACCGGCTTCGAAGGGGGGCAAAAAAACAGGAAATGGCCCGTATTTCTGCCACGGGCGACCGTGCACCGTGACTCCGTGCTTGTTCCTCCCGGACCAGATCCCGGCCGTGGGCCTGTGCCTGTTCAGGGAGGAATCCCGTCTCTCGGTTTTTTTCACAGGTTCAACCGTTTTTACGGGCAAACTCTTTCATGAACTGAATGAGGGTCTCGACGGATGCCACAGAAACAGCGTTATAAATGGAAGCCCTGCAGCCCCCTACGGAGCGGTGCCCCTTAAGCCCGCCGAGATCCTGGGCAAGTGCTTCGCTGATGAAAACCGGCTCCAGGTCAGGCTTTTGCAGGCGAAACGTGACGTTCATGGCGGAACGGGATTCGGGGGAGGCCGTTCCCCGGTAAAAATCCTGACTGTCGAGATAATCGTAGATGAGCCGGGCCTTTTTCTCATTGAGGGCCTGCATCTTTTCCATGCCGCCGATCTTGTCTTCGATCCACCGAACCACTTTCCACACCACGTAAATGGCGAAGCAGGGAGGCGTGTTGAACATGGACTTCTTTTCGGCATAGGTGGTGTATTTGAACATGGTGGGCAAATTTGTCCGAGTCCGCTCCAGCATGTCTCTTCGAACGACGACCAGAGTGACCCCTGCCGGTCCCGCATTCTTTTGTGCCCCCGCGTAAATGAGCCCAAAGGGAGCCGGATCGAACACCCGGCTGAAAATGTCCGAAGACATGTCACTCACCAAAGGCACTTCCCCCTCTTGAGGAAACGTCTGCCACTGAGTTCCCCGAATGGTGTTGTTGGAGGTGATGTGCAGATAGGAACTGTCCGAAGGAACCTGGAAATCCATGGGAATGTAGGTGAATTCCCGATCCTGGGAGCTTGCAATGACGCGCACGTCCTTTCCAAGGTTCTCTGCCTCCTTGATGGCCTTGGTGGACCAGCTGCCCGTGTTGATGTAGGCCACGGGCTTTCCTTCCAGGGCCAGATTCATGGGGACCAGGCAGAACTGCATGCTTGCCCCTCCCTGAAGGAAGAGCACCTCATACTGATCACCGAGCTGCAAAAGGCGCTTGATGCGAACTATGGCGTCATCGAGCACGTCCTCAAACCATCGGGAACGATGGCTCACTTCCAGTATGGACATGCCCGAACCCTTGAAATCGAGCAACTCCTGCTGAACGTCCTGGAGAATCTCCGCAGGCAAAGCTGCCGGTCCCGCATTGAAATTGTGAATCCTGTGGTGTGTCATCGTGTTGTCCCCAGTTTCGGAAGATTGTGTTTGAAACCTCAAATTCAAAAACGTGTAGGCTAGATAAGGCACTGAAATTTGTCAATGAATTTTTCCGCTCTTCTCTGCAGCCCAAGAGGGCCATGAACGGACTCATGAAAGCATATACGGTTGTGCATCATGGGATAGGGGTTCACCGTGGGGTGGAAGACCAGGCCATTTTTCAAGCGCGGCACGCGCGGCAAAACGTTCCATGAACCCTTGGGAGGATCAGGTGCAGACCTTGGAGGAGGGCCTGGTGCCTCACCGTTACGTGAGGAACCTGGGGAGCCCTCTCCCAGAAAGAACAGGTACCTCCTTGCACGAGCCGTGTTTCGTGGCAGGGTGTGGAGGTTTGGAAGGATTTGTCATCACTCTTTTGGCAAGGCTTGGAGTGGGAGAGTTGCGACTCGTGGATGGAGATGCTTTTGAAGCGTCCAGTCTGAACCGCCAATTGTTGCGCCCCCCCCCCCGGGCCTCAATGCTGTTGACTTAAGCTGTCTCAACCACTGCAACAGCACCTTAACGTCATTCCCGCGACCCTCACGTCATTCCTGCGACCCTCACGTCATTCCTGCGACCCTCACGTCATTCCTGCGACCCTCACGTCATTCC
>PXBG01000077.1 GCA_003566995.1 Syntrophobacteraceae bacterium
AAATTCCGCCATAGGGTTTACGGGAGATCTCGTGATGATGGAATCCGCCAGGAAGAAAGCAGGCTGCCAGGAGCTTTTCTCCATGCCTGACAACATGACGGGGAAATCATCAGGGGGGAACGGGTGGTCGCGCCCCGGCCGTCCAGAAAGCACAGCCGTCCAGAAAGCACAGCCGTCCAGAAAGGACAGCTTGCCAGAAAGGACAGCCTGCCAGAAAGGACAGCTTGCCAGAAAGGATAGTTTGCCAGAAAGGACAGCCTGGTGTTTCGCGCTGGGGATACGAATTCAGAGCTGGATCTTGGTCTCTTCTGGATTGAATGAGGAGGGTGTCATGGAAGAATTCCAGGTGGTCGTCATTGGGTCGGGAACGGCTGGACAGACCGCAGCGTACGATTTGAACGAAAAAGGGCTGAGAGTGGCCCTGGTGGAACGCAGCGGCCGTCCGGGGGGAACGTGCGCCCAGTACGGCTGCCAGCCCAAGAAGTGGTTCTATGAAGCCACGGAAACCATCGCCCGGTGCCGCCACCTGGAGGGGAAGGGCATTGAGGGCATCCCCCGGGGAGCCTGGCCGGACGTTCTCCGCGAAAAGAACCGCTTCACCTCCCGGGTTCCCGAAAAGACCGTGGAGGGCCTTCAGAAGGCGGGCATCGCTTTTTTCGCCGGGGATGCCCGGTTCACGGGCCCCGGCACTCTCCGGGCGGGGGACATCACCCTCAAGGGGGATTACTTCCTGGTGGCCACGGGAGCCAGGCCCATGCCCCTGCCCATGGAGGGCGGGGAGCACATGATCACCAGCAGGGATTTCCTGGAGCTGGAAAACCTGCCCCCGAGAGTGATTTTTGTGGGAGGGGGCTTCATCTCCTTCGAATTCGCCCATTTCGCCGCCCGCCTTGGGCCGCCCCATGGAAAGATTCACATTCTGGAAGCCGCCGGGAGGCCCCTGGGCCCTTTTGACGAGGAGATGGTCCGGCTCCTGGTGGAAGCTTCCCGGGAGGAAGGCATCCAGGTCCTCACCAATGTCAAGATCACGTCCATTGAAAGGAAAAGCTCGGGCATGGTGGTCTCCACCGGTTCGGGGGACACTTTTGAGGGGGATATCGTGGTGCATGGAGCGGGAAGGGCGCCCGACCTGGAGGGCCTCAACCTGGAGGCGGCCGGGGTGAAGCATTCCCGCAGGGGCATCGGGGTGGACGCTTCCATGCGCACGTCCAACGAACGCATTTTCGCCGTGGGAGACTGTGCCGCCACCGTTCAGCTGGCGAGAGTGGCCGATGAGGAGGGCCACACGGCGGCGGCCAACATCCTGGCGGAACTGCGGGGCGGCCCCACCGCCGTCATGGATTACGGGGCCGTTCCATCCATGCTCTTCACCTGTCCCCAATACGGCATGGTGGGAAAAACGGAAAAGAGCCTGCAGGAAGAAGGGATCCCCTACCGGAAAAGTTTCGACAAAAACCTTTCCTGGCCCACCTACCGGCGCGTGGGCATGAAGCACGCCGCCTACAAGATACTGGCGGCGGAAGACGGAAAGGTGCTCGGAGCCCACATTCTTTCGGACAACGCCACGGGCCTTCTGAGCATGTTCAGGATCGCCATGGTGCAGAAGATGACGGTGGATGAGCTTCACAGGACGGGCATCATGACCCCGTACCCTTCACGGGAAAG
Source organism: Syntrophobacteraceae bacterium (assembly GCA_003566995.1). Classification (GTDB taxonomy): domain Bacteria; phylum Desulfobacterota; class Syntrophobacteria; order Syntrophobacterales; family Syntrophobacteraceae; genus SLCH01. The sequence goes on from PXBG01000077.1 coordinate 1,666, forward strand.
CGACCTCATCTACATGCTGAAGCCCCTCCTCGAGGACTGAATCGAACCCTGCCGGGGGCAATGAAGGAACCCGCCCCCGCAGACGATGATTGCACGGTCACTGTGGATGAGCATAACTGCCGGCTGCCGGCGGCAATGAACCCGCCCCCGCAGGCTCCTCCCCGGGACCGCCGAGCCCCAGCGAAGCGATTCTCTCAAACCAAAGTGCGAACGAATTCCCCCCTTGAGGGGGGCAGGGGGGGGTGTTTCTTCAAACCCACATCCCCCTGAATCCCCCTTCAAAGGGGGACTTTCCGCGCCGTTATTGCATTTTTTCTTTGAATTTTGCTTTGAAGCAGTTGAGCGTTTTGATTTGCCGGTGTTTTTTTCAGGGTCGCCGCTCTGCGTGATCAAGTCATCTGCGGGGTCAAGTCAAAAGAGGACGCGAACTGACTCCCCCAAAAGAGGGCGTGCAGAAATTCCCCAAACCAGGACACGAACAAGTTTCCCCAAACCAGGTTGCCAAATCACCCCAAACCAGGACACGAAGAGATTCTCTCAAACCAAAGTGCGAACGAATTCCCCCCTTGAGGGGGGCAGGGGGGGTGTTTCTTCAAACCCACATCCCCCTGAATCCCCCTTCAAAGGGGGACTTTCCGCGCCGTTATTGCGTTTTTTTCCCAAGGGTCTTTCAATCCCTCATCACTCCTGCCAAGTTGGGAATTTCCGTGCCGTTATTGCGCTTTTTCCCCCATCAAAGTTTCCCCTTCAAGGGCGCCGCGGCCCAATGGTGCGCGTATCCCCTTCACCGCGCCTCAATGGGTCAGGGCATCGGCCATGACCGTTTCCTTGTTCCTGAAGGAACTGTAGGCGTCCTCATGGAGGGGGAAATCCCACGATCCGCTCCTGTACACGATTCTGCCCCCGAATCCCGTCTTGAAGCGATAGAGCCCGTAGAAGGAATGTCCCGGATCCATGCCGGGTGAAACGGCGCCCATGTCGTAGTCGGTGCACCCTAGGGAGCGCGCCCTTTGCATGGCGGCCCAGTGCACGGCGTAGGGGCCCATGAGGTTCCGTTTCGTGTCGGAGGAGGCCCCGTAGAGGAAGATGGCCCTTCGGCCCGAGATGGCCACGATGGCTCCCGCGAGAAGGTCGTCGTGGTGTGTGGCCAGCAGGAAGAGGATCCTGGAGTTGGAGGGGTCCCTTTCGTGGGCGGCGAAGAGGGCGCAGAAGTGCTGGTATTCACAGATGGAAAAGCCGTTGCGGAGGGCCGTCTGGCGGTACAGTTCATAGAAAGCGGGAAGTTTCTCGGTGGATGCCTCGAAAACCTTCACGCCCCTGCGCCCGGCCAGGCCGATGTTGTAGCGCGTTTTGGGTTTCATGCCCGCGAGAATCTCCTTTTCCGGGGATCCTATGTCCACCACGAAGGTTTCGGCCACGGTCATGTCCACGGTGGCTTTTCTCAGGTTCCAGGAACGGGTTCCAAAATTCATGCGTATTTCCCGAAGGCGCGATTCGGGGTAATCGTGCCAGTCGCACTCTTTCAGCTGCTCCGCGTACTGGGATTCCCAGGGAAGGTCGTAGCGGATGAAGGTCACGGAAGGGTCCAGGTGCGGCACCAGGGCTTCCGAAAGATCTTCCAGGAAAGCTCCGTACTCTTCCGGATGGGGGGCGAATTCGGGGCCTTGGGGCACATAGGCGGCGGTTCCGTTGGCGCCGAGGGATTTGGTAAGCACGAGCATGTCTCCTCTCGGCCGTGAGGAGCCGATGTCGAAGGCGAGGGGTTTCCACCCCATGTGGGACTTCACGTGGCCCCAGTAGCGCGTCTGGTAGACGATGTCCGTGGGTTCGAGGGCTCGCAGGATTTTGGGGGCGAGATTGAGAGTCATGGCGGTCCCTGGTCCTCCTCTTTGGCAGGGGGTTGGACAATAAAAAAAGCGCACAGCGGCGAAGCAGTGCACTTTTCCGGAATAAAGACTGAGAATGGAATGGACCATAGCATCATTGGTGCTCCATTTAAAGGGGTGGAATGGAACTTTGGAGTGAAACTCATGTGGTGAGATGAAACTTATGTGATGGGATGAAGCCTATTGCCCGGAAAAAGATCTCCGGTGGACGGAAGGGCCTTTTTCATATTGCCCATGGGCGTTATGAAGTGCATTTGCCCGCCACAAGGTATATGGTGGAACCTTTCGCCGTCATGGGAACCGGAGGGACCGGGCGGGCGCGCCGTGAAGCAGCGGGGTTCGGCCATGGGAGTGGTGACGGCCCTCATTCACCGGAAAGGGTAAATTCTTTGACCACAGCAGCAGGGAGAAAAAGAGAAAATGAAAAAACGCCTACGTAAAAAGCGGCGGACGGGAGAATTCAGGGAACTGGGCTTTTGTGTCCGTTTTCAGCTGGAAGAAAACATGAGCGACCAGGATGTGGAAACCTTCCTGGGCCAGTTTCTCACGGAAGCCATCGAGGCCAACGGTCTCGATTTCGGCGGCGGCGGAAACCATGAATGGCAGGGGATCGTCACTCTCGACCGGCGCGGTTCCGTCACGGAAGAGCAGCGGAAGCTCGTGGGCGACTGGCTCGAGCGCCATTCCCGGGTAACGGGCCACGAAGTGGGCGAGTTTCTGGATGCCTGGCACGGCACCTGCGAATGGGAAAAGGGAGGGACGGAGGCCCGGGAAGCCTGATTTCTTCCCATGAGGAAGGTTGACACGGCAGGAGCATGAAGTATACTGAAAGAGTGGTTCCCCCGGTGTGAAGCGGGAAGGGGGAAAAGGCCCTCTGCAAGGGCCCGCGGGGCCCGGGCCGTTCATCAGACGATCCAAAACGAGACTTTCGCTGCGAGACTCCGTATCGAAAGTCTCTTTTTTTTTGAGTGTTTTTCAGGGATTTTCGGGCTAACGCCCCCGTCGACGGGGAAGATCGCTTCCATCGCATTCAAATCGTGAAATTGGAGGAAAAAAATGGGAAGAAAAAGAACCATTCAGATGACCGAATCGGACATGAACCGGCTGGAAAAGCTCCTGGAAATGCTGGAAGACGATCCCAAAGTGCGCGACAAGGACCATCTCATGCTCCTGGACGATGAGCTGAAGCGGGCCAAAGTGGTGGATCCCCGCAACATCCCCAAGGACGTGATCACCATGAACTCGCGCATTCGCGTCAAAGACCTGGACACGGACAAGGAAACGGTCTACCAGCTGGTGTTTCCCGGCGAGGCGGACGTGGCCCGGAACAAAATATCCATCCTGGCTCCCATAGGAACGGCTCTCATCGGGTACCGCGCAGGAGACACGGTCCAGTGGAAAGTCCCCTCGGGGGAGAAGCGCGTGAAAGTGGAAGAGGTCGTCTACCAGCCCGAAGCGGCGGGAGATTTTCACCTGTGAGATGCGTGTGCGGGGGGTATCTCAGAGCACGCAAGGTAAAAAGAGTCGCCCAGAAATTCCCCCTTCGCCCTTTGGTCAAGTATCCAAGCGCTGATTGACATCCTACGAATCCAGGCCAGACCCAGTGCTGATTGACACACTGCGAACTCAGTTCAGATCCAAGGGCTGGATAACACACCGTGAATCCACGCGAGGCCCCAAGGCTGGATAACACACCGGGAATCCAGTTCAAACCCCAGGGTAACCTATTCCCCTTTGAAGGGGGATTAAGGGGGATTAAGGGGGATGTTCTTTAGTTTGACACCCCCCTTACCCCCCTCGAGGGGGGAATATAATATCCCTTCCACCCTCTGGGACCATTGAAGGAGAAACAAAGCTCCCAGTCTACCCCCTGGGATTACCGAAGGGCAAATTAAGCATCCGCTCCACCTTCTGGCGTCCGTTCCACCTTCTGGCGTCCGTTCCACCCCTGGGACCGCCGAGCCCCAGCTCGGCAAAAGAGACGGCCACCCGCCCACTTTCACCCCCTGGCCCGTCATCTTCGGGGGGTGAAGAATCAAACCACCCCCCCACTTTGGTTCTCCGGCGCTCAGTGGTCTTCCCGTCCTGAGGTACGGCCAAATGGGTTCGCCATGGCCTCGAGGAGAGGAC
>PXBG01000003.1 GCA_003566995.1 Syntrophobacteraceae bacterium
TGCCCACCCTGCGGCTGCCGAATGATAACATCGAGACAACGGATAATTCATATCAATATTGTATTCTATTACTGCGGGACATCATTTTGAAGTGGATTCGTTATAATAGCTCACCCGGAGAATACAAGGGGCGGCAAAAACAAGGGGCGCCATTTTTCAAAGTTCTTCCGACGTGGTATATGCAGGGGTGGGGATTGATGGTCAATGCTGTTGATTCAGATGTTTGTGTGGTGCTGTGCCACGTCATCCCCGCGCAGGCGGGGAACCAGAACGTTTTGAAAAAACTGGATTCCCGCCTGCGCGGGAATGACGTAGCGCCTCGGAGAGCCCCGCGTCCTCGGGGGTGTGGATTCCCACCTTCGCGGGAATGACGTAAAAGGTGCTTTTGCAGAGGTAAAAGGTGCTTTTTCGTGGGTTGGGACAGCTCACTTCAGCGGCATCGGGGATTGACGGTTGTCATTCTTGCACTCACGTGTGCCCCTTTTCATGAATGGAAAAGAATGCGGGCAAAGGGGGCCGGCCCCGGCGAAATACATTGGCGACGCACCGATAGGATTATTCTTGTACCCTACACAATGTATCCATACGGCAACTCACTACAGAGCAGGAGAAGCGAACATCCATGGCGAATGACCTTTCCAGGCCTCTTCAGGCCGTCATCTTTGATTGTGACGGGATCCTGGTGAACACGGAACCCCTTCACTACCGTGCCTTTCAGGAGGTGCTGCGTCCTCTGGGCATGGGTTTTGACTTCGATCACTACATGGACGTGTACATCGGTTTCGATGACCGGGACGCCTTTGCGGAGGCTTTCCGGGAAAAGGGCGAGACTTTGAGTGATTCTCACCTGGCCCGCCTCATGGAGGCCAAGCACGAGGTCCTCCAGGCCATCGTGGCCCAGGGAGTCAGCAGTTTTCCGGGAGTCCTGGAACTCATCGGGGAGCTTCGGCGCCACCAGGTGCCCCTCGGTGTGGCTTCGGGAGCCCTGCGAAGCGAAATCGAGGCCTTCACCACCGCCTTGAGCATTCGGGATGCCTTTGGAGTGATCGTCGCCGCGGACGATGTGGCGAAAAGCAAGCCCGATCCCGAAACGTACCTGGAGGCAGTGAACCGGATGCGTTCATTTCCCCAAATGGGGGACCTGTCCCCATCCCGGTGCCTGGCCATCGAGGACACGCCTGCGGGCATCGCCTCCGCCAAAGGGGCGGGTCTTTACGTGGTTGCCGTCACCAACAGCTTTCCCGCCCAAAACCTCGGGGAAGCGCACCTGGTGCTGCCCTCCCTGCAGGAACTGACCATCGGCCGCATGGTGGAACACATGGAAGAATTCGCCCGCAAGGGATTCACGGAATAAAGGTGAATTTGCATCATCGCCGCAGCCCAGGCCTCAGAACCAATGGACGAAGTGAACTCTCTGCGCCCTCTGCGCCTCTGCGAGAAACGAGAAAGGAGACAATCATGATGAAGGTGCCCATGAGCGAGATCGCAGCCCGAATCGTGAACCTTCAGGCCCTCCTGGCAAAACATGACACGGACGTGGCCATCCTCAGCCAGAACGCCGATCTTTTCTATTTCACGGGCACGGTTCAGGACGGCCACCTGGTGGTGCCCGCTCAGGGCAACCCCGTGTTTCTCGTTCGAAGAGATCCGCAGCGGGCTGAATCCCAATCCTTTCTGCGTCCCATTCGCCCCATGAAGAGCATCAGGGAACTCGCCGCCGCCGTCACGGAAGCCGTGGAGGGTTCCCGCCTGCAGCGGGTGGGCCTCGAACTGGACGTGCTGCCCGCCAACACCTTTTTCTTCTTCGACGAGAAGCTTTTTCCCAGGCAGCAGCTTGTGGACGTGAGCGGGCTCGTGCGCCAGGTGCGCATGGTGAAGTCTCCCTGGGAGATTCAGATGATGCGTGGCGCCGCCGCCATCTCCAGGGCCGTTTCCGACGCCGTTCCGGAGCTGATGCACGAGGGTGTGACCGAACTGGAGCTGACCATCGAACTGGAAAGGGTGGCCCGAAAGGCGGGGCACCTGGGCCTCATTCGCCTGAGAAACCCCAACATGGACATGTACTTCGGGCACATCCTTTCAGGGCCCGATGCGGCGGTTCCCGCCTATGGGGACATGCCCACGGGAGGGTGCGGCGTGAGCCCCGCCTTCGGGCAGGGGCCTTCGGAACGGAAGATCATGCGGAACGAAATGGTGAGCGTGGACACCATGCTGAGTTTTCACGGCTACCTGAGCGACCAGACGCGCAACTTCTGCCTGGGGACGCCTCCCTCCAGGCTGCGTGAAGCTTATGCCCTGTCGCGGCAGATTCTTGAACGGCTTTGTGCGGAAGGGGTCCCGGGATCTGTCACGGGGGAACTGTACGCGGAAATATGCCGCTGGGTGGACGAGGCGGGCTGGACCAACAATTTCATGGGCGTGGGTGACCAGCGGGTCAGTTTCGTGGGCCACGGCCTGGGCATCGAAGTGGACGAACTGCCCATCATCGCCGCCGGTCAGAGGATGGTGCTGCAGGAGGGCATGACCTTCGCCGTGGAACCCAAGTTCGTGCTTCCGGGAATGGGCCTCGCGGGCATTGAAAACACCTACGTGGTCACCCCGGAAGGGCTGGAATCCCTCAACACGGCCCCTGAGGAGCTGATTTGTCTTTAGATTTCAGACGACATGCCGCAGTGTTTGTTCCTGGGGGAAGCCGGAACACTCGGTGGGCATGAAAGCGGTGGGCACAAAAACCCCGTGCCCACCCTGCGGTTCTCGCAGAGGCGCAGAGGGCGCAGCGCGAGCTGCACCCACCGTTCGCCCCAAATGAAACCTGAAGTAAGGTCTGCCCTGAGGTAACGAAAGGGATCCTAAAGTGTGCAATCACATTGGTTCGCCATGAGGCCTGTCCTGAAGCATCGAAGGGCGGACGGTTTGGTTTTTCCTGGGACCGCCGAGCCCCAGCTCGGCAAAAAACTTCCAGAGCCGCAATGAGAACCATGACCCTTTACCCGAACTGAACCCACCGCACTCTTTCCGGCCCTCCATCAGCCCCCGGAATGCCCCGGGTTAGTCCCTGGGAGGGGTGTATCCCACTCCGAACAGGCCGCCACCCAGGTTCAGCCTGAGCCCATAGAGGAGCGCCTGCGCCCGGCTGGTTTCCACGAAGAGCACGTCGCGGTCTCTCACTTCCAGAACCTTCCCCGTTTCCTGGCGCATTTCATTCATGCTCACCTGAAAAACCTCTCTCTCGCCATCTTCGCGCAGGCGCACCAGCTTGATGTCACCCTCGCTGGCGGTGGTGGAGAAGCCTCCCGCCGCAGCGATGGCTTCGGGAACTGTCATGGAGGTCCTGATGGGGTAGTTGCCGGGGCGCCTCACGGCTCCATCCACGTAAACCATTCCCGCCTCGGGAACATAAATCACGTCGCCGCCCCTGATTTCCATGTTCATGGCGTCATGACCGCCCTTGATGACTTCATCCAGGTCGATCATGTAGGTCGTGGGCTGCTGCTGTTCGTGTTCCGTGCGCCTCACCTGCACGGTGCGCCCCGCCCTGTCCGACAGGCCTTCGGCCATGGCCAGGACATCCAGGACATGCTGGCGGGAAAGGAGGGCGTAGGTGCCGGGTTTTTTGACCTCCCCCAGCAACGTGATTTTCCCTGAAACCTGTTCTTTGACGAAGACGCTCACATTGGGGTTTTGCAGATACCGGGCCCTGTACAGGTCTTCGATGTTTTGCTCCGCTTCCCGGGAAGTCATTCCCGTGACCTCAACGGCCCCCAGCAGGGGCAGCGTGACGTGCCCCCTCGCACCCACTCTTGTTTGCGTGTTCAGTTCAGGCACTTCGAAGACGGTGACCTGTATGAGGTCCCCTTCTCCCAGGACATAATCCTGCATCTGCGGGGAAGCGCTCACGGACGCAAAGAGCTGCTGGTTGATGGCGCGGACTTCCTGGCTGGAACTGCCTTCTCGGGCCAGCACTTCATCGAGGCTGGTGGTCGGGGCAGGCCCTCTGCCTCCCGGAGCACAGGCGGCCAGCTGAAAAACGGTCAGCAGGAGTATGAACAGCATGCAAGGTTTTGAAAACAGGATTCCTTTGACGGGTGGGGGCGTCATGGGCTTCATGAGAAAATTTGCTCCCTGCTTTTGCGTGTGGCGTTGAAGTTGAAAAAGAATCGCATGGCGGCGGCCGCTCCCGGGCGGTTGCCGCCGAAGTTCAATGGGATGCATCGGGCACCGGAACGGTTGTGCCGGTGCCCGATGCTTTTTGACCACGGGTTGGACCAGGGCCTGAGAAACCACTTGCCTCAGAGTCCCTTGTCACAACCCATCACATTGACATGAACTCACTTGGGGCTCACGTCCGTTCCACCACTGTCGGATGCAACCACAGCGGCTGTCGTCGCTATAGCCACTGCGCCTGCGCCCATCACTCCAAGGCCCACAATTTGACCCGTTGTGAATCCCGCAGCTCCGGCACCTCCTGCAGTGGCTGCAGGGGCAGGGGAAGCAGGAATGACCGCCTGGGCCAGGAGAATGGAATGGCCAGGCTGCACCAGCTGGGACCCGTTCTGGTTCACCACCTGCAGGGCGCCTTCCTGGACGGAGAGTTCAGTGCCCTTGTCCGTGACGGACACAAAACCCCGCACCAGTCCCTCCGAAGAGGCGGGAACGATGACCTGTTCCGTACGAATGGTGTCATGAGGCGTGTTGAAGGAAACGGGCTTCGCCTCGGATCGCATGGCGAAATCCACACGGCCGGTCTTCACCGTGAGATCCCATTGGGACCGTTCCTCTGTCAGGGCGAAAACCGCCTTGTCACGGGCGACCAGCTGCAGGTCCTGACTTTGAATGATGCAGCTGCCGCTGCATGCCATCATCGTGCCCTGGGGCACAGGCATTTCCGAGCGGAACTGATTCACTTCCTTGCCATCGGCAAGAATGCTCACCTTTTCCCCCGGTATCATTCGGGGGGAGGACCCGGCGAAAGCTGCCAGGGGCTGCCCGATCATCACGGCCACCAGAACCAGCACAAACATTTCACAGATTTTTTTCATTGTTGTTTTTCACCTCCTTTCATGAATGGATTTGCTGTGAAATCTCACTATGACTCTCCCGCCTTCCCAAAAAAAAAGACGGAAGCTTGTGAGCGGTTGCCAGAGGGCAGAAAATCGCTTCGGTTGCCGCAGCGGCGATTCCTGCGTTCCTTTGTCAGGGGTGTCAAAAGGGAGGAATTGAATGTTCCCTTCACGCTGAAGCTTACAATATTCGTGCCTCAACGGGAGCCGCAGTGCACGGGTCTCCAGGTTTCACAGGCCTGAACACGGCGGCGCCATCACCTTTCAGGGTCGGCCGCAGGGAAGGAAAGCTGAAGGCTTTTTCCGGAAGCCCTTTCCAAAGGGGTTTCAAAGGGGCATGGCATGGCTCTCCTTCCATGTTCCCCGTCAAAAAGTGTCACTGGAAAAAGAAGCTGTTCAAAGTATTGGACCCGTGAGGTCAAAACAATGGCGCATCCGGGCATGGGTTTTCAATTGTGCGGCATGGGGGCTTTTTGCGCGGGGGGCCTTTCCCGGCAAGAACCCGGCCCGCGAGGTCCTGATGTGCAGAGCTAAGAATTCGCCGGTTCAGGCGGCAAGAGTTTTGCATCGGTCTTGCGCCTCAAAAA
>PXBG01000001.1 GCA_003566995.1 Syntrophobacteraceae bacterium
ATCGTGGGGCTTGCGGGCGATGGGTACTACCTGGCGTCCGATGTGCCCGCCATACTGCCCTACACCCGTGAAATCATCTATCTCGAAGACGGGGATGTGGTGGTCCTCAAGAAAGATGAATGCCGCATTCAAACCCTGAGCGGGGAAAAGGTCACCCGCGATCCGGTCCACATCGACTGGAATCCCGTAATGGCTGAAAAGGCCGGCTACAAGCACTTCATGCTCAAAGAGATTCATGAGCAGCCGAGAACGGTCATCGACACTTTTCGCAGTGCGGTGAACCTCAATCATGAAGACATTGTTCTGGGCGATCTCAATCTCAGGGGAGATCAGATCAGAAGCATCAGAAAAATTTTTCTGGTGGCATGCGGCACGTCCTTTCACGCCTGCATGGTGGGCAAGTACATCATCGAAGAAATGTGCCGCATACCCGTGGAGGTGGACCTGGGTTCCGAATTCAGGTACCGGCGGCCACTGCTGGATGAGAGGACCTTGCTCGTGGTGGTGAGCCAGTCGGGTGAGACAGCGGACACCAAAGCGGCCCTGCGGGAAGGGCTCGAGCAGGGAGCCCCTTGCCGGGCCATCGTCAACGTGGTGGGCAGCAGTCTGGCGCGAATGTCTCAGGGCGTGATCTACACCCATGCGGGTCCCGAGATCGGAGTGGCTTCCACCAAGGCCTTCGTGGCGCAACTCATGGCCATTTTTCTTTTTGCTCTGTATTGTGCCAAGGAATTGGGCAGGCTCGCAGGGGATGAGCTGGGCGGACACATCCAGGACCTCCTGGAACTGCCGGGAAAAATCGAGGAGATCCTCTCCGGAAGCGACAAAATCGTATCCTGGGCCCGGGACTTCATGCACGCTTCGGATTTTCTCTACCTGGGACGTGGAATTCTTTTTCCCATAGCCCTGGAAGGGGCCCTCAAGCTCAAAGAGATCTCCTACATTCATGCGGAAGGCTATGCGGCGGGAGAAATGAAGCATGGCCCCATCGCCCTCATCGATGAGAACCTTCCTGTGGTGGTGCTCATGCAGGAGGGGTTTTTGAAAGAGAAGATGGTCAGCAATGTGCAGGAAGTCATGGCAAGGGGAGGGCAGGTGCTCACGGTCCTGGAAGGTGATGAAAGCCCGGGGGACGGGGAGCATCTTCATCAGTTTGTGATCCCCAGGACATCGCCGTGGCTTTCGCCCATTCTCTTCACGGTTCCCCTTCAGCTTCTGGCCTATCACATTGCCGTTTTGCGGGGCACTGATGTGGACCAGCCCCGCAATCTGGCCAAGAGCGTCACGGTGGAATGAGGGCCGCGCCCTTCTTTGTTTTTATGCCCGGAGTTACCGCTTGACTTGCATTTCCCTTTCTGAATAAAATGCCATCGGATATAAAGAATCCAAGCTCTTAGGGGCCAAGAAGGACAAGGAAGCGCAGGGGTTGATCGCTGCATCCCGTTGACGCGGGCCCGGCATGTCCATAAATGTCCAGGAGATTTCAGTTTCTGCCGGAAAAGTGTTTTTGGGATTCATCCTGTTCCTGTCAAAAATTCGGAAAATATGGGTTCGTCATATAGCAGAGTTGTCAGTTGTTTCGACACGAGAATCCGGAGTTGCGCGGGTTTGCCCCGGCACGGTCCTGGAAAAGAGAAAAGGCGGTGGGCGCGCGTGCTCTGTATGCCCGAAGAAAATCATTGGGCGCTCGAAAAAAATAGAGTTTTTCCGGGATTTTGGAAAGGCCTGTGAATGGGGCAGGGTTCTCGTGCCCATCGCCTCAATGTTTCGGCTCTGCCGGTGTCTGGTTTGCTCGAGGATATCCCCTGCTGTGTTCGTGATTGGTGGAACGTTCCTGACCCAACACGTCTTAAAGCGGGAACTCCCTCTGGCCCTGGTGTGCATGTCAGGTTTCTGAAAGCCTAAAGGGGTTAAGGGGTGCCCACCTTGCCAATTCGGTTCTAGGCCGACTGCCAACACGGCACAACGCGGGGGTTCCATGCACGCTGCCAGACACATCCGGACCCGTCTGACCGGTCTGTGATGGATGATTCGCCCTTCCTTTGTCACTCATGAGTGACAAGGCCTGCCTCTTTTGTCCTGCCCTGTGAGAATCACCCTCGTCCAATTCTTTTGGAAGATATTTCCCTGTTCCCGGCCGGTGCGGAATCTTGTTCGGTGAGGGAACCTTCTTGCCGGGGGTCGTCTCTTGGATTTGAGTCGCCATTTTTTTTCGTCATTCTAAAATTTTAAACCCGTTCTTTGAAAAGAAGACTCGTACGTGAAAGGACAAGGCTGATATGGGTTATGCGATGGGTGCGTTGTTTTTGCTTTTGGGACTGCTTCTGGGAGTGGGTGTTGGAATTGCGGTCCGCTATTACTGGCTTGAAAGGCGGAATGGCCAACTTCAGGAACAGGCCCGCGACATCATCTCTGAAGCGCGCAAGGAAGCGGAAACCATTAAGAAAGAGGCCATTCTTCAGGCCAAAGACAGTCTTTTTCAGCTGAGAACAGAATTTGAGAGGGAAAGCAAGGAAAGCCGGAAAGAGCTCCAGGGTCTTGAAAAAAGGCTGTTGCAAAAGGAAGAGAACCTGGACAAAAAGTCCGAGGCATTGGAGCAGCGTGACGCGACCCTGACGAAGCTGGAAAAAAACCTCTTTCAGCAGGAAAAGGACTTGGAGGAGAGGGAAAAGGAACTCCATTCCATTTTCGATCAACAGAGACAGAAGCTGGAAAATATTTCGGGCATGTCTTCCCAGGAGGCCAGGGAAATGCTGGTGAAGTCCCTGGAAGACGAGGCGCGCCACGACGCCGCTTTGATGCTCAAGCGCATCGAGACCGAAGCCAGGGAAATGGCGGACAGAAAGGCCAAGAACATCATCTCCCTGGCCATACAGCGCTATGCGGGGGATTATGTGGCTGAGAAGACGGTTTCCGTGGTCAACCTGCCCAGTGAGGAGATGAAGGGGCGCATCATTGGCCGGGAAGGAAGAAATATTCGGGCCATAGAGGCCACCACGGGAGTGGATCTCATCATTGACGACACTCCCGAAGCCGTCATTCTGTCGGGTTTCAACCCCGTCCGGCGGGAGGTGGCCCGGTTGTCCCTGGAAAGGCTCATTTCCGATGGGCGAATCCACCCCGCACGCATTGAAGAAATTGTTGAGAAGGTCAATCAGGAAATCGAAGTCACCATTCGGGAGTCGGGAGAGCAGGCTGCCTTCGATGTGGGGGTGCACGGCATACACCCCGAGCTTGTGAAGCACATCGGCAAGCTCAAGTACCGGACCAGTTATGCACAGAACGTGTTGCAGCATTCACGGGAGGTGGCCTTCCTTTGCGGCATCATGGCCGCCGAGCTGGGTCTCAATGAAAAGCAGGCCAAGCGGGCGGGGCTCCTTCATGACATCGGGAAGGCCATGGATCATGAGATGGAAGGACCACATGCCACCATTGGAGCTGATTTGGCCCGGAAATACGGGGAGTCTTCAGCGGTGATTCATGCCATTGCCGCCCATCACGAAGATGTGGAGGCGGAGGATGTGCTCGCCATTCTGGTGCAGGCTGCCGATGCCCTGTCGGGCGCAAGGCCGGGAGCTCGAAAGGAACTGCTCGAAACCTACGTCAAGCGTCTGGAGGGGCTGGAAAAGATCGCCAGTTCTTTCCCCGGCATCAGCAAGGCCTACGCCATTCAGGCGGGCCGCGAACTGAGGATCATCGTGGAGAGTGAAAGGGTGGGGGATGCGGATGTGGTCCTCCTGAGCCGTGACATATCGAAAAAAATAGAAAATGAACTCACCTACCCCGGCCAGATCAAAGTGACCGTGATTCGTGAAACTCGTGCCGTGGAGTATGCCAAATAGAGGAAAGGGCTGCTGCTGCACGGTCGTCCTGCGGAATGTCATTTTGCTTTTGACTTGTGAAATCATTGGGCTGAGAGTCGCTTGAGCATGTTGTGAGGAGATTGGAGTGTCCCCTTTGAAAAATGCATTGGATGTGTTGAATGAGAGAGGTTTTGTAGAGCAGTCCACAGACCCTGAAGCGCTTCGGAGCTTCCTGGAAGGTGCCGCTTCCTGCTATGTGGGATTTGACCCCACTGCCGACAGTCTTCATGTGGGGCACCTTCTTCCCATCATGGCTCTTGCCAATCTTCAGAGGCTGGGCCACCGCCCCATAGTGCTGGTGGGCGGGGGAACCGGCATGGTGGGAGATCCGAGCGGCAAGACGGAGATGCGCCAGATTCTCACGGAGGAAATGATTGAAAGGAATGTGGCGGGCCTGAAGGCTCAGCTGTCGAGCTTCTTGGAGTTCGGAACCGGCAAGGCCAGCATGGTCAACAATGCGGACTGGCTGCTGGATCTTCGTTACATAGAGTTCCTGCGCGATATCGGGCGCCATTTCAGCGTCAACCGAATGCTTGCTGCAGAGAGCTACAGGGCACGGCTTGAGACGGGCCTGAATTTCATCGAGTTCAACTACATGCTTTTGCAGGCCTACGACTTTTACTACCTCAGCCAGAATCACGATTGTCATCTGCAGATGGGGGGGAATGATCAATGGGGAAACATCGTGGCCGGAATCGATTTGATTCGAAGGAAAGCGGGTGTGGCGGCTCATGGGCTCACCTTTCCTTTGCTGACCACGGCCGGAGGAGCCAAGATGGGCAAGACGGCTGCGGGGGCTGTCTGGCTGGATCCTCACCGCACGACTCCCTACGACTTTTACCAGTTTTGGGTGAACACGGATGATCGGGATGTGGCGAGATTCTTGAAATTGTACACCTTTCTGCCCATGAAAGAGATTGAGGCCGTGGCGGGTCTTGAGGGGCGGGAGCTGAATGCATGCAAAATGATCCTTGCATTCGAGGTCACATCCACCACCCATGGAAGGGAGAAGGGCCTGGCGGCCCATGAAGCTGCGGGCAGGGTGTTCGGCAAAAGGGAGGTTCCCGAAGACCTTCTGCCGTCCAGCGCAATTCCCCGGGCTGGAAAGGATGACGTGGACTCGGTGCCCACCACATTTTTGCCGCGGGAGAGATTTGAAAAGGGGCTGCCTGCCATTGAACTCTTCGTGGAGGTGGGTCTCTGTGACTCCAAAAGTGCGGCCAGAAGGCTCATTCAGCAGGGGGGCGCCTATGTCAATGGAGACCGCCTGGACGAGCTCGACGGGCTCATTGGAGTGGATCAACTTGGCCATGAGGGGGTCTTTTTGAAGGCGGGAAAAAAGAGGGTGCACCGGGTCCATGTGAAGCCTTAGAGGGTGGCAGAAAAAAGATGGCTCCTCAAAAAAACCCGTTGACAGGAGGGGGGTTTGAAGTGTAGAAGGTCATTTCCTTTTGGGAGACGGTTTCGCGTTGGTCTTTTTTTTCCGCTTGAGAGCGGGGGAAAGAGGGGGCGAAAAAAGAGTTGACGAAGGGAAGAAAAGGGAGTAGGTTACGAATTCTTGTCGTCGGGGAGAAAATTTCTTGACGGAAGGGTTTGAAAGCGGTAGATTTAAAAGTCCCTGAGGGCAGGGGCACTGTTCTTTGGAAACTAAATAGTGAGTCTGTGCTG
>PXBG01000015.1 GCA_003566995.1 Syntrophobacteraceae bacterium
CAGGAAGATCAATATAGATGCAGCGTGCTTTATCTCTAAAATAATCAAATTGTTTAGTATAAACTGTTAATGGATTTGTCCAGCCTGGAATTAAAACAACATCAATTGGTCCTTTACCAATAATTCGGTAATGGATGGTAAGGTCCATATCTTTCATTGTTACAAACCGTTCCTGATCTAATCCGCGGGCAGGATTGACTATGGGACCTTTTTTGAATTCTATAGCATTTTCTGAATAAAACTCATCGTATTTGTTGCAGCCGGCATCAAGGGTTATTAAAGCCATTAAAAAGAAAATTTTTAGGAGTGTTTTCATAATATTAAATCTTAAGTTAAACATGCTGATTTTAATTGATTTAATCTTTCCTGCCTTCGTGGGGCATGGAGGTGTGGGAGGGGACTTGGTGCTTCAAAAGTGTAGGCAAACTGTTACATTTTTGTACAGATTTGTCTCGTGTGTGTTTTTGTCCAGATTTGTCACGTGTGTGATTGCGAAGCGGATCAGGCGGGAATCCAGAGGTATTCCTCCCTTCGAGGTATTCCTCCCTTCATCGTTTCATCTGCGCACATTCGTCATTCCCGCGAAGGCGGGAATCCAGCAGGTGCATCGGAACCCTTTTCCACTTGAATACCCCTGCCCTCCCCTGAAACCAACCAAAACCACACCCCGTCATTCCCGCGAAGGCGGGAATCCAGTGACTTTAAACACTTTTCTGGATTCCCGCTTAAAGCATGCGGGAATGACGTAATTGGGGGGCTCATGTTGGAACTAATTGGGGGTCTCAGGTTGGAACTAACTGGGGGTCTCATCCGTCATGTTGGAGCAAAATCACCTGAAACCAACCAAAAACCCACCCCGTCATTCCCGCGGAGGCGGGAATCCAGTGACTTTAAACACTTTTCTGGATTCCCGCTTAAAGCATGCGGGAATGACGTAAACGGAGATCTTATGTTGGAGGGAAAAAACATCACGTTATTGTGAACACTTAAGGCATCACGCATCAGCCATTACGCATCGGTCAGTGAATCGCAACGACCGCTCAGCCTTTCTTGCCCTCCGCGGTGGAGCGGTTTCGGCGCTCGTCCACGAGGGATTCCAGGCCGAACTTTCTGATGCGGTAGCCGATCTGTCTCAGGGTGAGCCCCAGGTCCCTGGCCGCATGGGACTGAATCCAGCGGTTTCTTTCCAGGGCAGCGACCACCTCCTTCTTTTCCATTTCCTCGAGACGGGAGAGGGAAATGTCATCCTCCACATCCAGGGAGCGCTCCTCCGCATGAAGGGACGAAGGCAGGTCCCTCAGGTCGATTTCATTGCCTTCCGCCACGATGGCGAGGCGCTCCACCAGGTTTTCCATCTCCCTCACGTTCCCCGGCCAGTCATAGGCCTGAAGAAGCTCCATGGCCCTGGCCGTGAAATGAAAGCTCCTTCCGTACTCCCTGGACGAACGGTCCAGGAAGTGTTCCAGGAGCAAGGGGATGTCGTCTTTTCTCTCCCTCAGGCTGGGCACTCGAATGGGGAACACGTTGAGGCGGTAATAGAGATCCTCCCGAAAGGAACCCTCTTTGACAGCCTCTTCCAGAACCCGGTTGGTGGCGGCAATGACCCGCACGTCCACTTTTCGCGTCCGGGTGCTCCCCAGCCGCTCGAATTCCCTTTCCTGCAAAAATCTCAGTATTTTCACCTGAAGGGACAGGGAAAGCTCCCCGATTTCATCCAGAAAGATGGTGCCCCCCTCGGCCTCCTCAAAGCGCCCCGCCTTGGCCTTGACGGCTCCTGTGAAAGCCCCTTTCTCGTGGCCGAAGAGTTCCGATTCCAGAAGGTTTTCCGGCAGGGAAGCGCAGTTGATTTTGACGAAGGGAAACTTGGCCCGGTTGCTCAGTTCGTGAATGAGGCGCGCGATGAGAGTCTTTCCCGTGCCCGATTCTCCCAGGAGCAGCACGGAAGCCTTGCTGGGGGCCACTTTTTTGATGAGCTGCTGCACTTCCATCATGGACGGGCTGCGGCCCACCATGAAGAAATGGTGAAACCTCTGGGAAAGCCTCGCTTTGAGGCTCACATTTTCCTGCCTCAGGTTCCTTTCCCGTTCCCGCACCTGGCGGTTGAGGCTCACAAACTGGGCGATGAGCGTGCTCACGATGGAAAGGAAACGGATGTCTTCCTCAAAAGACACTTCATCGCTGAAAAGCCGGTCCACGCTCAAAACCCCTATGGGCTGACCGTGCAACAGAATGGGAACTCCCAGGAAGGAGATGCGGCCCTTTTCGATGGCCCTCGCCCCCGTTTTATTGAGGAAGAGAGGCTCCCGGCTGATGTCGGGCACCACGAAAGGCTCGGCGGTGCGAAAGATCAGGCCCGTCACTCCCTCGCTCTCCCGGTACACTCCCCTCCTCTTCTCTTCAGCACTCAGTCCGTGAGAAGCCTGAATGATCAGCTGGTCCGACTCCTCATCCTTGATGGTGATCGTGGCCCTTTTCATGGCCAGGGATTCGGAAAGAACCCGCAGGACACTCTCCAGCGCGTAGTTCAGGTTGAGGGCCTGACCGATGATCCGGCTGATGTCGTAGAGGACTTTCAATTCCAGTTCGTTGATGTGCGCTTTCATTCTTCCAGATTCAGGCAATTTCGATGCCTGAAGGGAATAACACGGCAGGTTTTTCATAAGTCATTGGTTTCACTGAAACTCTATAGGGAGAGGATTTTGGGGGTTTGGTACAATTTTGTATAAACCCTGCCCGGTTTTCTCAATTTTGTAGCACCCGCAAATCTCTTCACGCCATGAGGGCATGAAGGTCCTCGCTCATGCTTTTGGCTCTTCCGGAAAATGAGCACCTGTTAGGTTGCGGGAAGAATGTGAACATGGCAAACCCCCCTGTCCCGTCATTCCCGCGAAGGCGGGAATCCAGGCCTTTCAAAATGGCTCTTCCGGACTCCCCTCTTCGCAGGGGTGACACGTCAGTGACGGGACAGGACAACCCTAACCCCCCTCTGAATCAGGAGCATCGGCGGCAAAGAGGGGAATGCCGATTGACAGGCTCTCCTTTTTATGGTGTAAGAATTCCCATTCCCTGTCACATGTTTTTTAAAGTAAATCCGTCATTTTAGATTGTTAAGTTCGGACCAGCTTCAAAGTCCCGGAAGAATTCAGGGACGCGGGAGTCGCCAATTGTCCATGAAAGTGCTCGTTTGTGATGGCATGCATGAAAGCGGAGTGGAACTCCTGCAGGCGGTGGAAGGCCTGGAGGTGGACATTCCCGGGGAGATCACCCAGGAACAAATCCTGGAACGCATCGGTGACTACGACGCCATGGTCGTGAGAAGCCGCACCATGGTCACGGAAGAACTCCTGAAAAGGGCCACGCGGCTCAAGTGCGTGGGCCGCGCGGGAACGGGAGTGGACAACATAGATGTGGCTGCCGCAAGCCTTGGGGGCATCCTGGTCATGAACACTCCCGGAGCCAACGCCACGGCAGCGGCGGAACACACCATGGCCATGATGCTGGCCCTCGCGCGGCACCTTCCCCAAGCAAATCAGTCCCTCAGGGAAGGCCGGTGGGAAAAGAAGAAGTTCATGGGCACAGAACTGCACCAGCAGGTGCTCGGCATCATCGGGCTGGGACGCATCGGCGCCATCGTGGCCGATCGGGCCCTGGGCATGAAGATGGACGTGCTGGGCCATGACCCCTTCATTCTGCCGGAAGCGGCAGCCATCATGGGGGTGGAGCTGGTTTCCCTTCACGATCTCCTTGCCCGATCCGACTTCATCACCCTGCACACGCCGTCCACCAGCGACACGCGGCGCATCATCAACCGGGAAACTTTGCAGAAGACCAAATGGGGCGTGCGAATCATCAACTGCGCACGGGGAGACCTGGTGGACGAAGAAGCCCTCTACGACCACCTCATGAACGGCCATGTGGCGGGTGCCGCACTGGATGTCTTCGCCACAGAACCCCCCGTGGACAATCCTCTCCTGAAACTTCCCCATGTGATCGCCTCCCCGCACCTGGGAGCCTCCAGCCACCAGGCCCAGGCCAACGTGGCCCGGACCATCGCCTCCCAGATTGCGGACTACCTTGTTTACGGAATCATACGAAACGCCATCAATTTTCCTTCCATCCGCCCCAAAGACCACGAAAGGATCCGCCCCTATTTCCTTCTTGCGGAGCGGCTTGGATGCCTGCTGGCACATGTGCTCTCCCCCATAGAGCGCCTGGAAATCGAATACTGTGGAACGGAACTCCAGGATGTCTCCCTGGAACCCCTGACCCAGACCGTTGTCAAGGGACTGCTGGACCCCATCATGGCGGAAAAAGTGAACCTGGTGAACGCGCACCTTCTCCTGAAAGAGCGGCAGGTTGAACTGGTGGCCTCCACGACCTCCAAATCCTGCGGCTACACGGGAAAGATAACGGTGCGGGGCAAAGGGAAGGAGGGCTGGTTTTCCGCTGCGGGCACCGTGCTTCCGGGGGAGAGCATCCGCCTGGTGAACATCAATTCGTACCGTCTGGAGGCGGAACTGGAGGGGGTCAACCTTCTCGTGCAAAATCTTGACAAACCGGGCACCATCGGTTTCATTGGGACCACGCTGGGCCGTTATGAGGTGAACATCGCCAACATGCACCTGAGCCGCACACCGGACAAGGAGAGGGCCATGGCCATCATTCGCCTGGATGAGGTAGCACCGGCGGAGGCCTTGGAGGCCCTGCAGGAGCACCCCAACATTCTTTGGCTGCGGCAGGTGAAACTTTGAAACAATTTTGCACAGAAAGGCGGCAGGAACCATGGAAGTGGCAGAACCCGTCACCGTGGCAAGATCTTACACCCAGAAGATTCATGCAACCCCCGAGGAAATCTTTCCTCTCCTCTGTCCCGTGAGAGAGGCCGAATGGGTGCCCGGATGGGACCCCCTCGTGGTGTTCACTCAGAGCGGGCTCATGGAGCCAGACTGCATTTTCATGACGGGGGAAGAGGAGCCCGAGTCCTACTGGGTCACCACCAGGCACGACCGAAGCAACCTGCGGATAGAAATGGTGAAGGTGACCCCCGGCATGACCATCGGAAAGATCAACATCGCTCTCAAAGCCAACGCCCACGAGGGCACGGACATGGAAGTGACCTACCGGTACACGGCCGTGAGCGAGGCGGGGCAGGACTTCGTGGACAGCTACAGCGAAGATTACTACGTGCATTTCATGCAGCAGTGGGAAAAAGCGCTCAATGATTACATGGAGGCAAGAAGAGCGGAAAAAGGAAGGCCCCGTCCAGCAGGAGGGGGATGACTGAACGGGGCCCGGAGGGGTTAGGAGAAGGCGACTTTTCGTCAACTTCAAGGGTAATTTAACCTCTGCATGGGGGGAATTCAACCCCCCCTCACCAAGCCCAATGCTGTTGACTTAAGCTGTCTCAACCGGTGCAACACCGCCCTTGCGTCATTCCCGCGCACCCTTGCCTCTCATTCCCGCACTCTTACGTCATTCCCGCACTCTTACGTCATTCCCGCACTCTTA
>PXBG01000111.1 GCA_003566995.1 Syntrophobacteraceae bacterium
ATCGACCTGGCCTCCGTGAAAGATCCGGTGGCTTTGGAGCTCATCAAAAAATTCCGTGACAACGGCGTAGAGCTTTTTGCCAGGGACTTTTCCCTGGACACGGGAATCCCCACAGTGGGAACCCTTGCCTATGATCCCGCAACATTTCCTGAAAGAAGCGAGATCGTTTTCACTGCGGGCACCACACCCTGTCCCGAAAAATCACTGTGCCGTGCCCTGACGGAAATCGCTCAGCTGGCAGGAGATTTCGAAAGCCGAACCTCCTACAAACCCACTTTGCCCAAGTACAGCTCCCTTGAGGATGCCCGCCACCTCATGGAGAACCATGGTCAAATTCCCATAGACTCCCTTCCCAACCTTGATCATGACAACATGCGACTGGAAATAGAGCGGTGCGTTCAGGCCCTGCAGAAGGCCGGAATGGAAGTTTTGGTCCTGGACGTGACCCATCCCAAACTTCAGGTTCCTGCGGTGTACACCATCATTCCAGGAGCCCACTTTCTGGATCGCACGCGCGACACGGATTTTGCCCAGCATGCGGCGCGCACTCTTTTGCGGGGCACCCCGCCGGAACACTCTTTCACTTTTTTGTGCAAGTTACTGGACTTGTTTGGACCACGTTACGATTTGACTTTTTTCATGGCACACAGCCTGGAACGGCAGGGTCAGGTGGAGAGCGCTCTTCAGCTCTTCGAGCAGGCTCTCACACAAAATCCTGAACCTCGGGAAGTGGCGAGCATCTTCGTGCACGTGGCCTCCTGCAAAAAGGACCTGGAGCGATTTGAAGAGGCCCTGGAAGCATTGAAAGAAGCGGAAAGACACAATGCTGAACTGAAGGAAATCTTCAACCTGAGAGGATACTGCCTCTATCGCCTCAAACGACATGATGAGGCCATCACCGCTTTTGAAAAAGCCATTGAACTGGACCCCGGTTCCGCCATCGATTACGCCAATATCGGTTCCAATCTCAGAGAACTGGGCCACTATGCGGAAGCTGTGCGCCTCTACCGCATGGCCCTGGATCTGGATCCCGACATTGATTTTGCCCGGGACAACATCCAAAAGCTTGAAAAGAAGCTGAGAAAGTCGGCCTGATTTCCTGAAAACCCGGCCAATTCGTCCTTCCCTCTCTTATGTCAGTGACCGAAGGGGACCTTCGGACCTCTGAGCATCTGAAGGTCCCGGCCCAAATCTCTGCCCGCCACCTTGAGGAGACGCTCCGTCATCATGCCCTTGCCCCACCATGAAACGTCAAACAGGGCAGTTCAAAAGGATGGATTCGGTCCCCCTGAAAATTTGAAGATGAGTCCCCAAATGTGGGCGGGTTGTGCGCGGAAGACCGCGTTTTTTACATCCTTTTGGAGAGGAATGATTTCTCTCCTTGATCCGGGCATGATTTTCACAAGAGATGAGAATGGATTGGAAGAGAGGGTCTCACGGGAGTGAACATTTTTGTGCTGGACCGTGACATCAGGAGATGCGCACGCCACCATGCAGATCAGCACGTGGTGAAAATGATTCTGGAAGGAGCCCAGATGCTCTGCACGGTGCTGCATCAGGCCGGGATGGATGCTCCCTACAAACCCACCCACATGAAACATCCTTGCACCTTGTGGGCCGGCCGCTCCCTGGCCAACTGGGTGTGGTTGAAGAAACTGACCTTGCAGCTGAATGAAGAGTTTCGATTTCGCTATGACAAGAGCATGGACCATCGATCAGCGACCGTTGTGCGCAGTCTGCCTCCACCTCGCATTCCCGATTTGGGTCCCACAGAATTTGCTCAGGCGATGCCCCAGCGCTACCAGGTACCGGGGAACCCCGTTCAGGCTTATCGAAATTTTTACGTGGGAGAAAAACGGTTCTTTGCGACCTGGACAAAACGCAGACCTCCCCGGTGGTTCATGGCGGCCATCAGGGACCTCCATTCGGGATAGACACACCTTTCGGTTCGGGCAAAAAAATGCCAAAGTTCTGGCCAGAGGCCAAGAAGAAAGCATTGCATGAAAAAATGCCATGAAACCGGGCAGGAAAACTCCCGGCTTCATGAGAGAAGAGGTATCAGGAAGGCCAGTTGAGGAGACATTCTTTCACATCAGCCGAACACTTCTGGGTTTGCACAGACAGACGCTGCACATGATGTTGCTTTTCTTTGATGAGTGCATCAATGAGCTCAAAGGCTCGGCCTTCGCAGGTGGCTTCCTTCAAACTCAGATAAAAGATGACCGAATCCTTCTCAAACCTCATGGCCATGTCGAGGGCATCGGAAACGGTCTTGACGGTGGCGAGTTCCTGCTCAAGACTCTTGTCGGTGGAGAAAACGTGGTTATCAGCCAGCACCCCGATGTACTTTTCCAGCTCGTTGTCCGGATCCTGAACCGTTGGCTGTTTGAGTTCCTGGGGCAGTTCCGCCTTGAATTCTTCAAACTGTCTTTTGTGCTTCTCCCCGTCTCCAGCCAGTGCGCTGAAAAGAGCTTTCACCTCAGGATCATCGATGGCCTGCTGCGCTTTCTCATAAAAAGAAATTCCATTTTTCTCGATACGAATGGCCACGTCAAACACTTCCCCCGCATTGAAACAAAATATCATGACAACTGTCCTCCTTTTTTCCTTAAAGATATCGGCACGCTTTGGCCGGGCTTCCCTCCCTCTGAGACCACCCCGCCACTCAGGCAAATTCACCCCTGAAAAATGTGGAAAATGAATTAAAATTTTAAGTATAATGCTTGTATAAAGATGCACTTGGAAAGGTCCGTGAGTTGCATGGACCCTCCATGGATCATATGGGCTTCGGCCAGATTTTCATGGTTGCCGTGCTCTGCCGGTCTGCCTCGAGGAAAACTCCCTTGAGCAATCTTTTTTTGTGGGATGTGTTCACCATTTTCTTTAAGTGTTAATTTTGCTCATATCCAAGTAGCAAGCCCAGTGATTTTTAGTAAAATAGCAAGATGCTGAAGTCAGGTCCACCTTTCACAACTCTTTCAAGCAAAAAACACCGCCAATTCTATGGAAGACAGGGATGGTGCAGAAGGAATCTTCCGTTTTCTCCATCTCCTGGCACCATTTCAGCAAACAGGAAAAGAAAAGGATGACATTGGACTGAAAATCATCGCTTTTCATCCCGTTTTCGGCCATAAGGTTGCGAAAGAAAAAAAAGGAGATTCGATGTTTTTGGAAAAAATAAAGTCAGAAGGACTTGCTCATTTGTCCTACATTGTCGGAGATCAGGGCAAGGCCGCAGTGATCGACCCAAGACGGGACTGCCAGGTGTACATCGATGTGGCCGAACAACAAGGTGCCAGGATCACTCATATTTTTGAAACGCACCGAAATGAGGACTATGTGGTGGGCTCCATGGAACTGGCCAGTCTCACGGGGGCCCGGATTTTCCACGGCAAAGCCCTTCCTTTCAAATATGGAACGGGAGTTTCCGAAGGAGAAACTTTTGAACTGGGAAGCGTGCGCCTGAAAATTCTCGAGACACCGGGCCACACTTATGAAAGCATTTCCATCGTGCTTGCAGATACAAGCTTCAGTGAAGACCCTTTGGGAGTCTTCACGGGTGATGTCCTCTTCATTGGGGACGTGGGTCGAACGGACTTTTTTCCGGGAAAGGAAGAAGAAACCTCCGGACTCCTTCACGACAGCATCTTCAAGAAACTGCTCCCTCTCGGGGACCATGTTCACCTATACCCGAGTCATGGCGCCGGTTCCGTCTGCGGCATGGGCATTGCCGCACGGGAGTTTTCCACAATAGGCTACGAGCGGAAGCACAACCCGATTCTCCAGCTGACGAACCGCTCCCACTTCATTCAGCACAAGGTGAAGGAACACCACTATCGCCCCCCCTATTTCAAGCTCATGGAGACTTATAACCTGGAAGGGGCACCCCCCCTGGGTTCCTTGAAAACTCCGCCTCCGCACAACGCCCATCAATTTTCCCAAAAGATGGACGAAGGAATGATCGTGCTGGATGTTCGCAGTGCAGAAGCCTTTGCGGGAGCTTATGTGCCAGGAAGCCTGGCCATTCCCCTGGAAATGGTCCCTGCTTTTGCCGGTTATTTTCTCAACGCACAGCAGGACATGGGGTTGATTGTGGAACACCAGAGCCAGGTCAAAAAAGCTTTCACTTACCTGTCAAGAATCGGTCATGACAAAATTTCCGCGTATCTTGCCAGCGGAATGGTGGAATGGGTAACAAAAGGCCGAAAATACGAGCAAATTCCCTCCATTCACGTGGATGAGGTTGTTCAGAGAATCACCCACAAAGAAAACTTCACCCTTCTGGACGTGAGAAGCATCAATGAGTTCCGGGCAGGGCATCTTCCCGGTGCGCTTCACATTTACGTGGGAGAACTGGAAGAGAACCTCGAGAAGGTGCCCCGCGACCGCATAGTCACGACTTTTTGCGGCAGTGGCCAGCGAGCCATCATCGCCGCCTCCATATTGAAAAAACAGGGTTTTGAAAGAGTTGAGAACTGTTTGGGTTCCATGGCCGCATGTGCGGCTCTGGGTTGCCCGATCCTTTATTGAAGGAATCTTATCAATTTCGGCGCCGCCTTTTTTTGAGGTGAACCATGCCATTTCATTCCAAAGACATACTGCCAAGAGAAGAAATGATCCAGTTGATCCGCATGGCTGTTATGGCCCCATCGGAACACAACGCTCAACCCTGGAAGTTCAGTATACACGGCAATGAAGTTCGTATCTTCGGAGATTTCTCGCGTCGCCTTCGCGTGGTCGACCCAGATGATCATGCACTTTACATTGGTCTGGGATGTGCCCTGGAAAATTTCCTCGTGGCTGCCAGGCACAACGGCTTGGTGGCAGAGGTGGACTACTTCCCTTCCGGGGAGCCTGAAGAATGTCTCCTGGTCCATCTGGACCGGCACAAGGGATCGAAAGAATCTGACCTCTTCCAAGCCATCCCCCTTCGTCAGTCCACACGGTGCCCTTTCGGAGAAAAGGACATCCCCAGGGGGGACCTGCGCCAACTGGAGGCTGCCAACTGCTTTGAAGAAATCCACTTTCGCCTTTTCACCGAACCCCGTGAAATCCTGGAAGTCATGGAGTTTGTGAAGGAAGCCAACAGGGTCCAGTTCAGCGACCCTGGTTTTGTGGAGGAACTTCTGTCCTGGACACGCTTCAACACGAAAGAAATAAACACCCATCAGGATGGTCTTGCCGCTCCAGCCCTTGGCCTTTCATGCGCCCCAAGATGGCTGGGCAAAATCATCATGAAAACTCTCGCCACTTCTGACAAAAAAGCCAGGCTGGCGGAAAAGCTCATACGAACTTCATCAGAACTGATGCTTTTCACCGCGGAAAAGAATGACAAACACCACTGGATCAACCTGGGACGCTCTTTTGAGCGAATAGCCCTGAAAGCCACCACTTTGAACATCAAAATGGCCCACATGAACATGCCCTGCGAAGTGCCACAGGTGCGCCAAGAGCTTCAGAAATATCTCGGCATGGGTGACGAGCAACCCCTTCTGCTCCTCCGCATCGGATACGGCCCCACCATGCCCCGATCACCCAGGAGGCCCGTTCAGAGCTTTTTGTTCGAGTGAGAGAACCTTCTCATTGAAAGCTGACAGATTTCCAAGGCAATGGGGACCATGCAGTCGAAACCCTACCGAAGCTGGACTTTCAGAGTCTGGCTTCGTATCATCTGGACCCTTTTTTCGGTGTTCGTTGTGGAAAGCCTGGTCTTCGGCTTTGCGGTGCTCCCCGCCGCATGGCTCTGGGATTGGCACACGCAGTGGAAGCTCCCCTGGCCCTGGATGGACACCGTTCTGTTGAGCATGGCTTTCATTCCGGCTTACCTGCTTTTTTCAATCACGCTCATGATTCTCTCCGCGTTTTCCACCAGATTGACGGGATGGAGAGCCCATCCTCATGCGGAGATGAAACTTTCGGAACCCCATTGGCCACTCCTCCATTGGGTGCGCTACAGCATTTCCATCCACCTCGTGCGAATTTTCGCAGGACTCGTTTTCAGAGCCACACCCCTTTGGACTTTTTACATGAGACTGAATGGCGCGAAGCTTGGACGGAGGGTTTTCATCAACAGCCTCTGGGTCACGGATCACAACCTCCTGGAATTTGGCGACGATGTGGTCATCGGCAGTGAAGTGCATCTTTCGGGACACACCGTTGAAAACGGATGTCTCAAAACAGCTCCCGTGCGGTTGGGTGACCGGGTAACGGTGGGAGTTTCTTCCATCGTTAGCATCGGCGTTGAAGTGGAATCGGACTGCCAGATCGGGGCTCTCAGTTTTGTGCCCAAGTTTTCCAGGCTTGAGGCCAATAAATCCTATGCGGGAATCCCCGTTCGCGTTTTGGAAGGAGTGAAGCCGCCTCACGAGCCTCCTTCGGATTAGACCTTCCGTGACCAATGGGCCCGGTCAAAATCTCTCCAAGCCCCTGACTTTTGGAGGCACTGCGGCTGCATGAAGCTGACCGCCTGGTCCTGTGAAACCAACCCTCAGACAGGCATCAATGTTCCCTGTCATGGATCCATCTTGCATAAAACCCGTCTGAAGCTGGTCCAAAGAGTGTAGAATCAGGGGAAAAGGTCTTATTTTTCTCACTCAGAAAGGAGAGACTTGCCATGTCCGCAACGAGAGACGTCAGCCTGGAGCACCTGCACCCGGTTTTTCGGGAAAAGGTCAAGCAACTCCTTCAAAAAATCCAGGATGAACAGCTGCCCTTCCTGCTTTTTGAAGGCTTTCGGTCCCCCTTGCGACAGCGGTATCTTTATGAGCAGGGTCGAACCCGTCCTGGAAACAGGGTGACCAACGCCCGCCCATGGAGTTCTTTTCACCAGTATGGAGTGGCGGCCGATTTCGTGCTCTTTGAAAACGGCCGTTGGAGCTGGGATGACCGGGGGCACAGGAATGAATGGTGGAAAAGGCTCCACGCTCTGGGAGCGAAACTGGGCCTGAAACCTTTGAGCTGGGAAAAACCCCACCTGGAAATGGTCCAAATGAACCTGCATGCCCTGCGAAGCGGCCAGTTTCCCTTGCAAGGTGATCTCAGCTGGGCAGAAAACCTCGAAGCTGCCATCACTTCGTGGTCCGGTTCGCCCGAGGCTCCCCCCTTACCCGGAAACATCGCTCACCGTCCACCCCTGGACACCCATGAAATCACGACGGTACTCAAAATGGAGTCCCGAGGGGCAGAAGTGCTGGAACTTCAAAAAAGACTCAGGAAACATGGCTTTGATCCCGGAATGCTGGATGGCATATTCGGTCCTGCAGTGGAAGCCGCCGTCAAAGCCTTTCAAAAAAGCGAAGGTCTTCTCGCGGATGGCATCGTGGGGCCAAAAACCCTTTCGGCACTGCAGCCGGAACCAGGAACTTCAGAGAACCCCTCCATCCCCCTCCTTCGTGTGGGCGCTTTCGGTGAACACGTTGAAAAACTTCAAAAAAGGCTTTCGGAACTGGGTTTTGATCCGGGTCAGGCCGATGGAATATTCGGTCCCAGGACGGAAGCGGCCCTCACTGCTTTTCAGGAAGCGAGAAACCTCACCATCGATGGAATAGCAGGCCCCAGGACATGGGCAGCCCTCAGGTGGGAACCACCGGAAGAAGTCAGCGGTCCCTCTTCTCCTCTGGACGAAGGGGTGAGTGTGAGCATGGTGGCGAAGATGTTTCCCGACGCTCCCCTGCACAACATCAAGAAATACCTGCCCCACGTGCTCATGGCCCTGTCAAAGGAAAACCTGTCGGACAGAAACATGGTTCTCATGGCTCTGGCCACAATTCGGGCGGAAACGGCCGGCTTTGAACCCATCAGCGAATTCAGGTCCCGGCACAACACTTCTCCCCAGGGCCACCCTTTCGACCTTTACGATTTTCGCAAAGACCTGGGCAATCTGGGCCCTCCCGACGGCGAACGTTTCAAAGGGCGTGGTTTTATACAGTTGACAGGGCGTTTCAATTACGAAAAGTTTGGCGAGGCTGTGGGCCTGGGAAATAAACTGATGGAAAACCCGGAACTGGCCAATGAGCCTGATACGGCGGCGAAACTCCTTGCAACGTTCCTGAAAGACAAGGAAAGGGAGATCAAGGAAGCGCTTCTTGACGGAAGCCTGGCCACAGCACGGCGTCTCGTCAATGGGGGACGCCATGGATTGCACCGGTTCTCAGAGGCCTACACCATCGGAGACTCGCTGCTCGCCTAGCGCCGGGTCAACCCGCCACGGCCCCGGTCCCTTTCCCGTGAAGCGATAGCCATGGACCAGCAGTTGAAAGAAGGAGTTCCCATGTCTGAAGGAAACAGGGGTGAAGCTCATGGAGAGGCAGGGGCTTCCCTCTCCACCTTCGGAGGTGTCTTTGTCCCGAGCTTTCTGACCATCATCGGCATCATCTTTTTCATGCGTCTGGGCTACGTCACGGGAGAGGCAGGCCTTTTGAATGCCCTTCTCATCATAGCCCTGGCCAATTCCATATCCATACTGACCAGTCTTTCCATGGCCGCCGTGGCCACCAACCTGCGGATCAAGGCGGGAGGCGTCTACTACATCATTTCACGGACTCTCGGCCCCATGTTCGGTGGCTCCATCGGCATCGTCCTCTACCTGGCCCAATCCGTGTCCATCGGTTTCTACTGCATCGGTTTCGGGGAACTCGTTGCCGGCCTGCTGCCCCATACTCCCATGGTGAACGTGCAGTCCGTGGCCGCTGCAGCCGTGCTTGCCCTCTTTGGCCTCGCACTGATCGGAGCGGACTGGTCCACACGATTCCAATACGTGGTCATTGTTCTGGTGACCCTGTCCATCGGTGCCTTTTTCTGGGGAGTGATCGATCGCTGGGATGCGTCCCTGCTGGCGCAAAACTGGGCCGCGCCGTCGGCGGGGCCCGGTTTCTGGATCATTTTCGCCATTTTCTTTCCCGCTGTCACGGGATTCACCCAAGGAGTCAACATGTCCGGTGATCTCAAAGATCCCGGCAAAAGCATACCCCTGGGCACTTTCATGGCCGTCGGCCTGACCACGATGCTCTACATGGGCGGTGCAATAGGTTTCGCGGGCACCTTGCCCCTGGAGACCCTCCAGGCAGATTACACAGCCATGCAGAGGGTTTCACCCATTGCTTTCCTGGTGGACGCAGGAATCATCGCAGCCACCCTTTCCTCCGCCATGGCCTCCTTCCTGGGAGGGCCACGCATTCTTCAGTCCCTGGCAGCGGACAGGATCTTTCCCTTTCTCCATGCCTTCCACAAAGGACACGGCTCCGCCAACAATCCCCGAAGGGCGGTACTGCTCTCCGCCCTCATCGCACTGGGCACCATCGGATTGGGTGACCTGAACGTCATCGCTCCAGTGGTCACCATGTTTTTCATGGTGACCTACGGTTTGCTCAATTATGCCACCTACTATGAAGCCCGGTCCCAAAGTCCCATGTTCCGCCCGCGCTTCCGCTGGCACAGCCCCTCCACGAGCATGGCGGGGTGGATCGCCTGCTTCATCGCCATGATTGCCATAGACCTCACGGCGGGAATCCTGGCTGTGGCCGTGGTGGTGGCCATCTACAACTACCTGCAGCGGACCGTCGGCCCTTCCCGCTGGGCCGACAGCCGTCGTTCATACTACCTGCAGCGCCTTCGGGACAACCTTTTGGCAGCAGCCACCGAACCTCAGCATCCCCGGGACTGGAGACCACAGACCATTGTTTTTTCAGACGATCCTCACCGCAGAGAGAGGCTGGTACGCTTCGCTTCATGGATCAGCGGCAAAAGCGGCGCCATCACTGCGGTGCGCATCACGGAAGGCAACGAGGACCTCAAGGCCTTGCGAGACAAAATGCATGCGGAAAAAGAACTGCAAATGGATGTGGCCAAGTACAGTGACGAGGTTTTTTCCCTGGTGGTCACCGCCCGGGACATGGATCAAGCCTTTTTCACCATTCTTCAGTCCTTCGGCGTGGGGCCCCTGCGTGTGAACACCATCCTCGTCAACTGGATGGAAAAAATGAGCGTGGACTCGGAAGAAATCATGCACCTGTTTTATGGACGCAATCTGCGCAAAGCTCACCGAATGGGCTGCAACATCATCATCTTCCATGCGGGTGTCAAGGAATGGGAGTCCCTGGTGAAGAGCCCCCCTCACGAGCGGCGACTGGACGTGTGGTGGAAAAATGACGCCACAAGCCGACTCATGCTGCTTCTCGCACATCTCATGAAACGCTCACCGGAGTGGGAAAATGCCACCCTGCGTGTGCTGAGCATTCCCGAAGAAGCGGGCGATTGCGGGGATGCGCAGTGCCTGGAGAAAATGCTCGAGGAGACACGCATCGACGCCCAATGTATCATCATCCCCGCAGCGGAATACAAAGGCATCGCCCACCACAGCCATGACGCTTCCCTGGTCTTCATACCCTTCAAGCTCATAGACACGCGGGTTGCCGCTCACGACGGAGGGAAAATCCAGGATCTTCTGCCAGGCCTTCCGACAACGGCCATGGCCCTGGCCGCCGAGAGCATTGAACTCCATGCCGACCCCGAAGAGGGAACCGCTGCCACGGCTGCAGCCATTCGCGACAATTGTGCCCAGGCTGAAAAACGGGCTCAGGATGCGGAGAAGGATGCGGAACTTGCCGCACAGACGGCAAAGGAGAAAGAAGCCGCTCTTCAGGAAGCTGAAGCACAGAAAGCCGGTGAGGAGGAACTGAAACGCCTGAGGGACGAGGCGAAGGCTGCAAATGACGAAGCTCTTCGAACGGCAAAGCGCGCAGCCAAGGCAGCTGTTCTTTTGAAGCATGCCCTGCAGGAGTTGAAAGAGCTTGAGGAAAAGGAAGGGGGGGCGAGCACAACATCCTGAAATAAGATGCCATACTTTCCTGATTTTTTTAAAATGAGCCGAACAAGGGAGTTCCCGTCCCAATGAAACGAAGCTGGAAACAACGGATGGCCTTCGCTCATCACCTTCGCACGTCCATGTTCCTTCCCCTCTCTCCACAGGAAGTTTTCAACTTTTTCGCCCATGCGGAAAACCTGGAGCGCATCACGCCTCCCGAACTTTCCTTTCACGTGACCACTCCCACTCCCGTGATCATGCAGGAGGGAACCCTCATAGATTACCGGCTGAAACTCTTCCGCATTCCATTCGGGTGGCAGACGGTCATCTCGCGCTGGAATCCTCCCCACCTCTTCGTGGACGAACAACTGCGCGGTCCTTACGCGGCCTGGGTTCACACACACCGCTTTCAAGAACGATCCGGCGGCACCATCGTTTCTGACGAGGTGTGCTATCAACTGCCCTTTTCGCCCTTGGGAGAAATCGCCTTTCCTCTCGTGCGCCTGCAACTGCACAGGATTTTTCAATTCAGGCAGAAAGCCATCGAAAAAATCCTTCTTTCATGAAGAAACTTCGCTGCGATCCCCATTTCAGTCCACAGTTTTTCATGAAATGGCCAAAGGACTCTCCACTTTCTTCTCACCCCGATCAAAGAGCCTCGCTCCTGGGGACGACAACAGTGTGACCCCGGTGCGAGAGGAGGTCCACGGGAACGCCATAAACTTCCTCAACCATATGGGAAGTGAGCTCCTTTTTGGGACCACTCCAATACACTTTCCCCTGCCTGATGAACAGGAGCGAATCGGAAAAGCGCAGGGCCATGTTCAAATCATGCATGGTCATCACGGCGGCCAAACGGTGTTGCCGCACCACCAGGCAAAGCATGCGCAAAATTTCCATCTGGTTTTTGAGGTCCAGGCTGCTGGTGGGTTCATCCAGCAAAAGCACGGAGGGTTCCTGCACCAAAGCCCGGGCAATACAAACCTTTTGAAGCTCTCCGCCGCTCATTTCATCCAGGTGGCGCAGGGCCAGGTGTTCCAGTCCCAGCTGTTTGAGAGCCCCGTCCACCATGCGCAGGTCATTCCCGGAAACTTTCCATCCCAGATGAGGCTTACGCCCCAGGAGCACGGCATCAAAGGCCGTCATGCGGCCGGCATCGTTGCGTTGCGCCACATATCCCAGCCGTCTGGCGATTTCTCCCGCCTCCATTCGAAACACGTCGGCGTTTTCCACCATGACCGTGCCGGTCCTTGGCTTGAGCACGGCATTTATGCAGCGCAGCAGAGTGGTTTTGCCCACACCGTTGGGACCCAGTATGGTGAGAACCTGCCCCCGATCCACATTCAAACCAAGGCCCTCGAGGACAGAACGCCCCTTGTAATCCACGTGAATGTCGTTGATGGAAAGGATCATGGGCTGCGCCTTCGAATCAAAAGATAAAGAAAGGTGGGTGCCCCCAGAAATGCAGTGAGAATGGCCACGGGGAGAACCCTGGGTGCGAGCATCAACCTGGCAGCCGTATCCGCAGCCAGCAAGAGGCAGGCGCCGGCCAGTGCCGACGCGGGCAGCAGAAAACGGTGATCGTCCCCGATGATACGCCGCACCATGTGGGGACATATGAGGCCCACAAAACCTATGATGCCCAGGAAACTCACGATGACCGCCGTGACAAAAGAGGCCACGAGCATTCCCCAGAGCCTCACCCACTCCACCCTCACACCCAGCCCCCGGGCCGTTTCATCCCCTGCGTCGATGGCATTGTAGTTCCATCGGTTCATGACGAAAAACAACAGGGCGGCCATGACTGTGAGGGACATGAAACCCACTTCCGGCCACCCCGCACGGCTCACATCGCCGAAAGCCCAGAAAACCATGTTTGCCAATTGAACATCATCGGCGATGTATTGCAGAAACATGGTTCCCGCAGAGAAAAGTGAACCCAGAGCCACACCGCTCAGAACCATCACTTCGGGGCTGGCGCCCCGTATACGTGCAATGGCGATGATGACGAGGGACGCTGCCATGCAGGCCACGAAAGCGGACAAGGTGGTCAGGTAGGGATTGGCGATACCGAGCGCACTGGCCTGAGTGCTCTGCATGGTTCCCGTACCCAGAAGCATTATGGCAAAAGCCGCACCACATGCTCCTGCCTGGGAGATGCCCAGGGTGAAAGGGGAACCCAGGGGATTTCGCAGAATGGACTGCATGGCCGCTCCTGCAACAGCCAGCCCGGCTCCTGCCAGCATGGCGGCCAGGGCATGAGGCAGGCGAATGCTGCGGATGATGATCTCCGCGCGCGCATCCTGGCCAAGGCCCAGAAATGAAAGGAGGACCTCTCCCGCGGGAATGCGCACCGTTCCCAGGGAAACGGCGGCAATCAACAGAAAACAGGCCAGCAGAGTCAGCACAACGAGGAAAAAAGCCTTGCGCCCTACGTAGGCTCTGTATTCTGCAGGAATTTGACCGTGATCAAAATG
Source organism: Syntrophobacteraceae bacterium (assembly GCA_003566995.1). Classification (GTDB taxonomy): domain Bacteria; phylum Desulfobacterota; class Syntrophobacteria; order Syntrophobacterales; family Syntrophobacteraceae; genus SLCH01. The sequence goes on from PXBG01000111.1 coordinate 13,279, forward strand.
AGACATGCCGCTGGATAGTTCGCTCGGTATATTGGCAAGGAAAAGGAACAGTGCGCCGGAAGATTGAGACCCTTACAGCCCCTGGATTTTTTGGGCCACGATCAAATAGCGATCGCTCCGGTCCTCAATTTTCGGAACACGAAAGCGGAACTTCTTCAACATTTCCTTCATGGCCCGGGTGGACGGCATGATGTCCTGGGCGACAGCTGTTCCCGCCTTTCTGTGATGATCGTTGATCTGACCGATCCCCATCAAGTGAAAGATGACCAGGAAGCCATTGGGCTTGAGGCAATGGCTCATGATTCTCAAAGCCGTTTCCTTGCAGTCAAAATGGGGAAAAACCTGGTGACAGAAAACCAGGTCCACCATGGAAACGGGAAAAGAGCAGGATTCGAGGGAAGCGCAGAACAGCCGGACGCTCTCTCTTCTGCCCAGTCTGCTCCTGGCCTTTTGAATCATCTTCTGGCTGATGTCCATGGCCAGGACCATTCCCTCTGGACCAACCTTCTCCGCCAGGATTTCCGTCAAACGCCCGGCACCGCACCCTGGCTCGAGAACAGTGCAATTGCACAGGGAAGGCAGTCCCTCAAAAACCTCCTGGATTTTGATTCTGTCACTCTCCGTGTAACTGGAAACCGCCCAGTGAGCGTCCGCCTGCGCATCAAAAAAAGCAGCTTTGGCCGCGTTGCATTCGCTTTGTTCTTTCATGGACAAGGACTCCCTAAAAAAATACTACTGTATGAAAGGGGGTAAAGCGCCTATAGGGCCATAATCCTTTTCCATTTCTTCATGAACCGGTTTACCCACAAGAAATTCATAGATTTCATCCCCTTTGTCTTCCAGCACCACATCCTCAAACGCATCCCCGTGCAAGACCTTTCCGATGGCATAGCCGTTGACCAAGGCTGTATCGATGTTTGTCAAATACCAGTTATAGGGATGCAAAATATGAACGTGCCCCTTTTCAAAGGCCCTCAAAGCATTGAATATTTGAGGACGTCTTTCGTAGCCCTGCTGAACCAGGTGAATTCCCCCGCCATCCAGAAAAATGATGTCCGGGTCCAGGCCCAGCAGAGTCTCCATATGGGTCAGGATGTGACCCTTCGCAGACGTTTGCATCTCCCTGGCAGCGTTTGCCGCCTGAACCCAATCAAAGGGAGGGTAGTTCTGATCGGTGCTTTCCAGGCCCAAAGAACCGCGGAAGCCCAGTCCTCCCACGTAGACACGCGGCTTTGGCTCCTTTTGGTCACCCCCGGACCTGCGTCTCAAATCTTCCCGGGCAGACCCAATGAAAGCCTCCACCTTTCGGGCCCTTTCCTCCCGGTCCAGCACCTGCCCCGCAAGGTTCAAAGATTGAAAGAATGTGTCGTCAAAGCTGGCAAATGGACCATAGCTCAGAACGATGACGGGAATCCTCAGGCTCTTTTGGACTTCCTCGGCCAGGGAGGCATCCATGTAGCTCACAAAAATGACCTGAGGATTCAAGCTCAGCATCAGTTCCAGGTTTGGTTTCTGGTTGATGCTGGCCGGCCCTCCCGGCCCCCCGGAGGGCAAATCGTGCAAGCGGGGCTGCGCCAGCCAGTACGGACGGCCTCGGGGATTCAGCTTTTCCAGGTCCTCCACCGCCACCACCTTGTCACAGGCTTGCAAATAAACCACGATCCTCAATGTCCCCGGCCCCAGGCAGACAATTCTTTCCGGACTTTGAGGAACCTCAACAAGTCTTCCGGATATGTCCGTGACCATGACTGATTTTCCGGAAGCCGGTGCAGCCAAAAAAAGAGCCACGCACAAGGACATCGCTGTGCAAAATCCACGGAGCATGTGAACTTCCTTTCCGACCAACAAACCCTCCCTGTGAAACGCGTCAAAACCTCATGCTCACACCTGCCATCCCATTGATTCCCGGCATGGGATAGCCAGGGCGGTATTCGTAATTCACATCGGTCAGGTTTTCTCCCGCCACGAAGAGTTCCACGTCCAGTTTTTGTGGCCCAAGAGTGAAAAAGTAACTCAGTTTACCATTCAAAAGATAATGGCTGCCCACTTTTGTGTCGCCCGCGGCTCCATCCCGCCGGGCCTGCGGGTTGACGTACATGCTGGAAACATACTGCCCGTCCATGCTCAGCAGAAAATCTTCCATGAACCGCCAGTTCAACCCGGCGCTGAATGTGGTATCAGGGGCATAGGGCAGGTCGCTCGGCCTGGCATCCAAAAAGGTCACTCCCGCAAAAAGGGAGAGGCTCCGAGTGGGATCATAGGCCAAAGTGGCTTCTATTCCCTGAGTGCGGTAGTCACCGATGTTGGAATACACGGGTGGAAAAGGAGGAGGAGGGTCAATCACGTAGCGGTTCTTCCCCTCGTCCCGGAAAAAGACCAGCTCAGCCCTCAGGGTTTCCCAGGTGTGGCTGATGCCCACTTCGAAATGGTCCATGGTTTCCGCTTTCAGATTTTTCCATGACTCTCCCAAAGCGGGTATGGAGCGTTCCGAGAGATAGACAACCTCATTCCCGGGGTAGATCACCCCTCTGGAATACCCGAAATGGGCTTGTGTGTTTTTGTATCCCAGCACGATTCCACCGAAAGGTGCATTTTCAGAGGAAAAGCTATTGTGGTGGTAACGCCGAAGGCCTGCGGAAGGAATGGCGTACAAACCATACTCGTCACCAATGAACTGACTGAAACCTGCATAGGGGGATGTGATCCTCTGGGTGTGCCCATCCCATTTGTCGTCTGCGGCTCCCCCTTCTCCTTTGATGACATCGTGATCCAGTCCCAAGAGGAGTTCGCCACCCTGCCAGGGGTTGAACTCTTCCCTTGCTCTCACCCCATAGAACGTGAACTCCCATGTGGAGTCCGGCCTTCCATCGGGCCTTTTCAGCTGCTGGCCTTCACCCCTGTTGGAGTAAACCTGGACGCTCCCCCGCGCTCTGCCGTAATCATGCTCCAGCTTGATGGAGCCCATCAAAGCTTCGGTTCCATATTTTCCGTCTCTGTCCAGAGGATCCCCACCTTTTTCACCAGGGTCCCACGCATGGTTGTCCGTATACAAGCCAAATGCGGACGCGCGCCAGTTTTCTCCCAGATTCCTGCCAACCCTTCCGAAATAATTGGTCAGTTGACCGTCGGATTTCTCCCGGTGTCCGCTGGACTTCCTGAAGCTCTGACCCAGGTAGTAATCGGTGCCTCCCACTTTGCCCGCATGTTCTGCCCTCTGAATGATCGTGTCAAAACTGCCCCCTGCCACATGCAGGCTGGTCTCAAAGCCATCATCCATTTTCCGTTTGGGCACGATGTTGATCGCTCCAAAGGCATTTCCAAACCGTTGAGGCTGAGGACTCTTGAAGACTTCGATGGCCGCGGCGGTGTCCACAGAGAGCAGATCGAGAAGAGGGTGGTTCCACAGACCCATGTACATGGGCACGCCATCGATGAAGGTTTTGATTTCGGACCCGGGCCTGCTCGATCCCATTCCCCGGATGAAGACACCGCCTCCCTGAGCCCCCCCGTGCGAGCCGATGTGGTTGTACCTGGAGATGTTCACTCCCGGAGTACGCCGCAAAGCGGTCGCCAGATCCTGCGCGTTGAGATTCCTTATCTGCTCCTCCGTGACAATGGTGGAAGTGGCTCCGAAAGAATCCACCACATTGCCTTGGATGATGGGCGTGGATGTGACCACGATCCCCTCCAGTTCATGGGCAGCCACAGGCATTTCCTCTGCCTTGGCAGGAAATGCGCTGGCAAACAGCCACAATGCGAAAAAAAACGTTCCGGCAGCCACCCTGAATTTTCCGTTCATCTCAGCCCCCTCTCCCCTTCGGAATTTCAAACATGACCCACTGAACCACAGGCCCCGGCCATGCACGCCCCATGCTCTCCAGAATCAAGCGCACGGGCAACGTTCACAACATCCAACCGCTTCCCCTCTCCTCCACAAAAAAAGCCACGAGGCACACATCTCCCTTCATGAAGATGGCAGCCTTCGTGGCCTGAAATTCATCATGGGAACCCCCCTGCGGGAGTTTCCCCTTTTCCACACCAAACGCCTCTGCCTTTTTGAGGCAGAAGGATTTGGCAGTGCGTGCATGGGCAACTTCTGTCACCCGCTTGAATCAATCGAACAGCAGCCTAAAGAAACCTGGAAATGAAGTCAACCGTTTTTCCAGACGCTTTTCCAGAAAGCTCCGGGATTGAGACAATCAATCCTTTTCAAGAGTTCTCAGCTTCTGTGCAATACTCTGAATGCCATAAAGGCTATAAAATCCGGAGGTGGATGACCAAAGGTCATGGGTGAGACGATTTTTGACCTGCCAAAGGATATCCAGGGGGATGTCCTTGTAGAAGGCTTCTGCCACACTTCCCGTGATGCACGCCAGGGTGTCGCTGTCTCCTCCCAGGGAAACCGCATTGCGAATGGCATCTTCAAAAGACGTGGAGTCCAGGAATGCCCTGAGAGCCGGGGGCACGGTGCCCTGGCAGGAAATGTCGAAGGAATAACCGGGTCGAATCTCATCGGTGGTGCGGGAAAGATCGTAACCGAATCGCTTTTCAATGCGATCCCGGATTACTTCCTTTTCAGCTCCCTTGCGGGCAAGGAAAACGGCGAGAGCCGTTGCCTGGGCGCCCTTGATTCCCTCGGGATGATCATGGGTGATTTCCGCAGATTTTTTTGCTTCCTCCAGGACGGTGCCTTCATGGTCGAAAGCATGGGCAACGGGGCTGACACGCATGGCCGAGCCATTGCCCCAGCTGTTGTAGGATTTGGGTCCGTAAGAAAAAAGCCACTCCATGAAAGAGCCGCCATAGCCCGCATGAGGATATTTGCGTCCGAATCCGCGAAGGGCATCCTGGTAGGAGAGCTTCGCCAAAATGGCGTGAGCCACCGCAATGGTCAGCACCGAATCGTCGGTGAAAGTCGAACGTGGGGAAAATAAAGGGAAATCCTTGGTTTTTACAGGATTGCCCTCGTATACAGAACCAATGATGTCACCCGCAACAGCTCCCAGCATAACCTCCCCCTGTCGTAGAGTTTCGAAGGAATGCGACATTTCAGCCATTCTACGTCCATGAGCCAGCTTTTCCCGGGAAACTTCCGCAACGGCCCTCAAAATTCCATTGCCATGAAAAGCTCATGCGTGTAGGTTTTCTCGGTCAGCTATCTCTCCTGGAAATCATCCCATAATCTCCCAAAATTGGGGCACGGGTTTCGCCATGATGAAGAGCGGGAAAATCGATCTGGAACACCTTGTTCAGCTGGCTTTCAGGGCTGGCAGGGCCATTCTGGAAGTTTACAGCACGGACTTCAGCGTGGAGAAAAAGGAAGATGACTCACCCCTGACTCTCGCCGACACGAGTTCTCACAGGATCATAGCCGATGGCCTGCGGTCTCTCCACCCCCATATTCCCATCCTTTCGGAAGAAGGGAAGGAAGTTCCTCACAGCACAAGGCGCAACTGGCCTCTTTTCTGGTGTGTGGATCCCCTGGACGGCACCAAGGAATTCGTGAAAAAAAATGGTGAGTTCACCATCAACATCGCGCTCATCGAGGGCCAGATCCCTGTCATCGGGCTCATTCACGCCCCCGTTTCCGGTGACACTTTCTTGGCCCGGGTCAATGAGGGTGCCTGGAGAATTCAGGAGGGCAGGCGACAGGAGTTGAAACTGGACACAGCTTCCTTTCCCGAGAGGGTCCGGGTCCTCAAAAGCCGCTCCCACCCTTCTCCCCATATGGAATCGCTCCTGGAACTCATCCCACGCCATGAAACGATTCGAAAGGGAAGCGCCCTCAAGTTCTGCGCCATAGCATCAGGCGAAGCAGATTTTTATCCGCGCCTTGGACCCACATGGGAATGGGACACGGCCGCCGGACAGGCAATCGTCTCCGCATCAGGTGGCGTCATGCTGGACTTCAAAGGCAGACCCTTCATCTACAACAAGCCCAGCCTGATCAATGGCCCCTTTCTCGCCGCTGCCAATGGTCATTGGCTTTCAGAGACGGGCATTCTCCCCAAGGCCGCTTCCCTGCCCCTTTGAGCCGTAATGAACTCCATGCTCCCATATGGCACGGGAAACGGTCACGGCAGAGACTTCCTGTGCTCCACTTGTCTTGAGAACGCCCGCACATTCACTGAGAGTGCTTCCCGTGGTGAACACATCATCCACGAGAAGCACTCTTTTCCCTTTCAAACGCCGGGAATGTTCCACGCAAAAGGCGTTTTTCACGTTGCTCAGGCGCTCTTCCCGGCTCAGGCGCGTCTGGGGAACTGTCCACTGCGTCCTCTTTAAAATGGCCAGGTCCAGAGGAGTCGAAAGGCTCGAGGACAGAAACCTGGCCAGCAGGGCCGACTGATTGAAACCTCGCTGGCCCAGTCTGCGTGGGTGAAGGGGAACGGGAATCAGCAGATCAAACCCCGCGCGCCTCCATTCCTGTACGGTTTTGGCGAGCAACTGGGCCACAGGCCGTACGAGGTGAAGTTCCGATCCAAATTTGATGGCATGCAGGGATTCTTTGATCAAGCCCTCGTGATAAAAAGATGAGCGCGCAAAATCGAAGTGAAAAACATCCTGGATGCACTCCCCGCAAAGATGGTCTACGGAGGAGGGGCTTTTGTGATAAGGTTTTCCGCAACCGGTGCAAAGGGGAGTGCCAATCCACGGCAACCGGTTCAAGCACCCTTCACACCAGTCCATGCCTTCATGGTCCAACTGGTAGCTTTCACAGCAAATGCACGACGGTGGATACAATAGATCCATAAAACCTGCCGCAATGCTTCCGCATCGGAAGGACAGGCATGAAAGGACAGCCAAGCACCTGCCGGGCAGGCGAAAGACAAAGGATTCATGACCCTTTGATGGCGCCCCCTGCACGGGCACTTTTCGCAAATGGAAAACTTTCTGGGGAATCACCCTGGCCAGCCGGCAGAATTTCTCTTTCCCTTGATCGAGCGGTCCCCACATGCTTTTTGCCTTTCCATGCCACCAGGACCATCATGGGGGCAAAGGGGGTGACGGGGGCACAAAGAAAAGTTTTGAAGATTCCAAAAGCTTTCCGGTTGTCATGTTTCCATGTTGCGCACAATGGCCTCAGCAAATTCGGAACAACTCACTTCCCTGGCGCCTTCCAGCTGTCGGGCCAGATCATAGGTGACCGTTCTTGAGAGGATGGTCTTTTCCAGGGAATCCTCGATGAGTGCCGCCGCCTCGCTCCATCCCAGGTGCTCAAGCATCATGGAGGCTGAAAGGATGAGGGAGCCGGGATTGACTTTGTCAAGCCCCGCATACTTGGGAGCGGTTCCATGAGTGGCCTCAAAAATGGCGCACTGGTCTCCCACGTTGGCCCCGGGCGCCATGCCCAGCCCTCCCACCTGCGCGGCGAGGGCATCCGAGAGGTAATCACCGTTCAAGTTGGGAGTGGCGATCACCTGGTATTCCTCTGGCCTCAGCAGCACCTGCTGAAACATGGAATCGGCGATGCGGTCTTTCATGACCACACGCCCCGGGGGCACTTTTCCCCCTTGCGTGTCCCAAAGCTCTTCTTCCGTGATGGTTTCACGGCCAAATTCCTCTGCTGCCAGCTCATAACCCCAGGTTCGAAAAGCTCCCTCCGTGAATTTCATGATGTTGCCCTTGTGGACCAGCGTCACGGAAGACAGTTTCCTGTCAATGGCATAGCGAATGGCTCTGCGCACCAGACGCTGAGTGCCATAGCGGCTGATGGGCTTGATGCCCAATCCGGGATCGTGAGGAATCTGAACACCGAACTGGTCCTGAAGCAGCTTCACCAGGCGTCTCGATTCGTTGGACCCGGCGGCCCACTCTATTCCTGCATACACGTCTTCGGTGTTTTCCCGAAAGACCACCATGTTCACCCGTTCGGGACGCCTCACGGGGGATGGCACGCCCGAGAAGTAACGCACAGGCCGTATGCAGGCATAAAGATCCAAAATTTGCCGAAGGGCCACATTGAGACTGCGAATGCCCTCCCCCACAGGTGTGGTCATGGGGCCTTTTATGGACACCACGCATTTGCGCAGTTCAGAAATGGTGTTTTGGGGAAGCCATTCGTTGACGCTTTTGTAGGCTCTCTCCCCCGCCAGCAGTTCCAGCCAGACAATTCTTTTCTCTCCCCTGTAAACCTTCTCAATGGAGGCATCCACGACTCTTCGGGTCGCCTTCCAGATATCAGGCCCCACTCCATCCCCTTCGATGTAACCGATGAAAGGCCTTGAAGGCACCTCCAGCCTGCCATGCTCCCCCACTGAAATCCATTCGCCCCCTCTATCCCGCTCCTTCATGGAATTCTTTCCTTTCTGCCACCTTCTCAAAGACCAGCAGGCACCACTCACCCGCCTCTCTATAAACTGTCAGTTTCAGGCCCAATTCTTCATAAGCCTTTTGGACCTGTTGCCCTTGTTCGATCAGAATGCCGCTCAAGACCAAAAGCCCCCATTCCTCAAGGCAACCCACCAGGGTTTTTGACATCCTGATGAGAGGCAGGGCCTGTATATTGGCCATCACAATGTGAAAACGACCGGAAACTTCCACATTGTCAGACAATATGAGTTGCACCCTTTCAGTCAAGCCATTGATCTCAATGTTTTCCCCGGCCACCTGAAGTGCCTCCGGATCGTTGTCCACCCCCACAACAGGATGAAAACCCTGGAGCGCTGCCCCCATGGCCAGAATTCCGGAACCCGTTCCCACATCAAGCAGGGATCTGGCCGGACCATTCTGGTCCGGGGAAACTCCAGGATCATCCAGCCACTCCAGGCAGAGCCTCGTGGTTTCGTGGTGCCCCGTGCCAAATGCCATTCCAGGATCCATGCGAATGACCTTCTCACCGTCTGCGGGCACCGCTGTTTCCCAGGTGGGACAAACGATGAAGCCGGAACCTATTTTCAAAGGCTTGAAATGGCTTTTCCAGCGATTCGCCCAATCGTCGCCCCTCAGCACGGAAGAAACCATGGGGAGAGGAGAAGGAACGAAAAAAACATGGCGAAACTTTTCCAGAATATCGATCACATCCCCCGGCTCTTCATCTCCCTTCAAGCCGCATTCAACATAAAACCTCACACCCCGGGAAGTGATCTCCACGGAAACGGCCAGATTCTCCGCCATCCAGGCAGCCAGCTCCTCGGTCAATTCATGGGAGCAATCCACATCATAGCATATCCAGGCCTTATCCATGGCCGCTGCATCCATTCTCAACCGCAAAACTCCTTATGGAAAAAAGCACCGAAGAGGCGTGAAACTTTCGTGCTAACCCTGGTGGCGGGCCACGCACTTGATTTCCACCTGCGCACCTTTCGGCAACCGGGACACCTCCACCACCGCCCGTGCGGGTTTGTGCCGGGAAAAGTATTTTCCGTAAATTTCATTGAAAAGGGGAAACTGGGCCATGTCCGTCAGATAAACGTCCACGCTCAGCACATGGGAGGCCTGGCAGCCCGCAGCATGCAGAACCGCCAGAAGATTTTCCATTGTCTGTTCAACCTGTGCTGTAAAATCTTCACTCACCATTTCGCCTGTTTTGGGGTTGAGGCCGATCTGGCCACTCAAAAACACCAGGGAATCCGAACGGACAGCCTGAGAGTAGGGGCCGATGGCTTCAGGAGCATCGCCGGTGTGAATGAACTGGAAAGACATGGCTCTGTTCCCTTTTCATGGAAAAAACGGTCCAAAAGGAAGGGATTCTTTTTCGCCCTGCTAAGGATGCATGGTCAAAAATAGAAATTCAGTTTTCTCCGGGCATCCCTCCCAAGGGAGAGAAAACCCGGCGACTTCATTGTGATCCTGAACACAAAACACTGTACCCGGAGGCTGAGAGCCTGGTGTGATCAGGCATAGCTCCCATGGGCTAGGAGGCTTCGAAGTTTTTGAGAAACTGAGCGATTTGGACGCCCAGATAGACGCACTCGATGCCTTCAAGACAATCCTCGGCATCTTTTCTGTCGAGGTGAGTGGTCATTTCATGCTGCCCCTTGGTTAGCTTTACGATCCAGGCGTCTTTGGTGCTGTCAAAGGAAAGGCCAAGATCCAAACCATGCTTTCTGATTTCCGGGTACATCTCTTTCAGCTTACCGGCCAGGGCCTTTTGATCCACGCTCATGAAATCCTCCTGATTCTTTGTCGCATGAAGTTTATTCCAACAGAGTTGCCCACCTTTCCACATGGCTAGACCTTATAATAATCCTCATTTTCCGTAAAGGCACTTCAGATTTCACCATTTCATATTCCATTGCAACCGAGGAAAAACGTTGGTTGGCATGCCAAAAATCAATTTTTTTTCTTCAGGCATTCATTTCTGACTCCACTGCCACTGCTCCCGCAGGTGAAAGGATCGTGTTTCGTGGGGAGCCTGGAGTGTCCGGAACATCACACGGTCCTTCTCCACAAAAACCCTCACGATGGTCAGGTGACCATCGCTGTGTGACTCCCGGCCGGCATTTCCCGCATTGATGAGCTGGACGGTGCCCCCTTCACCTTCTATGACGCGGCGGCTATAGATATGCGTGTGTCCCACGAAGACGGCACGGACCCTGGCCGCATGGCGGGTCAAAAGGGACCAGAGCGGATCCTCCCTGGGAAACCAGGGCACCAGCGGCTCATGGAAAGCCAGGAAAACATGGTCGGCATGATCCGCCGAAATGATGAGGTGTTCGAGCCACGCAAGCACCTTCCAATGATCCAGGCTCTTTCCCAAACCCGCATACTGATCAAGGACGATCACCCTGATGTTTCTCCAGTCCAGTGCGTAACTCACGCCTCCTCCCTCGAGGTAATGGAGATGCCGGCCATGGCCGGGCAAGATGACCCTTTTGATGTGGTCAACATCTGCTGCCTTTTCATGATTCCCTCGAACAGGGACAAAAAAGGTCGGCTGATCAAGGAAAACCTCCTGAAAAATCTCATGGTTCCTTGGAAGGGGGCTCATGTCCCCGCAAACCAGCACAAAGTCAGCTCCGTGGACTTTTTCAGCAGCTCTGTTTTCAGGTCCTCGAATCTTTTCCAGAACAGCACGATATGGTTCAAATTCGGAATGAATGTCGGAAATGACAGAAAACGTCCATGTTTCTGCGCGAACCGGGCCATGAGCGGGCAAGAGGAACAACAGGACAAGACAGCAAAACAGCCATTTCCAAGTGGACGTTGAGGGCATGATTTTCCTTTTGATTCATATTCTGTTAACATTTTTATGAATAAAATTTACAAGAAAGCCAAAAGAGAGATGCACTCCCTGGAAATGCATGGAATTGCAAATCACCCTTGCCCGGAAGCGGGACACGGGGAAAGTTCCAATTTGATTTTAAAAAAAGATTACTATAGTATTTGTGATGGTTGAATGTCGTCATTCTGAGCAACTTTTACAAGCCGAGGTACTTAGCAGGAGGAGAATAGAAATGTCCGAGAAAAAAGAAGTTTGCACCTGCACCAATTGTGGCAACGAAGCTGAGATGATCATCAAGTGTGAACTGGTGGACGTGGAAGAGGAAGGCAGTAAGGTCAGAAAACAGAGAGAAACCAGGACTTGCTCATCCTGTGGCAACGAAGCGGACATGATCATCGACTTCGAGCAATAAAAACCGTTGTGAGCAAGCCATCAGCTCACTGCAAAGCCGGCAGCAAGACTCTCCGCCTCTCAGAGGAGCGGAGAGTCTTGTTTTTTTGATCCTTTCATCTCTTCCTTCATACCTTCACTACGGAACAAAACTATGGTTTGCGGGTTTTGTGCCAGGAGATGTCCCGGACGTATTCGATGATCCCCTTCAATTCCCCCGTGAGGCTGTCCACGAAGGGAAAGCTGCACAGTTCAAGAGTTCCCTCAACCTGCTGATCGGTCCCCACCTTGTTCACCATGGCACAAACTGCATGGCCCGTCTCCAAAGTGACCAGGGCCGGACACTCATCGCAGGGTGCCTGCCGGCCATGGTAGGCCTCGTAGCATTTCTTCCCCGCAATGGGCATTGCGTGTGCATACCAGCGTTCCATGACGGGATTGACATACATGATGCTGAGGGAATGGTCGAGGATGCTGATCCCATCCTGAAGGCTGGCAAAGACATTGGAAAGAAACCGCTCCCGCTCCTTCAATGCATCTTCAGCCGCAACGCGTTTGGAAATGTCGGTGAGACTCCCCTCATAGTAGAGCATTTCCCCTGACTCGTCTTTCACGGCCCGGGCGTTGTTGTCCGCCCACAGAATGGTGCCATCCTTGCGGCGTAGCCGGATGGGATAGTTTTGAAGGAGCCCGTCGCATTCCATGAGCATGTGCATTCGGCGTGAATCTTCCGGATTCACGAACAGGTCATTGGCATTCACCATGAGAAGGCTCTCCCGGTTGGGATACGCGAGCATCTGCACCAGCGCCGGATTGGCGTCCACGATGAGCCCTGTGAGAGACACCCGGTAGAGCCCGACGGGAACCGTGTCAAAAAGGCTTCGAAAACGGTTTTCCGATTCCCGCAGAGCCTGGCGATACCAGCTCTTTTCCCGAACCCGCGTGATTTGCCGGACCAAATGTTCCAAGTTGTGAAACGTCTTGATGAGATAGTCGTCAAGACCCATTTTCATCGCCTCAACGGCGGCCTCCTCACTCCCGCTTCCTGTGTACATGATGACAGGACAGTCGGGGTGGCGGGACTTCACGGCCTTGAGCACAGCGAGTCCGGTGGTCCAGCCCATCTGACATTCGGTGATCACAAGATCAAAGTCTCCCCGCCATAAAGCTTGAGAAAATGACTCCGATTCCACTATCTCCTGAACGTCCACAAAAGGGAGCAGTTGTCTCAAGGCTTTAGCCGTGAGTTTTCTTTCCTCGGCATTTGTGTCGAAAAGCAATATCCTGAGCTGATGAGCCATTCGATCTCCAAAACGAATCTCTGTCGAGCCTTTTCATAAGCAACGTGAACTTTTCCAGAACTCAGCCCACGGGTTCACCAGGCCCATTCCGGCTGAAGGATTTTCACGAGACAAAAAACAAAAACTTTTCAGCCAGGGCCACTCAAAAACGCTACCGGAACAAGTGAAACATTCAGCCAGGACGGGGAAGAGCAGTTCAAAATATATGGAAGCAAATTTAACGAAAAAGCCATTAAAAAGCAATCCCTTGGAAACACGGCATCAATTTGTCACAAGCCTCACGGAAGGCAAAGCCTGCAAGGCCTGTAGCCTTTGCTCATGGCCTCGAAGGAGGATTGGAAACGCTTGGTGCAACGAGAACATTGCGCGTGCACGCAGTCCTTATGATGAAACACGAAAGAAGATGCATTTCCCGTGAAGGGAGCATGGGGGCGGGAAGGAGACTCTTCCGAGGTCCGGGAAGCTTTTCTTTGGCGCTGCCTGTACTTCCACGGGGGTTCGGGATGCGCATCCTTCCAGAGCCCCAATCCATCCCGGGCGGCTCTTTTTTGCAATTCCTTCCAGCGTGAGCAAATGCCTCTCCGGCAATTGCGGGGCCACACCCACGCCAGCCCCAATGAAACCAGTTCTTCATTGAGACACCGTCCCCGTGAATACACGATGCTCACCTCCCGGCCATAAGGGTCCGTGCCTCCCACCACATGACACTCCACCCGTTGATTCAGGTACAAAAGAACATGCTTCCGGGCCTCCCGGCCATGACTCTGGTTCCATTCGGGAGCATCAATCCCGTAGAGTCTCACTTCCCGCACCTTACCGCCGTCCTTGACCATGAAGGAGTCGCCATCGGCCACCCTCACCACCATGCCGGTGAAAGTCTTCGCATGGAGATGGGCGCCGGCAGTTGGGACCTGAGTGACCGTGAACACCAGCAGAAGGCACAACAGAAGGTTCGTTGATGATCGTGAAGCCTTCTCTTTGACCGGAATCTGCGTGCGGAAATCTTGCATTTCACCTCTCCCCGTGAAGAAGTCCTCAATACGAACCGGCTCTTTCTCTCCTCGAAGTTTAAAGGAGAACCTGGCCCCTGTTTCGACCAGGTTGCCAGGAAAGACCGAAGATTTCTTTTTTGTTCGTGGCTCAAGGCGCCTGGAAGCATGGACCAAAAGCTTTTCATGCACCATGAACTAAAGTATACAGACTTCTGGACACCAGGAGTTGAAAAACAATGAAAGGGCAAAGTTTGTGAGTTCCTTGAACCTGCCAACCATTCAGCGGGGAGAGATTTGATGAACATCTATGTTTGGCGGCATTATAAAAGATTTTCAAGCTGGTCCATGTTCGATGAGCCCCAGATACACAAGGACAACTACATGAAGGCAGAAGTGGCCGTCCTTGCGGAAAGCATGGAGGAGGCCCTTGGGATTCTTGGCAGGGACGAGAACTGGAACCTGGAAGAGATAAGGCGAATCCAGCCCGAAGTGATCTCTGTGGACAAACCGGCCATCGTCAGTTCTCATTTGAGCTTTGGATGAATGACCGCCCAGTAGCCGTTCAAGCCGGAACTGCGGCCTGCGGCTTTCATGGCCAATGGCCCGGGCCCACCCCGTGTTTCACCCTGTGGGCTTCCCGAAGGCCGTGGCCGGGAACCCTTCTTCTGCATCCCTTTGTCCCAGGGAACGGGCGCTCTTCTCACCCTGAGGCTGCCATGAACCCCGGCCGGTGATGTGATCGCAAAAGGGGGATGCCCAAAAGGAAAGCCCCGGAAAGACATGGCATGGGATCTCTCTCAGAGCAGGAAACAGCGGTTGGCGAGCCTCACGTTTTCCAGCCCCGCCTTCCTGGCGGCGTGCACGCAGGCTTCCGCCTGAGCCCTGGGGGTGATGGGAAAGTCGTCCATGTGATACTGGGGGACGAACACCAAAAGAGCGTAAGGGATATTGGGGTCTATTTGAGCGATGAAAGAAGCGATGGAGTGAACCTCCTTCTCATCCACGTAGCCGGGAACCAGAAGGGTGCTGGCAATCACAAGGGGTGGGGCACTCCGAAGGGGAGCCCAGTTTTTGGCCAACTCATAAAAGTTATTGAGGACCATCTGATTGTCACATCCCATGAGGGCTCTGTGAGTTTGAGGGTTCCACGCCTTGATGTCCGCCTTGATGCACCCTCCTGAAAGCAGGGATGCCTTGGCCATGAGCTTCATCCAGGAGGGATGCATGCTGAGATTCGTCTCCCAGCAGATGCGAAAAATGCCCTTTGCATGATTCTCGCGCATCTGGCGCGAGGCCTGAAGAGCGAAGGGGATCTGGGGCGTGGGATCTCCTCCGAAAAAACACACACAGCTGGTGTGTTCATTCACCTCCTGAGCCAGTTCCTCCACCGAACGCCAGGCGGGTGGGTAAAGATTGCTCTTTTTGAAGGACCAGTTCTGGCAATAGAGACAGTTGAAATTGCAGGATTCAAAAAAAACGGCCAGGTTGTAAAAGCCCACTTCGGGACCCTCGTCATGGGCAAAGAGGGGATAACCCGCCCCCGTTCCCCCCGCACAAACCCAATCGGCCACGCAGTTGGTGGGCAAGGGGTCAAAATAGGAAGACACCCGCCCACGGGACCTCCCATCTTTCCGAAGGCTGACGAGATCTCCCCGGCGCAGGCCGCAGTATCCCCAATCATTTTTGCCCATGACGCACTGGTGAAAGCACAGGTTGCAGGGAAGGCCCTGAAAATTGCGCGGCGGAAGGGCGGGCAGCTTGAAGAGTTCCCGGGATTTTCTGTGCACATCTGCCAGACGCTCAAGGCTTTCCGCAGAACCCTCGCAGACACACCGGGGGCAAACACCCATGCTCTGGCCAAGTCCAGAGACAGATCGGCCGCAAACCATGCACAGCATTGGTCTTGCACCATTTTTTTCGCAGTTATGGATCAGCATTCACTTTCTCGCAAAAACAGGGGAACCGAAAACAAAAGCTAGTTCTTCTCACATTTTCAGCAAATGCGGGGCAGCTGTTCACCGTGAAGCATTTGAATCACCCGGTGTCCCCCGATTCCTGTCTTCAGGGTCACTCTTCCGGCACCCTCTTGAGTCACCTCTCCGATCTTGACCCCTTTTCGAGCGCGGGGATGATTCCTCATGAGGTTCAAAACCAGTTCCTCATCCTCAGGGGGCACAAAGACGAGCACCTTTCCTTCATTGGCCACGTAGAGGGGATCGAGACCCAGGACCTCGCAGGCCCCCGCCACATCTGCTTCTATGGGCAGGGATTCTTCCAGGACGACAATGTCCACTCCCGACTGCCGGGCGATCTCATTGAGGGCGGTCGCCACGCCTCCGCGGGTGGGATCACGCAACACCCGAACACGGGGGCAGCCGTCGAGAATCCGCATCACCAGGTCATTGAGGGGTGCGGAATCGCTGAGAATCTCCCTGTCAAAAGCCAATCCTTCACGTTTACACAAAACGGCCATTCCATGGTCGCCGATGGTGCCGTTGATGAGCACCGAGTCCCCCGGCCGGGCATATTGGCCGCCCACCTGGATACCGGGAGGGACCACCCCCACCCCGGCAGTGTTGATGAACAAACGGTCGGCCTTTCCCCGGGGAACCACCTTGGTGTCTCCCGCCACGATCATCACCTGCGCCTCCCGGGCAGCGCCGGCCATGGAACGCACCACATGCCCGAGCACTTCCAGGGACAAACCTTCCTCCAGGATGAAGCCCGCAGTGAGGTACAGGGGACGGGCACCCTGCATGGCCAGGTCATTCACTGTGCCATGCACGGCCAGACTGCCGATGTCCCCCCCTGGAAAAATGATGGGGTCCACCACGTAGGAATCGGTGGTCATGGCCATTGAGCCTCCCGCCCATGGAAGAAGGGCGCTGTCGTTCCTCTGAAGCAGGTACTCGTTGTCCAGAAGCTGAAAAAAAAACTTTTGAACCAGTTCTTGCGTGGCCCGCCCTCCGCTTCCATGATCCAGCTGCACAATCCCGTTCAGTGTTTCAAGGCTCTTTGACATGTTTCTTCAATCTTCCGGGTGATATTGGTGATAGGCGCCGCAGGTGCCTTCGCTGGACACCATGCACGGCCCCACGGGGGTTTCGGGATTGCAGGCCTTTCCAAAGAGACCGCACTGAGGAGGCGTCATGGCCCCCCGCAGCACCTCACCGCACCGGCAGCCCTCATGCTCCCTGGATTCCATGCGGGGAATGGCAAATCGGCTGGCCGCATCGAGAAATTGCCATTCCTTTCGGATTTTGAGGCCGCTGCCTGGAATAACCCCCAGTCCGCGCCAGGGGGCATCGGCGGGTTCAAACACCCGGCCGAGGAGTTTCTGAGCGGCAGGATTTCCTTCCCAGCTGACCGCCCGGCTGTACTGATTGATCACGCGCGCCTTCCCCTCAAGCACCTGATCCACCAGCAGGTGGAGCCCCTGCAGCAGATCCAGAGTTTCAAAACCCGTCACCACGCAGGGAATTGCGTGCTGGAGGACGATCTCCTCATAGGCTGCCGCCCCGATAACGGTGCTCACATGACCGGGACAGATGAAGCCGTGCAAGTCCATCCCTTTTCCGTCCAGAAGGGCTTTCATGGCTGGCGGCAGGAGCTTGTGCATGCTCACAACGGAAAAATTTTCAATTCCTTCCCTTGAAGCCTGAAGCATCGCCGCAGCCACCGTGGGAGCCGTCGTCTCAAAGCCGATGCCGAGGAAAACCACTTCCTTGTGAGGGTTGTCCCTGGCAACCTGAAGGGCATCGAAACTGGCATAGACCATTCGCACGGCCCCTCCCCTGCTCTTTTCCTGCGCAAGAGAGGAACAGGAGCCCGGAACCCTCATGAGATCTCCGAAGGTGGTGACGATGACCCCGGGCTGCTGCGCAAGCCAGAGGGCCCTGTCCACATCGTCAACAGCCGTCACACACACGGGGCAGCCCGGTCCGCTGATCAGCTGCACAGAGGGAGGAAGGAGCTGCCTCAGGCCCAGGCGAAACATGGCGACGGTGTGTGTGCCGCAGATTTCCATGAGCCGCAGGGATCTGTCGCCATAGTCACGTTTTTGAAGGGCTTTCAGCAGGCTTCTGGCCAGCCCGGAATCCCGGTATTCATGGAGATATTTCAAAACCCTGCTACCCTTCTGCCCACAAAGGCATTCAACGCCTTGAGCATTTTGAACTCCTTAGCCAGTGCGCTCCCACGAAAGCCTGCCCCAGGGAAATGCAGGCATCATTGGGGGGAACTTCCTCATGGCAGAGGACTTCCATGTTCTGCCGGGTGAGTTCCGTCGTCAACTCCCCGAGAATCACCCGGTTTTGAAAAACACCCCCGCTGAGGGCCACCGTTGCGATGCCCGTGTCTTTGAATGCCTGGCCGACCCATTGGGAGAGGGCCTGAACCAGTCCCCTGTGAAAACGCGCGGAAATGATTCCCGGCGCCACGGCTTCCAGGGCATCCTGCGCCACCCCTCTGACCATCTGCAGGGGGTCAAGGATCCACAGGGAATTCTCTTCATACACCTCCCCCCGATACAGCCCCCCATCCTCTTCCATGACCTGCTCCAGTTCCACGGCTGCCTGACCCTCGAAGGTGACCCGCTCCCGCACTCCCGCAAGGGCGGCCACGGCATCGAAAAGTCTTCCGCAGGAGGAAGTGACGGGACAATGAATATTTTTGTGAAGCATCTGAAGGAGAACGCTTCTTGTCTTTTCGGGCCATCGGCACGTCAAACCTTTGAAAATTTTTTCCGCATGAATGTTTTCCAGCGCAAAAAGGTAACTCAAGGCCATGCGCCATGGTTCCTTGACGGCCATTTCACCCCCGGGCATGAGGACCTGCCTGAAATGCCCCAACCTTTCGAAGCCATGGGCCTCCACCCGCAGCAACTCTCCACCCCACAACGTGTTGTCATTGCCATAGCCCGTCCCGTCCAGGGCGACCCCCAGGACAGGACCCCTGTGCCCGCATTCAGCCAGGACGGAAGCGATGTGCGCGTGGTGATGCTGAACCCCCAGAAGGGGAAGGTCTTTCTGTTCCAGGGCCCATTGAGTGCTCAGGTAATCGGGGTGAAGATCGTGGGCGATGCAGAGGGGCTCAACTTCCAGCAAGCGTTTCAGGTGGACAATGGTGTGTTCAAAAGCATGGAGTGTCTCCATGTTTTCCAGGTCTCCCACATGCTGGCTCACAAAGGCCTCCCGGCCACGGGTCAAACAGATGGTGTTTTTGAGCTGGGCCCCCACTCCCAGAACGGGCTCCAGCTCCTCCTGGAGGAACAGGGGCACGGGAACATAGCCCCGGGCCCGGCGAACAGGTCGGCATTTCCCCCCTTGAACACGCACCACCGAGTCATCGCAGCGCATGTGAATGCCCCGGTCATGGAGAAGAAAGTGATCGGCTATGGCGTGAAGCCCCCTCCTTGCCTCTTCATTTTCGGTGACAATGGGCTCATCGCTCTGATTGCCGCTGGTCATGACGAGAGCGTCATAGGGAGCCTCATGAAAGAGAAGGAAGTGAAGGGGCGTGCAGGGAAGAAAGGCTCCCAGGCAGCGGTTTCCCGGCGCCACGCTGGAAGCCAGGGGCAAAAGCCCCTCTTCCGGCTTGCGATCCAGGAGAACAATGGGCCTCGCCGCGCCCGAAACCAGTTCTTTTTCCACCTGGTTGAGATGACAGCGCCGCCCCAGAGCTTCCAAGTCTGAGAACATGACGGCAAAGGGCTTTTCTTCCCGAGTTTTGCGGCTGCGCAGGCGTTGGACACCCTCCTCGCTGGCCGCGGAAACAGCCAGGTGAAACCCTCCAAGCCCCTTGACGGCCACAATGGCTCCCCGGGCCAGGAGGTCCACCGCTTGCCGCACAGCCGCATCGCCAGCCCCTTGCCTGTTTCCTCCCCTGCCTTCCAGCCAGACCCGGGGCCCACATTCCCAGCAGGCGTTGGGCTGCGCATGGAATCTTCTGTGAAGCGGGTCTTCATATTCCCTGCGACATGCATCACACATGGAAAAAGGGGCCATGGTGGTTTTCGCGCGGTCGTAGGGAATGTCCCGGATGATGGTGTAGCGGGGACCGCAGTGAGTGCAGTTGATGAAAGGATAACGGAACCGGCGGTCCCCGGAATGGAAAAGTTCCCCAAGGCAGGCCCCGCAAGTGCACACGTCCGGCGAAATGAGGGTGGACCGCAACATGGCACCATGACTTGGAAGGATCGAAAAACCTTCCGGGGAGTGACTCTCAAAGGCTCCCTTCGCAACGGAAGGAGCATCCTCCGTCCGGCAGTGCACCACCCGTGCGAGGGACGGGGCCGAGCGGGGAATCTGCTCAATGAAGCGTTCTACCGAAGCAGGCAGACCGGACGCCAGCACCTCCACTCCCGTGGAGTCATTGCGCACCCATCCGCAAATTCCATGGGCCCGGGCCAGGCGATAAATGTAAGGCCGAAACCCCACTCCCTGGACGATCCCCTGGACTTTGATCAACACGCGTCTATGGTTCTCGCTGATTCCCCAATCCACAGGCAGTTTCCACTTTCGCAAAAGAAAACCTGAATAAAGCTGGTCATCCCTTGAAAAGAAAAACCAGCCATTCCGGCAGAAAGCTTCAGGCTTCGCCCCGGCGTGAAAGCTGGTCTTTGACCCTTTGAGCCCTCTTTTTGAGCCATTCCAACCACGAATCCATTCCAACACCCGACCTGCAGGAAACCTCAAAGATTTCCTGATTCCCATTGAGCTGGCGTGTTCGTTCACGAATCACCTGCACATCGCAGTCGATGTAGGGGAGCAGATCGACCTTGTTGATGACCAGCACGGAAGAAAGCTGAAACATGAGGGGGTATTTGAGGGGCTTGTCATCCCCCTCGGTCACGCTGAGTATCATCACCTTGTCGTGTTCTCCCAGATCGAACTCCGCAGGACAGACAAGGTTTCCCACATTTTCGATGATGAGCACATCGAGGTTTTCCAGGTCGAGAGACTCGGCGGCGATCTGAATCATGTTGGCATCCAGGTGGCAGCCGCCCTCTGTGTTGATCTGCACGGCCTGGATCCCTTTGGTGCGAATGCGTTCCGCGTCATGGCTCGACTGAATGTCCCCTTCGATCACTGCCATGCGGAGCTGCCCGGCAAGGCCGTCAATGGTCTTTTCCAGGAGGGATGTCTTGCCCGCTCCCGGTGAACTCATGAGATTGATGACGAAAATGCCCGCTTCCTGGAATCTCCTTCTGTTAGAGGCAGCCAGTCTTTCATTGGCCTGCAAAATGTTTCGAACAACAGGCACTTCAATGTGCTCCATCACTTTCCTCCCTTTCCCCTTCCACGCTCATCACGGACAAATCCCTGCCACTCACCAGCTCCATCACCGGCACCTGGCATTCGGGGCAGACAAACACATGATTTTCCACCTGGAACAGGAGTTGGCATTGAGAACAGCGAGCCACCACGGGAACCGTTTCTATTTCAATGATCGCTCCACATGCCGCCGTGTTCTCACTGATCATTTCAAAACAAAACAGGAGCGAATCAGGGACCACGGCTGCAAGTTCCCCCACCTGCAGCCTGATGACCCGAACTTTTGTCATCCCGTGTTTGCGGCTCTCCTCCAGAACAATTTCCAGAAGACTTTGAGCGATGGACAATTCGTGCACAATGGAGTCCTCATGCCATGAAGCTGAGCCGCTCGGGCTCGCCTTTTGCGCAGGTGATCACACTCGAGGGCCAAAACATGGCCTCTGTCTCACTGCAATTTTTTCCTCATTTTCACGATTCGGGCAAAAATCCGGGACCTTGAAAATCCCACGGATTTCCACATTGTCGTTCATGAAGGGATTGCCAGCCAGTCGTATTCTGAGGGGGTTTCAAACAGATCGGTCGATGGCAATTAACATGCGATGTGCAGCGGGTCAAGCTTCCAAAGCAGCCTCAAAGCAGGAGGACCCCTTTTTGCGAGACCGGCCCCTTTTTCATGCCAAAGGGAGCCAGTCCTTGATGGGGCTCAGCTCACGGGTTGCCGCAAAGCCCCCCCGGACACGGGGAGTTGCCGAACCTGCCGCCGTGAACGGAGTAGAGGGAATCATTGAGATCTGAAAACACCTGCCATCATGCGGGCCACGTCCACGGTGCCCATGAAGGTGCGGGGAAACCAGGTCTTGAGAAAACGGTTGTCCGCAACCAGCGCGGGGGGATCTCCGGGGCGGATGGGCTTTTCCTCGACCTGAACCTTCTTGCCCACGGCCTCCTCCACCGCCTTGACCAGCTCCTTCACGGAAGTGCCCTCGCCGCGGCCCACATTGGAAATGAAGCGATCCCGGCCTTCGATCATCTTCAACGCCTCCACATGAGCCATCGCAAGGTCCATGACATACACGTAGTCCCGCACCGCCGAACCATCGGGCGTGGGGTGGTCCGTTCCGAAAAGGGTGAACGTGCCCCCCGTCATGACCGCCTTCATGAGGTTTGGCAGCACGTGGGTTTCCGGTTCGTGCCGTTCATAGATTTCTCCCTCCGGGTCGTTTCCGATGACATTGAAATACCGCAGGGCGGCGTAGCGAATGCCTGCCACCGGCGCCACTTCCCGGATGACCTGTTCGCACATGAGCTTGGAAAGCCCATAGGGATTGGTGGGTTCCTGGACATGATCCTCCTTCATGGTGGGTGTTCTGGCATTTCCGTAGGTGGCACAGGAACTGGAAAACACGAGGCGCTTCGTGCCGGCCCTCTTCATGGCCTTGAGAAGAGCCACCGTTCCCCCCACGTTGTTTTCAAAATACACTTCTGGAAGCCGCGTGGACTCCTCCACGTAAGCTTTGGCGGCAAAGTGGATCACGGCATCCGCATCAAAGCCTTTGAGGGCCTGGTAGAGGGCTTCCTCGTTGCGAATGTCGCCGAAGGCCAGGGGTCCGAACTTGACCCACTCGGCCCAGCCGTTGGAGAGATTGTCAAAGACGATGGGGTTGTGGCCCAGTTTCCTTAAGAGCTTGCAGGTGTGCGAACCGATGTAGCCGGCCCCGCCCGTGACCAGGATGTTCATCTTCCCCTCCATGGAATCCTAAAGAACAGAACGCACCGCTTCCATCACCTTTTCCGCACTGGGCTTGTAAAAGCTCTCCTGGACAGGTGCCATGGGAACAGGGGCTTCGGGACCCGCCACCCGCCGCACGGGGGCCTTGAGGCTGTGGAAAGCTTCTTCCGCCACCATGGCAGCCAGTTCCGCCCCAAACCCGCAGAAACGGTTGGCATCGTGCACCGTGATGAGCCGTCCCGTCTTGCACACCGATTCCAGGACCGTTTTTTTGTCAAGGGGAACAAGGCTCCGCAGATCGATGACTTCCAGGGCAATCCCCTGTTCCTCCAGCGCACCAGCAGCCTGCAGGGCTGCGTAAACGGGTGTGCCATAAGCCACCACGGTCGCATCCCGCCCGGGCTTCAGGACCTTGGCACTCCCCAGGGGAACCCGCACATCTCCCTCGGGAGTGGGTCCGCTCGCCCAGTAAAGGCCCATCTCCTCCACCACGATGACGGGATCGGGATCGAAGATGGAGGACAGGAGCAGACCCTTGG
The DNA here is from genome assembly GCA_003566995.1 of Syntrophobacteraceae bacterium. Lineage (GTDB taxonomy): Bacteria > Desulfobacterota > Syntrophobacteria > Syntrophobacterales > Syntrophobacteraceae > SLCH01. The sequence continues at coordinate 36,671 of PXBG01000111.1, forward strand.
CGTCAGCGGGATTGGAGGGAAAGACAATCTTGAGACCGGGCACATGGGCCATCCAGGCTTCCAGGTTGTGTGAGTGCTGACAGCCCGCCTGAAACCCCAGGCCCGCTTTCACACGCACGGTGAGGGGAAAGGTGCTTTTACCGCCGCTCAGGTAATGGAGCTTGGCCGCGTGGTTGACCAGCATGTCCGAGGCCAGTGTGATGAAGGGAAAAAACATGATCTCCACCACGGGCAAAAGCCCCAGGTTGGAAGACCCCACAGCCAGGCCCGCGATGGCCGCCTCACTCACGGGGGTGTCCCTGACCCTTTTTTTGCCGAAGCGGTCGAGAAGCCCGTAAGTGGGCATGAGGGGGTTGTCATGAATGGAAGTTCCAACCCCTTCACCCGCCAGGAACACCCGTTCATCCTGGTCCATGGCAATGGCCAGAGCTTCCTGTATGGCCTGTCCGGTGTGCAGTTCTCGCATCTTTGATTATCCTCCTTGCCTCTTCTATGGCGTGCCCCAGGGGGATTCCACCCACACGTGCTCCAAGGCCTCTTCCGGCTTGGGAAAAGGGCTGGATTGACCAAAGGCCACGGCTTCGTCCACACGTTTTCCGGCCTCCCTTTCCATGGACTCAATGTCCTGCACCGCCACCACCCCTTCTTCCGTGAGTTTCACTCCATAGGTCGTCACGGGGTCTTTGGCTTTCCAGAGGGCCAGTTCTTCCGGATCCACATAGTGTTGGCGATCGTGTTCTCCATGCCCCCGCAGGCGGTAGGTGAAGGCCTCCATGAGAGCGGGGCCGCGGCCTTCCCGGCAATGGCCCGCCAGCTGCGAGGCGGCCTCCAGGACTTCATCGGGATTGTTCCCGTCCACCAGTTGTCCGGGCATGCCATAAGCAGACGCCCGCGCTGCGATGTTTCCAACGGCGCAGTGCTCCGCAAGGGATTGGGCTCCGGCCCAGCAGTTGTTTTCACACACAAAAAGAAGGGGCAGCTTCCAGATGGCCGCGAGGTTCATGGCCTCGTGCACGCTCCCTTCCGCCGCGGCCCCGTCTCCGAAAAAAACCACCGTGATGGCCTTTTCCTCCCTGTACTGCTGGGCAAAGGCGGCCCCCACCGCCATGGGAGGACCGGCACCCACCACCGTGCTCGTCATGAGAGCGTTCACCTGGGGCACGATGAGGTGAAGCGTTCCCGACTTGCCCCGGTTGACTCCCGTGGCACGGCCCATGATTTCGGCCATGAGGGTTTCGGGATCGGCGCCACGGGCCAGCAGATGGCCGTGGCTGCGGTGGTTGGTGATGATGACATCCTCGGAACCGAGGGGAGCCATCACCCCCACGGCAACAGCCTCCTGGCCCGTGGCCAGTATCTGCATGCCGGGCAAAGCATCCTTTTGAGGGGCCAGTTCGGCCAGCCGGTCTTCAAAAGCGCGAATAAAAATCATCTGCGAAAGCATGGCCCTGCGGACCCCCGCATCGGGCTTGACTGTGGTCATAAACACTCCTGTGCTTTGACAAGGAAGAAGCATCTCCCGTTTCCCCAGAAAAAACAACCCGCGGCCAATACCAATGCCAGCCTCAGGTTTCACACTGCTGCCGGACAATATACCTCAAGCACCTGCTTCTCTGTAGTCTCAATCTTTGACCCGCATGATGATTCGGATGAGCCTCTTGCATGTTTTTCAAGGGTGCCGAAGGTCCTGGTTCGCTGGAATGCCGGCATGAGTGATGGATGCGGGAGGGGTTTTTTCATATGCGTGCATGAAAGGGGCTTGCGTGATCCGGGCGATGGAAATCCTATGGGAAAGGGCCCCTTTTCACCCGCCCATGAGCTTCACTTTCCAACCACGCTTTTTGCACTCTTCCAACGCCGTTTCCCTGTGGTCCCCCTGGATTTCCACGACCCCATCCTTCACGGTCCCTCCCGCCCCGCATTTCGCCTTGAGTTCTTTTCCAAAACTTTTGAGTTCCCGGGCATCCAGCGGAGCGCCCATGATGACCGTGACGCCCTTTCCCTTGCGGCCTTTCGTTTCCCTGCCCACCCGGACAACCCCATCTGCACGGACCATCGGTGCCCTGGTCTGAGAACACACGCAGGCCGCCACAGGTTTGGAGCACTCAGGACACATCCTGCCCTGCCCTGTTGAGTAAACGACGCCCCCTTCCCTCCCCTTTGAACTCATGACTTTTCTTCCTCCTCGAAAGCATTTTCTTGGTCCACAGTGGCAAATGCATTCCAATTCCACCTGAAGTTTATACAGGATCTTGTGTCAACCGCCAACGGACCCGTCAGCCGAGTGCTCGAGCACGCCATATGGAAACGCGTTTATGTCCATACATGCATGGGCATCCCATTCAACGGTGACTCCCGAATCAGCACGTCCCAGCATGTGTAAGAACTTGATTTCAGTCGAAACCCCAGTTTACATGGATAAAAGTATCAAAAGGAATTGCATGAGCTTTAGAAGTCACAAATTGAGGAACCTATGATAAAATTCGATTTGAAGAAATTTTTGAGATGGGTGTGAAAACATGGATCGCGAACCCCTGGAATGAGATGTGGATGAGCGTGCTGAAGTCGGGGAAAGCCCCGAAGGGTTTGTTCCCAGTGCCTTGTTTCACCAGACTTCGCTCCTATGGGGCAGTTGGGTGAATATCGCGAAGACGGCACTGAATGCACCGGAACCGGACCCTGGCGAGTGCATCCGGAACAGCCTGAAAAGCTCCAACCCCGACTGGTCTTTCCCGTGCGGCAAAAGAGCTTCATTCGCCACCCGGCCAGCACGCACACTGAACCTCTTAATGATTAAATTGCCCGATAAATATTAAGGATTTGTAAAGCTTCAGACGGAATTGGAATTCTCCTTCGCATGCGTTAACGACTGACGTTGGAGGAAAATTTCATGAGCAGAAAACGCACCAATTACAGCCCCGAGGAAAAGGTCGCCGCAGGCAGCCGGGAAGTGGATTGAATCCCCATAGTCCCCGGGCGAAGCGGCGTAGTTCAACAAAATTGTATGGGGAATGGGAAAGCCCCCCACTCCCCATACAATCCTCCATGTTAGCGATTACGATTACGAGGAGGAGCCAATGAAATCCTTAATCATCTTCAACGATCCCCCATACGGAACAGAACGCCTTTACAATGGATTGCGTCTCGCTCATTCTTTGATCAAGAGCGAGCACGATGTGGTGGTCTTCCTGATGGGGGACGCTGTCATATCAGCCAAAAAAGGACAGAAGACACCAGACGGATATTACAATGCAGAAAAAATGCTCAAGAGGGTTGCCGCAAAAGGCAAAGTCCTTTTGTGCGGAACTTGTATGGATGCCAGAGGAATAGACGAATCAGAAATTCTCGAAGGGGCTGAAAGGAGCACCATGGATGCTTTAGCCAAGGAAGTAGAAACCGCTGATAAAACGCTGGTTTTCTGAGTTTTTCAAATATCGTGGAACCAGCCTTCGCTCACAGGGTTTACCAAGTTCGCCTTTGTTGACGGTGGAACCCGAGGAAGATCATGACCACACGACACGAACATTGGAATGCGATCTTTTCCACGAAAGCCGATTCCGAACTCGGCTGGTATGAGGAAGATGTCTCACAGACGTTGAAATTCCTCGATCAGATTCGCTTGGCAGAATCCGCGACAGTCTTTCTCCCAGGCGCAGGAACTTCCATGCTGGTCGATGAACTTCTGGCAAGAGGGTATGAACTTGTTCTGAACGATATCAGCGATGAAGCCCTGAATAAGCTTAGGAACCGGATTGGCACCAGCAACAGATTGACATGGCTGCACCATGATATTTCCAAACCGCTACCGGAAGGCACTCCCATAGCTGATGTTTGGATTGATCGCGCAGTCCTTCATTTCCTGCTTGAAGAAGCCGACATACGAGAATACTTTGCAAACTTGCAGTCGGGAATAAAACCCGGAGGATATGCATTATTGGCAGAGTTCTCGACTATGGGGGCTCGAAAATGTGCGGGTCTTGAACTTCATCGCTACTCCATTGAAGAAATGACAAAACGCATGGGCTCAGAGTTTAAACTCGTTCAACATGAAGACTTTACATACATTTCCCCTGCCGGTGATCCACGCCCGTATATTTATGCGCTGTATCAGAAGCGCCGCTAAGAAGGCGCTGCTGTCGGAGAAATTTTCCGCTGCGCTCCAAATTTGCCCCAGAGCCCTCGCCGGAGGGTTGCAGGCAAGACGTAAGCCCTCACAGGGTTATTGCTGAGGAGCCTGTAGAATCCAAGAGAGGTCGGGCTGCTGTTAAGGGAACTTGCACCCCATATGTTCACCCCCATGCCGGGGTGTTCGACTATAAGGATGTGCCCATGGAGAAAGCACGTGACAGCCGTTTCCTTGGAGCATTAGGTTTCTTGGGGTTTCTGGGCTTCCTTGGCAGCAGCAACCCGGGTTTTGCCGCTTTGGCTTGCATGGCAGCCTGGTCAGGACTCGCAGTGGGCGCACCGAAAGGAACACTTGAAGCGTCGAACAAGAGGGATGCAGGCGACTCCCGGGTTCGCGCTGATTGGCAGCGTTATTGAGGCATGAAGACTCAGATTGAAACAGCATTTCAACAGACAGGAAGGCACTTTGGAAACCGAGCCCCCCGCACCTTGAAGACCTGAGCCTAAAACACCTGGATTCCTCCCTTTTCTCCTTCTCCTCGGCGGGCTTGACCAATGATGGCCGCACGTGAAACACCGTGGGCTTCCAGGGCCTTCAGCAGGGCAGGGGCCTCCTTTTCGGGGAGAGAAATGAGAAGGCCCCCCGAAGTCTGGGCGTCGGCGAGGACGTCCAGGAGCAGGGAATCCGCCGAGGGTGCCGCCTGCACATGGCGGGCACAGAAGTTCCGGTTGGAAAAACTTCCGGCAGGCATCATGCCCGTTTGAAGAGCTTCGAGGACCTGTGGCAGAAGAGGGACTTCCTTCATGTGAATGGTGATGGCAACCCTGCTGGCCAGGGCCATTTCCAGGGCATGCCCCAAAAGTCCGAACCCCGTCACATCCGTGCAGGCATTGACGGGAAAGGAAGCCATGGCCTCTGCGGCATACCTGTTGAGTCCGGCCATCACATCTATGGCCAGGCGCTCCGCCTCGGAAGAGATGAGCCCCGCCTTGATGGCCGTGGTCAAAATGCCCGTTCCCAGGGGCTTTGTCAGCACAAGGGCGTCCCCGGGTTGCACACCCGCGTTGGTGAGAACCTTCCGGGGGTGAACAATGCCCGTCACGGAAAGGCCATATTTGACTTCAGGATCCTCCACACTGTGGCCCCCCATGAGCACGGCTCCCGCCTCGTGAATCTTTTCCAGCCCGCCACGCAGAATTTCTGCCAGGATGCTTTTGTCCAGGGTCTGGGCGGGAAAACAGACCACGTTCATGGCCGTGAGAGGCCGGCCGCCCATGGCATACACATCGCTGAGGGAATTGGCCGCCGCAATTCGTCCAAAGTCGCGGGGATCGTTCACCACGGGGGTGATGAAGTCGATGGTCTGCACGAGAGCCATGTCCTCTGTGAGGCGGTAAACACCCGCATCGTCGGATGTTTCACTCCCCACGAGAAGGTTGGGATCCTCCTGCAAAGGGAGGTCTTTCAGGATTTCCGACAGGTCTCCCGGACCTATCTTGGCCGCTCAACCCGCGGCGCGCACGGTCGCCGCCAGCTGCACGGGAACCACCCCTTTTTCTTTTTCAGAGCTTGTCATCATTCACCACCTTCCACGGCAGTCCGGCACATGAGGCGCCATCATCCGTTCAGGCCCTCAGTTCGGGAAGCTCGTGTGAACCAGAGGGCATCAGGCATTCGTTTTTTCAATTTTTGACGGAGCCGAAAACGGTTCCAGTAGGTCATGGGCGTTCGGGAGACTTTCACCTTCCCCGCCAATGACGCCTGCGGTTCAAAAAGCAGATCCAGCAGGTGACTGATGGGACCCGTAGACTCCAGGGCGTCCACACAGCCAGCACAGTAGGTGATCATCCTGAAACCTTTGGCTTCCTCTTTCCGCATGCTTTTCCAGTGCCGGGAAAAGCCGGGGGCCACAAAACCGGCGGCTCCCCCTTCACCGCAGCACAGAGTTTTTTCTCCATGGTGAGTCATTTCCTCAAGGGTCAATCCCAATCCGCGGATCAGGAATCGGACCGCTTCCTGCACGTGCCTTTCAAACCGAACGGCACATGGATCATGAACGGTCACACACTCTTTCCCCAAAGGCAGCACGGGCGGCCGATGGTCTGACAAGCGCTCATACACCGTGGCGAGGTGAAATTCCCGGCCATGCTCCTTAAACACCTTGTGGCAACTGGGGCAGGCCACCAGGACCGTTCGAACACCACGCATCCACAATTGTTTTTTGAGATGGCCGAAGAGCGCTTCAAAATGTCCCGTTCGGCCCAGATCGTGAGAAGGCTTGGTGCAGCAATCCAACACAATCCCCAGGGAGGGCTGGCTTTTGTGCAAATGCTCAAGGAGCTGAAAGACCCTGCCGGGCCGTGTTCCGGGAAGAGCGCACCCCGGAAAAAAAACAGTGTCACAACCGGGCGGAAAAAAATGACCACAGAAATGCGGGGAAACACCCCTTCTTTCATAATTCAAAAGGGTTCTGTGCCGGGAATCCTCTCCCTGCCCCCTCACAAAAGCTTCCCGGCGCATGTGAAGAAACATTTTCATGGGATCCAGGCGCACAGGACAAAGAGCCGTGCAAAGTCCGCAAAGGCTGCATTCAAATGCCCTGGCATGCTGCGCTTCACGGCTGGAAAGGCAGGACTCCGCAATCCACCGGGGCAAACCATGCTTTTGAAGAAAAGGGCAGTCTTCCCGGCACAGGCCGCACTCGATGCAACCTTCAGCAACTTCTCGAAAGGACGGCCACAACCGCTTCCACCTCGCCGTTTCCCCTGAGCCAGGTCAAGACAAACCCACCGCCGCGCCAGGCAAATTCAAAGCTTCCTCTCCCTGGAAATGGGGGAAGCAGACCCGGGATTGAAAATAGTCCTCCACTATCCGGCGCGTGGCCATCAAGGAAGCCTCTTCCCTCAATTCCAGGACCCACCAGTCGCAGGGACCCCCCATGAGAAGTTCCAGACGCGGGGCCAGATCCTGCACCGAACGGGGGGGAATGTGGGTCTCGTCCCTCTCCTCGTGATAGATGTGCGCGTTGAAGATCTGATGCTCGTGAGGAAAGATAAAGTCCTCAAAGCTGTATTGCTGGCATTCCACCGAGGGGCACACCCGGGCGTGCCCGATGTCCAGAGTCACCCCCGCACCCGTTTTCCGAATGAGCCGCTCGAAAAGTTCGGGCCTGCTCGACCAGCCGCTGGCGAGATTTTCCAGGCAGACGCGGACCCCCAGCTTTCGCCCGTATTCCACCAACTCACCCAGTGACTCCAGAGTTCGTTCCCAGTGAAGGTTTTCCATGGAATCTCTTCCAAGACCCATGTGTATGGTCATGCATTCCCCATCAAGCCTTGAAATGAGGCGGCAGGTGTTTTGCAGGATCCTGCGAGCCTCGGCGGCCCGGACCGTGTCCACATCCCCCAGATCCACTTCCCTGAAAGCGCAGTGATAGCGGACCTCCAGAGGGTTCAATCGTAAGATGCGATCGTAAAGCATTGTTTCCTGGGAAACACTTCGAGGGAGATCTTCCAGGGTGAAAGTCCAGTCCACCCCATCGAACCCGCCGGAAAAGGCAAAGCTTTTGAGCGCGTCCACGTCCTCCATGAAATTGCAGAGAGCCAGCTTGGGCTGAGTGCCGATCATCGCGCATCCTGTTATGTGCCTGAAAATATCACATGTTGAAGCTGCAGAAAAAATGCTGTGCACCGGAAAGCAAGAGCCACGATGGCTCAAAACCCATCCATGGTCACATCTATAAACATTGTCGGCAAAAGGTTCAAATCGCTAATGCGAATGGATTTCTATCAGAAGATAGGAAAAAGGAATGAAAAATGAGGAGAGGCAAGGGGCAGATAACCGCCAGGGCCTTCATTTGTGATGGAATGCTGCAGGCCTTGTTTCCTGAAAAGAACAGAGGAACGGAAGGTCCCATTCCTCTGCAAGAGTGAATCATTCTTCTTTCTGACGCTCGTCAATGCGTGAGTGGAGAAGCTGCAGTTCCTTTTCCAGCTGACGAGCCGCCTCTCTCATTTCTTCAAGGTTCTCTTGAGGGGCCGGTGCGGCAAAAGATCCGCCTGTCCGCCGACCAGCACCTCTCCAGCCAGCTCCTGCGCCTGCCCCCTTGCTGAACCCGTAAGGGGGCCAGAAACGACTGCCTCTTCCGAAACCTCCCGGTCCCTGTCCTGGCATCCCCGTTGCACAATAACCTCTTCTTCTTCCCGTCATAGGGCCTCTTCCCCATGGCCCCGTTCCATCTCTTGCAGGCATTGTTTCCTCCTTCTCATTGCTTGGAGTTCATGTGTGAATGCACCCGATCTTGAGAGCAACTCGAATGGGTCGCCGAGAACGGGTCACACTCTCCTGTTGCGAGCCATGTGCCAGCGTGAAAGAACACCTTGCGAAGCAAGCTTTCATGGGGTTTCACAGCGAAAGACTTCCCAACGGAAAAAAGGAAAACAGGTCAAAAATGAACCCAAAAGGTGTTCAAAAGGGGGAACAATGCACCCTGAACCCTCAGATCTTCAGGGAGCGCTGATCACCTTGTCCGCCAGTTGAAGGGCTGTGACGATGTCGAGCATGTTGGTGGTTTCGCCCACCTGTTTTTTTTCCAAAAGACCAAAGTGATCCAGGCAGGTGCCACAGACCAGTATGTGCACACCCTCATCCTGAAGCCCCCTGAGAGCATCCAGGGTCTCCGCGCCTTCCACCGCCAGCTTCACTCCTCCATTGAGGAAGATCACACGCCACAGTTCCGGCCCCATCTCTTTGAGCGTGTTCACGAAATTGAACATGAGCCTGCCTCCCAGCTGATCGTCTCCCCGGCCCATGTGACTGGAACCCACCAGCACGGCAATTTTTTTTGACTGTGCAGTCCCCTCCTCAAGGTGCAGCACCTCGCAGGACTGGGCTTCTTCACCCCTCACTCCCCTGACTTCAAAGTCCCCCCCCTGCTCCTCCACCGTCACTTCAAACCCCATGTGTTGCAAAAAGCGGGTCACGTTTTCCCTGGCGGCAAGGTTGTCCACCACCACGCGCACACAGTTCATCTGGGACTTGTCAACCAACTCCCTCGCCTTGAGCACCGGTTGGGGGCAAGCCAAACCCCGGCAGTCCACTTTCTCTTCAGTCATGAATTTATACCTCATTTTTTCTTGACGTTGTCCCGGAAGATCAGAGTGAATGAATCCTCCGGCAGTTCCGAGAAACTCCAAACATCATCCTTAATACAAATAATCAATACCCAACATCGCTCTATTTATCCAATCGGTATTGCCTATATCAATTCAATTCTTTCTGCGCGGGGAGAAAAATGATATTTTGAATATTTAATCAAGGCTTTTGGTGGCTTCCTTTTCATGCCTTTTTCAACATTTTTGAGCGGTGCTGCAGGCATGGGGCCCTTCCGATGGAACCACAACCCTTTAAAATCCCACCTTTTTTGACTTTGACCTCTTCCCGGAACAGGATCGGGCTCCGCCCTGCCGACACTTCCACAAAGGATGTTTTCCTTGACTTTTGGAGAGGCCTTTTCTACAAGTTTCTGTTCACGTTAAAACACTGAGAACTTTAAGAAATTTTTCAGGAAAGGTGACGATGGAGAGCATTCAGGCCGTCAAGGGCATGAACGATATCTTGCCGGGACAGGTGGAGTGGTGGCAAAAAGTGGAAACAACGGCCCGGGAAGTGCTGGAAAACTTTGGCTACAGGGAAATACGCACTCCCGTGCTGGAAAAGCTGGAGCTTTTTTCCAGGGGAATCGGTGAATCCACGGACATCGTGGAAAAGGAGATGTATGCCTTTGAAGACCGCCGAGGCGAATGGCTTGCCCTGCGGCCCGAAGCCACGGCCTCCGTGGTGCGCGCCTACATTCAGCACAACCTTCAGGCCGATTTCACCATGCAAAAGCTCTATGCCCTGGGACCCATGTTCCGCCGTGAAAGACCTCAGAAGGGGCGCTATCGACAGTTTCACCAAATCGACGTGGAAGCTTTCGGGGTGGACGACCCCATGCTCGATGCGGAAATGATGTACATGCTTCGAGTGTTCCTGGAAAGGATCGGTTTGTCGGGAGTGGTGCTGCACATCAACTCCCTGGGATGCCCTCAATGCAGGCAGGAGCATAAAGTCCGCCTTCAGGGTTACCTGGAAACACACCAGGAAACCCTGTGCCCCGATTGTCGGAAGCGCCGCCACACCAACCCCCTTCGCACTTTTGACTGCAAGGTGGAGCGCTGCCAGAAGGTCCTGGAGAAAGCGCCGCACCTGCTGGGCTCCATCTGCGAACCCTGCGGAACCCATTTCGAACGGGTGAAGGACCACATGGAGCAGTTGCGGACTCCCTACCTCATCAACCCGCGCATGGTGAGAGGCCTGGATTACTACACGCGCACAGCCTTTGAAGTGATCACCGACCAGCTGGGAGCGCAAAATGCCGTGGGGGGAGGAGGCCGTTACAACGGGCTTGCGCAGGACCTTGGAGGACCGGACATCCCGGGCATCGGATTCGCCATCGGCATGGAACGGCTCATTCTCCTCCTGCAGCAGCAGCAGGAGGAAGCCCGCCGCATGCCGAAAATCTTCCTGGCAGCCATGGGTGAAAGAGCCCGCACTCACGCCTTTCTTTTGACGCAGGAGCTCCGCGCGGCAGGCCTGGAAACGGAGATGGACTACGAAGGGAAAAGCCTCAAAAGCCAGATGCGCCGCGCGGACAAATACGGCGTCTCCCACGTGCTCATTCTCGGTGAAGAGGAAATGGACAAAGGAGTCGCCAAGCTTCGCAACATGGCCGGCAAGTCTCAGCAGGAAATCCCCCTTGAAGATCTGCCGGCGGCCATGAAAAACCTGTGAACTTTGGATTTTGAATTGAGCGCCGGTCAACGGCAAAAAAGAAAACACGGGAGCAAATCACGTGGAACATCACACGGAAACAGCGCAGGAAAGCATCGGTTCGGGATCAGTGACTCTGGATTCCTTTGAAGACTGGACCAAAACCCACCACTGCAACCTCCTCAGCAAAGAGCACCTGGACGCGGAGGTCATCCTCACAGGGTGGGTCCAGCGCCGCCGCGATCATGGAGGCCTCATCTTCGTGGACCTCAGGGACCGGGAAGGCATCACCCAGGTGGTCTTTGATCCTCAGATCGATGCCAACAGCCACAACCGGGCCCACGTGCTTCGCAGCGAATACGTCATCGCCGTCAGAGGAAAAGTGCGCTTCCGTCCCCAAGGCATGACCAATCCCCGTCTCAAAACGGGTGAAATCGAAGTGGCCGTGCTGGAACTCAAAATCCTCAACGTTTCCAAAACTCCCCCCTTTCAGGTGGAAGACGACTTGGAGGCCAATGAAAACATCCGCCTGCGCCATCGCTACCTGGACCTTCGTCGTCCGTCCATGTTCCGGAACATGCTGCTCCGCCACCAGGCGGCTCAGGTCACCCGCAGCTATTTCGCACAAAAAGGTTTCGTGGAAGTGGAAACACCGGTGCTCACCAAGAGCACTCCCGAGGGTGCACGGGACTACCTGGTGCCCAGCCGTGTGAACCCGGGGAAATTTTACGCCCTTCCCCAGTCGCCGCAGATCTTCAAGCAGCTTCTCATGGTGGCGGGTTTTGAGCGCTACTTTCAGATCGTGAAGTGTTTTCGGGATGAAGACCTGAGATCGGACCGGCAGCCCGAATTCACTCAGCTCGACCTCGAAATGTCCTTTGTCAGCGAAGAAGCCATTTACCAATTGATGGAAGGATGGGTGAACGAACTTTTTCGTGAAACCAGAGGACTGGAACTGAAAAGCCCTTTTCCCAGAATGACCCATGCAGAAGCCATGGAGCTTTACGGAACGGACAGGCCCGACACCCGCATTCCCCTCCAACTGGTGGACGTTACCGATCTCATGGCCGCTTCCGATGCCCGCGTCTTCAAACAGGCGGTGGAGCGCGCGGGAATGGTCAAGGCCCTGCGAGTCCCCCAGGGAGCCAATCTTTCCCGGAAGGAGCTGGATGACCTCATCGAATACGTGAAGGTCTTTGGAGCCCAGGGCATGGCCTGGATCAAAATCCTTCCCGAAGGGTGGCAGTCCCCCATAGCCAAATTCCTTTCAGAAGGAATTCGAGAAGAATTGATCCAAAAGGCTCAACTGGAAACGGGGGACATCATCTTCTTCGTGGCTGACCAGGGAAAAATTGTTCACGATTCCCTGGGCAATTTGCGTGTTCACCTGGCACAGCAGTTGAACATGGTGCACCCGGAGCATTATAATTTTGTATGGGTCACGCACTTTCCCCTGCTGGAATGGGACCATGAAGAAAAACGCTACACGGCTGTGCATCATCCTTTCACGGCCCCCATGGAAGAGGACATGCACCTTTTGGAGGAGCAGCCCGACAAGGTGAGAAGCCGCGCCTTTGATCTGGTGCTCAACGGCACGGAAATCGGGGGCGGATCCATACGCATACACCGTCAGGATGTTCAGACGCGTATGTTCAGAGCCCTTGGCATCGGTCCTGAAGAGGCCGAAGAAAAATTTGGCTTCCTCCTGGAGGCTCTGCAGCACGGAGCACCTCCTCACGGCGGCATCGCCTTTGGTTTCGACCGCCTGGTCATGCTCCTGTGCCAGAGCAGTTCCATAAGAGATGTCATTGCTTTTCCCAAGACTCAAAAGGCCACCTGCCTCATGAGCGGCGCCCCCTCAGAACCCGACATTCGGCAGCTCCTGGAACTGTGCGTGAAGGTGGAACTGGAAAAAAAGTGAATCTTTTTCCAACCGTTCGAGGCGCAATTTTTTCAAGCAGAGAAAAAAATCATAAAGAGGAGCTGATCCCATGCCCCGGTGGAGCAGCAAAAAGCGGGTTCTCGAACATGAGCATTCCAGGTTCTGGATGCCTCAGCTCATTGACACTCCCGAACCAAACCTCATGCGGGAGATCTTCCCCTATGAGAAGGTTCCACTCATCGACTTTGACAGCAGGATTCTTCCCATAGATCCCGCGGAAGACATGTTCATCACGGACACGACCTTCCGCGATGGACAGCAGGCGCGGCCTCCCTACACGGTTTCGCAGATCGGCACCATTTTCGACCTGCTGCACCGGCTTTCGGGCCCTCAGGGGGTCATTCGCCAGGCGGAGTTTTTCCTTTACACGGCCAAAGACCGGGAAGCACTGGATCTGTGCCGATCCAAGGGTTACGCCTACCCGGCCATCACGGGCTGGATTCGTGCAGTGGAGTCGGATCTGAACCTTGTTTCAGAAATGGGCATTGGAGAAACGGGCATCCTGACCTCTGTTTCCGACTATCACATCTTTCTCAAGCTGCAACTGGACCGCAAAACAGCTCTCAAAAAATACCTGAACATCGTCCACACAGCCCTGGACAAGGGCATCATTCCCCGCTGCCACTTCGAAGACGTCACGCGCGCCGACATCTACGGATTCTGCATTCCCTTTGCCATGGAACTCATGAAGCTCAGGGAAGAAACGGGCGTGGACATCAAGGTGCGCCTGTGTGACACGCTGGGTTTTGGCGTCACCTATCCGGGCGCCGCCCTTCCTCGCAGCGTCCCCAAACTGATTCGGGCTTTCATCGATGACGCAGGGGTCCCCGGGCATCTTCTGGAATGGCACGGTCACAATGACTTTCACAAGGTGCTCGTGAACGCCAGCACAGCATGGCTCTACGGCTGCTCCGGGGTGAACGGAACCCTGCTCGGCTTTGGAGAGCGCACAGGAAATGCTCCCATAGAAGGCCTGATCATCGAACACATCGGCCTTCATGGAAACACACAGGGCATCGACACCACGGCCATCACAGACATGGCCGAGTATTTTCAAGGAGAGCTGGGATACCGCATTCCCCCCAACTACCCTTTTGTGGGCGAGGAATTCAATGCAACCCGTGCGGGCATCCATGCCGACGGACTGGTGAAACACGAAGAAATCTACAACGTGTTCGACACGCGGCGCATGCTCAACAGGCCCATCAGCATCATCATCACGGACAAGTCCGGCATTGCCAGCGTTGCCTACTGGGTGAACACGCGGCTTCGGCTCCATGAAGACCGAAGACTTGACAAGCGTCATCCCGGCGTCGTCAAGATCTACAAGCGCATCATGCAGGAGTACGACCAGGGCCGCAACACATCCATCTCCACGGAGGAACTGGAGCGCTGGGCCCGCCGTTACCTGCCCGAATTCTTCGTGAGCGAATTCGACCGGTTGAAGCAGCGTGCCCGCGCACTGGCCGCCCACCTGGTGGACGAGGTGGTGCAAAGCGATGCCATCAAGAGCATGGAGCCGGAACGGCAGGAACCCGTGCTGCAGACCCTGGTGGACCTGAACCCTTTCATTCAGTACGTTTACGTGGTGGACGCGGAAGGTCGCAAGACCACGCGCAACATCACTCACATCGTGGACAAGGCCAAGTATGATTCGGCCCGGGTGGGCGACGACCTGTCTGACAGGCCCTGGTTCATCGAGCCCATGCGCAACGGCAAGGTTCACGTGACGGATTTTTACACATCCCGTTACACGGGAGCCCTGTGCATCACCGTTTCTGCCCCCATCACCAACACGGAGGATGAAATCGCGGGAGTGCTGGGCATTGACATACGCTTTGAAGATTTGGCAAAGATGGAGGAGGATGAAAGTTCCCGAGGCGCTGTTCCCCAACGCTAAACCACCAGGTTGGAGTGTGAAGTGAGAGCTTTCCTGCGCAAAGAACTTCTTGCGGTCATGGTCCTGGCCTTTTTCCTGACTGGCTGCGGAGAGCGGACTCCACCGCCCTCTCAGGAACCCTTTCCCCTCATGGAAGGCACAGTGCGCACTCAAAGGCCTTACCAGATCAGCGGCATCTGGTACTATCCCATTCCCACGGCGGCGGGCTATGTGGAAGAAGGGCTCGCCAGCTGGTACGGCCCCGGCTTTCACGGAAAGCCCCCCTCCACGGGCGAACGCTACGACATGCACGCCATGACGGCAGCGCACAAAACCCTTCCCATGGGCACGCACGTCAAGGTGACCAACCTGGAAAACGGCAGATCCACCCTATTGAGAATCAATGACCGGGGTCCCTTTGTGGAAGGGCGAATCATCGATCTCTCCCGCGCCGCCGCGAGGGAACTGGACACCAAGCGGCAGGGACTCGCTCGAGTGCGTGTTGAAGCGGTGCAACTGGCCACAGAGGAACGCCAGGGGACCAGCACCCACTGGAGGGCGGAGAACGTCCCCTCTCTTCGATATGGGAACTTCACCATACAGATCGGATCTTTCAAAGACCGGAGCAACGCTCACCGATTGCAGGAAGCCATGAGATCCGGCAATCAGGTGGTCCACATACAGCAGGCCCTCAGTGAAGAAGGAACCTTTTTTCGGGTCCAGGTCGGAAAATACAGGGACCTGATGCTGGCCGAACAGGAAAGGCAAAGGCTTCGCAGTTCGGGGTTCCGGGACGCATTCGTTGTGGCCATGGAGGATCGATGACGTGTTGAAAGTGCTGCCCCACCCTTCCCCGGAAGGAGAAACGAAGCTGGCCCTCATCGCCACGCGCAAACCGGGTGTGGATTTTGAAACGGAAAAACGAGTGCTTGAAATTCTCACACAGGTGCGCGAGCATGGTGACGAAGCCCTCGTCCGCTACACCCGGCAGTTCGACGCGCCCCAAATGGGAGTGGATGAGCTCACAGTGGGGGAACAAGAACTGGAGGCCGCCTACCGGGAGGTGAACGAAGCCTTTCTTGCCAACCTGCGTCAGGCCATCGCCAACATCGAAGCTTTCCATCGCCAGCAGCTGCCATCGTCTCATTTTCTCACCAGACCCGACGGCACCTTCCTCGGGCGAATGGTGCGGCCTGTATCGGCTGCGGGGCTTTACATTCCCGGGGGCAAGTCAGGGGAAACCCCCCTCATCTCTTCGGTCCTCATGAATGGTCTTCCAGCCAGGCTCGCGGGAGTGAAAGACCTGGCGCTCATCACCCCCCCCAGAAAAGACGGCTCCGTCAACCCTCACCTTCTGGTGGCCGCCCAGGAGGTGGGCGCCACGCGCATACACAAAGTGGGCAGCGCCTGGGGCATCGGAGCCCTGGCTTACGGAACGTCTTCCATCAAAAGTGTGGATGTGGTGGTTGGACCCGGAAACATTTATGTGGCCCTCGCCAAAAGGCTGGTATCGGGAGAGGTGGGCATCGACCTGCTCGCCGGCCCCAGTGAAATCCTCATCATCGCCGACCAAAGCGCCAAACCGGCACACATCGCAGCGGACCTGCTGAGCCAGGCGGAACACGACTCCATGTCAAGCGCGGTTCTGATCACCACAGACGGAAAAGTTGCCGCCGAAACTGTTCTGGAGCTGGAAAAACAGCTGGAGAACCTCCCGCGGCGGGACACGGCCCGGCAAGCCCTTCAAAACTTCGGAGCCATTTTCATGGTGCACGATCTCGATGCGGCTTTTGCCCTGTCCAACAACCTCGCTCCCGAGCACCTGGAACTGCAGGTGAAAGACCCCTGGTCCTGCCTGGGAAAGGTGGAAAACGCGGGAGCCGTCTTCCTCGGAGACTGGACGCCCGAAGCGGTGGGGGACTATTTTGCAGGCCCCAACCACGTCCTGCCCACGGCGGGCACGGCCCGGTTCGCATCCGCTCTCAGTGTGGAAAGTTTCATGAAGCGCACCAGCGTCATTTCTTATTCCCGTGAAACCCTCGAACAGGATGGACGCGCCATCATGCAGCTGGCCCGCCTGGAGGGACTGGAGGGACATGCAGCCTCCGTGGGAATCAGACTGAAGGGAGACGGAGCATGAGCTTCCGTGAAGGCATGGGAAGGCGCCGTCCTTGAAATGATGCCCCCCAGGGCACCCTGTCCGGAGAGCTAGCCTTTGGCCTCCGTGCTCTCCACCACCCACTGAAGGTACTGGGGAAGCCCCTGGGAAACAGGAAAAGCGATGATTTCCGGAACTTCATAGCTGTGGATTTCTTTCACTCTCTTTTGAAGGGAAGGGAAAAGGGACGTGGGCGTTTTCATGATCATGAGGACTTCAGGCTCACGGCACACCTCCCCTTTCCACAAGAAGACGGAGCGGATTTGAGGAACGACATTGACGCAGGCCACAAGCTTCTCCTCCACAAGCTTTTCCGCAATGGCCAACGCATCTTTTTCATTGCCCGCCGTCACGAAAACCAATGACACTTCACTCATGAATATGTCCTCCATGCTCTTCGATTCATCCATTCAACTGCCGCAATCCTTTTTTGACGTCATCATTCATGACATTTCACCTGCTTCATGGTCCCGCTTTTTGCAGCACAACCCTAACTTAAGAAACCAGGTTTTGGAAGGCTTTTCAGGCCGCCCCAGCAGGCTCCCCAAAGTGATCCACCAACCGCAGATCACCACGCGGCTGCGCAGAATCCTCGAGCAGCACTCCTCGTTGCTCGAGGAAACCCTGCAGGCATGGGGTCAGGAAAATCTCTCCCTCATGGCCTTCCTGGAAATGCTTCAACGGGAATTCATTCTGGAAAATTTTGTGCACCTCAAAAACCTGCTGAAACCCGAAAGGCTCCTGGCAGGATTGCACCTCCTGGGCTGTGTGAATGATGAAATACGCTCCCGCATCACCGAAGGTGATTTCTGGAAAAGGGATCTGGATCTGGAAGTGCTGGAGCCCCTGGTCCCTGTGTTCGATCTATGGCTTGAAATCATTAAGGAAACCCCCGAGCTGGCCCCATGGATGGAAGAGCTTACGGGTCCCTGGCTGTCGGGCCGAGAAGTGAGAAGGGAGCCCCCTTCTTCCCCAGGCGGAAAGGAATCCAAGGGTCACGGGGACAATGAAGCCCGAAAACGGCTGGAAAAGAAGCTGTCCAGCGCTCATGAAGAAGTGCGGGCCCTCCGGGAACAGGGACAGCGGTACAGGCTCGAAGCGGAAGAGTCCCGGAACAGCCTGGCAGAGCTTCAAAAAAACTTTCAAAAGGAACTGGAAGAAGCCCTGAGAAAACAGCACGAAGCCTGGTATGGACGGTTTCAAAAAACCGACCTGCCAGTCCTGGAGGAGGCAGGAAACCGGCTGGACCAGGTTCTGGCCCGCGCACACCGTGCCCTCAAGCTTCAAAGGGAAGCGGACGACAAATACGGCCTGGTGGCCCATGTGCGCCAAAAGCTCCTGAAAGTGAACAGCTTGCTCGAGGAGATGGAAAACATTCATGACCAGTCCATGTTTGTGCACCAGGAGCTGGTCAAAGCCAAAGGAGAGCTGGAAAGAGAAAAAAAAAGCCTGCTGGAAACACCGGGAGTGGAGAAGGTTTTGCGAGATCTGCCATCCAGCATCTCCTCTCAGTCGCTCGAACAGCACATTCGCCTTCTGAATGCATCCCTCGAAAGCGTGCCCAGGCTCTCCAGGCTGACAGAAGTGGTGAATCGCCTGGAAAGTGAAGGTTTTCTGGACAATCCCGAAAACCTTCGAGAAACCATTCGGGCAAAAAAATATCAGATTTTTGCCCCCCTATACGGACAGTTTCCACCATCGCGCAGCGATTCAGCGCAACGGAAAACCCTTCTGGAGTTTGAAGACTTCGTGCGCAGTGGCCGAAGCAAAAACCACGACTTGTACGTGGACGGATACAACATAATTCTGAATGCTCAGGGAGCGGGTCAACTGCCTTCTTCTTCCCTTGCGGAATTGCGGGAGGAGTTCATTCAGAAAGTGCACAGAAAAAGCCACTTCTTCAAGAGAGTGCAATTGGTTTTTGATGGCGTGGAACACGACCGGAACCCTATGAAAAATATGGAAATCATTTATACGGACAAGGTCCGGGGAGTGGATGCGGACAATTTCATCATCCAGGCCATCAGAAGAAGGAAGGATCGCAATGCCCTCCTCGTGACCGGCGACCAGGAAATCATCGAGGCCACGGAACACAAGGTCTACGCTTTCATGGAACCCTTTCACTTTTACCTGTTCGTGTTCGAGGTGGACTTTCCTTTTTTTCCACAATGAGGAGGTGAGGAAGGGTCATGCAGAAAAACAGGAGATGGCAGAGGAGAGAAAGGCCCAGGGGGATCAGTTCCTACAACCTGGACCAGTGGACGAGCTTCAGGGCCATCCTGGAAGCCATGGGGGCCATGGATGCAGCAGAGCTGCAGCGCCTCAGAGAAACCGCCCGCCCATACCTTCGCTTCAGGGAAGAGCTGGATCTTTTTCACAAACGCCATGTGGATGGCCACTGCACCACGGCCTGCTTTGAAAAAGGCATCAGTGCCTGCTGCGGTTTCGAGAGCATCTTCACCTTCTTTGGTGACCAGGTGATCACGGTCCTCTTTTCCGATGAAGAAGATATGGATTCCCTGCTCAGCCCCCTGACCATGCCCAACACCACGGGAAAATGCGTCTATGCGGGACCCGCCGGATGCCTTTGGAAAGTGAGGCCCATCTCCTGCGCCATGTTTTTCTGCGACGATGTGAAAAAAAACATTCTGCAGAACACTGAAGGGATCGAAGGGGAATGGAAGGAAATGCAGAAACGGGAAAAGGAGTTCACATGGCCCGACAGGCAGGTGCTCTTTGACGACCTGGAAAAGTGCTTCATGGCCTGCAACGTGGATTCACCCTTCATGTATTTTCACAAGAGTCCCGGACTGTTGCGAATCAAGAAGCAGGGGCGCCGAAATCACGGCGGGAAAGAGGCTTTCCCGGAGGAGGCCATTTCCACCAGCACCGCGAAATAATCCTGGATGAACCGGCCCGAAACCACATGGGGCATGGGAAAAACAAAACTCCTTCCTTCCAGAAAAGTTCCGTTGAGGGCAAAAAAGAGGCTGCGTGATATCTCGTAAAGGGCCAGGTTGATCTCCTGCCTGTGGTGGCCGAAGGCTGCCGTTCCCTTTTCCTGCACGCCAAAAAGACGGCACGCAACAGGGCGACGGGAATAGAGAATGCACTTTTGGTCCACATTGAGAGGGCACAGGTACTCATCCGCTTCACCCGAGCCCGAAAGGACTTCCCCTTCGAAAGGGGTTTCTTCTGTGGACTCAGTGAGTTCCCCGGTGGGAACCTGAGCCATGCCGCGAAGACGCCGCCCCATTTCCCCGCCCCGGTGAATGGCCTTTTCGCGGTCTTCACTGGAAAGGGCTCGATTGAGGTGATGGTTGAGGTACGCTGCCTCAATAAACTGCAGGCTCAAGTGCTTTCGGCAGCAGGCGTCCGTCTCCAGGCCGCAGCTCCGAAGTTCGGGGGAGTGAGCAGAAGCCTCACGGAATGCTTCATCAGCTTTTTCCGCGAGCGCTTCATATTCGCCAAAATAGGTGCTCAGATCCACAAGCCGGGCCCCTTCGAGAGAGGGTTCCCGAATGGCCAGCTTTCCGGATCGCTTTCCATACCTGAAAAGAAACCACCACTGGGAAAAACTGCTCGGGGTTGAACGCAGCTTTTTCAGCCTTTTCTCGGCAAGTCTCAGGCCAAATCCCCGGCGAAGGAGGTATGAGGTGATGAAAGTCCCTGTTCTCCCGATGCCCAGCCGGCAGTGAACGAGGACTTTTTTGCCCAGGTAAATGGCCTCGTCCAGCCAGTCCAGGGCCTTCTCCAATGCTTCCAGTTCAGGGGCCCGATCGTCTTCCACGGGAAGGTAGAAAACTTCAAAGCCATAATCCATTTCAATCTGGTGCAGGTCGCAGTATTCGCCGCACAGGTTCACAATGGCATGGATTCCCTGGTCGCGCAGGGAATCGAGTTCCGCATAAGACATGGGGGCGTGCCCGACAGCCAGCTGTTCCGTGACCCAGGTCAGGTGATACATGATCCATCATCCCAAAAAAGTTGCGGCCAGTTCTTCCACTTCCTTCTGGTCATGAAGACGAATGTCCAGCAGGCGCGTGACCCCCAGCAAACGCCCCATCATGGCCATTTTGTCCAAAAGAGGTTCCGAAGGCAAGTGCTTCAGGCTCGCATGAAGGAG
>PXBG01000108.1 GCA_003566995.1 Syntrophobacteraceae bacterium
CCTCACTGGTGTTTTCATAGATGAGAATACCACGATCCACTCCGGGAAGTTTTTCCCCGTGGCGGGTCCATTCCTTGAATTTTGACTTCAGGTACGACACCAAGCCCATTATTACTCTCTTGTGACCAGGATTTTGTAGCCCTCCTCTTCCGACTGCACCGCTTTGACGGTGCAGCCCTGGCTCTCCACTGCACGGCTGACATTTTCCTTGGAAGTGTCCGTGTCCACCAGGATGACAATCTCAGGGTCCGAACCGGACTTGATCTCCTTGAGGGTTGCAAGGACGGGCTGGGGACAGGAAAGACCTCTCGCATCGATGGTCACGGCCATTTTTCATCTCCTCGTTCGCTGATCGTTCTCGTGGAATATTTTTCCGTTTGCAACCGTTATATTCATGAAGAAACAATTGTTCACAGGTCCACAGCTCCCGTGGACATCCACAATGCCCTTTTGCCCCTTCTGAAACAGGCTTCCCTCAACGCCCTGTCTGCCGCATGGTGAAACCGATGAAAAGACACACGGCCATGCCCACAATCACTGCCGCGGCCCCGTAGGGACCAAGTCCCGCCGGGGAACTGGCGAGCCCGAAATTGTGAGCCACACCTGCACCCACGATCATTCCCATGACGAAAACGGCTGCATCGCCATCCCCCTCCCCGGCCAGGAAGAGCTGCCGCCCGGGACAGCCCCCCGCCAGTGCGAAGGCCAAGCCGGCGAGCGTCATGCCCGCAAAATTCCACAGGTGCAGCGTGTGGGCCACGGGCTGGTCCGCAAAGCCCGGATGAAACTGCCCAAGAACCAGGTTGGTGATGAAGGCGAAGACCACCAGGGCGACAAAGCCTCCAAAAAGGTGGGTCTGACGAAAGAGAATCAGGTCGCGCACAGCTCCCATGGTGCAAAAGCGGCTTCGCTGCGCTGCAAAACCGATGAGCAGCCCCGCAGCCAGTGACACGGCCAGGGGAGCATACATGGAACCCGGCCCCGTTTGGCTGTAAAAGAGAACGCCACTTTGAGCCTCGCCAGGCACCTTGGGAAAGATGAGCATCAGCGCGAGAAATCCCAACATGGTCAGGGGCAGAAGCCATCCCACACTGGCGTGGGTTTTCTGCACGCGCCCCAGGTTGTAGCCCGATTTCAGAAAGAGCGTTCCCACCCAGATTCCAAAAGAGAGGCCGGCCAGGCCCAGGATGGCATTTCCATCACCGCCCGCCAGGCGGAGAGCGGCGCGCCAGGGACATCCCAAAAACACCAGTGCTCCGATCATGGCAAAAACGCCCAGCACAAAGCGTGCGATGGGCGCCGACCCGACCCTGGACCGGTATTCCCTGAAGAGATAGGCGGCCATCAGGGATCCCAGGACAAAACCGATGATCTCCGGGCGCATGTACTGGACCACCGAAGCCCGGTGAAAACCCAGAGCCCCGGAAATGTCCCGCTCAAAACAGGCCACACAGACCCCCATGTTGCCGGGGTTGCCCCAATACTGGAGCAAAGGAGCCATGACTCCGATAAGCACCCCCACACCGATAACCCCCCATCGTGTGGCCAGCCAGTTCTTGCCCATATCCATTTCCCCTCCATGAAAGCAATGAGTTCCCGACAACCGTGCACATCAAATCAACGGAGATTTCTAATCACCATTTTCCAATAAATGCAAAAAGGTAATTTTGATCGGAAAACCAGCTTCCATGGGTCAAAACTATCAAAGGAGCTGCATGAGTTTTAGAACTCACAAATGGGGGAACATGTGATAGAATGAATTTTGAAAGAATTTTTGAGGCTTGAAAAACATGAATCACAAGCCACTGGAATGAGATGCGGATGAACGTGCTGAAGTGGGGGAAAATCCCGAAGGGTTGATCCGAGTGCTGAGTCTCACCAGATTTCGCACCTTTGGGATAGCTGGGTAGATAACGCGAAGCCGGCGTTGAATTCACCGGCACCGGACGCTGATGAGTTCATCTTGAACAGCCTGCAAAACCCCACCCCGGCCGGTCTTTCCCATGCGGCAAAAAAGGCTTCATTCACCACCCGGCCCACACGCACACCGAGTCTCTCGCTTGTTAAAACGCTGGATAATATTAAAATTTCGTCAGGATAACTCATTTCGGGCAGCCGGTTCACCGCGACACTTTATATTTTCAACAGGAGGAATGCGCTATGAATTATGAAGAAATGCAGGATTTATTGATGAAGGAACTGCGGCTCTATCATTACCCTGTGGCCGTCAAGTTCTTCTTTGACTCAGCGGAGTTGGACCACTTCCAGAAAAATGCCGGCGAGATCCACACCCCGGTCAAGCCCATGACCTTCTGTCAATGGGAACTGGCAGCGCGCATGAAGGGACAGATCGTCTTCTCGGACGTCAACGGCCTGGGCTGCACCAATGCCCGGTACAGCTTCGGTTGGAAAGATCTGGACAAAGACGAAATCAAGAGCCACGCCAAGTACACCCGGGACCTGGATCAGGCTGAGCGCTTCGTGAAATCCAAACCCCGCCTTCCGCAGGGCTTGCTTGGAGTCGCATTGGCCCCGCTGGGGAAAGTGGATGGCCTTTACGAACCTGACACGGTCCATTTCTACTGCGACAACATGCAGGCCTACCATTTGGCAGTGGATTACATGGCGGCCACGGACACTCATCCGCTGCGCCCAAGCATCACCATGAACTCGTCGGCTTGCGGCGGCAACGTCTATTCCTTGATCGAGCAAACGTTCAACATGCTGCCCGCTTGCTCAGGCAGTTACAACGCCGGCAAGACCGAACGGGGGGAGATCAACGTTATGATTCCCGGAAAGCAGTTCACGTCAGTGGTCAACCGCCTGATGGACCGCATCCGCGCCAGCAGCAGTTCCATCACCCGCCCCGGCGACGGATTCCCCGGGGCCGATATCTGCAAGAACTGCCCGTTGATCGTTTTCAAGAAAAAATAAGGAAACTCAGGCCAGGTAAAGGTCTGCTGCACAGCAACCCGAACCCTGGCCTCGAGACAGCTCCACCCCGGGCATGTTCCACAGCCGTGGAATAACCAACCCTTCACCGGAACCCCGAAGCTTCGTTTCCGGGGTCGGACCAAGTCAACCCATTGCGAAGCTTCGTTTCCGGGGTCGGACCAAGTCGCTTCGTTTCCGGGGTCGGACCAAGTCAACCCATTGAGATTCTGCAGGAAAGATCCCCAAACAGCCCAATATTTGGTGCTATAGTTCAATTTTTGAGGTCAAAATCAAGCCCAGGCTTCTGCTCTTCCTGCAAAAGACAGAGCGTGTGGCGTGCTCTGGCGGTGCTTTGCCCGGCCGCCACACTCCCAAACTTTCCAGGCCCATTCGAAGAACGATTCACTGCCAAAATCAACTGGAAGGGCACTTTTTGGCAAAGCCGCTCCAAAGACAAATTTTTTGAATCTTCCCTCACGTGACGCGACCTTCCCCTGCCAAGGCAATTCTTCTACTGTTTCGGGCATTTTATGGGATTTTACAAAACGACTCAAAAACACCTTGACTTTTGTATTGCTTTTTACTTATATAAAGGAAAGTTTTATGGAGCACTCCGCCAAAAGGTCTTTTTCCTCCCCCCACACCCACTGGAGCAGGAATGAATCGACGGCAATTCATGCAAGGAACCGCAGGCACGGCCATCTGTCTCGGTTCTCTCTGGCTGCCCATCAAACACCACCCCTCGCTGCACTGTGGGCGGTGCGGAGCGCCACACAGGGCCCCAAGCGGGCTCCTCCTCTCCCTGCTCCGTGAACCCGTCCGTTATTGCACCAACTGCGGAGTGGATCTGACGACCCTGAAACACAACCTTCCGTGCCACGAGTACTTGCAATGCCTGGCCCGGGACGCAGCGATGTGCCATCAGGACCAGCCTGAACAGGGCACCTGCTTTCGGATTCCTTTTCCAAAGGGGAAAAACCTGCCGGGCCACAACAGGAGCACCTTTTCCCTGACCAGCCTTAACTTTTGACGCCGGGATTCCTTTTTTAGAGATTTTGCCATGGCGGTACGCCATGCGGGACGTTTACATACTCCGTACCACGGGGACTCTCTCCCCGTGGTTGAGTGAAAAGTAATGACGGGTCCCGGCGTCAATTTTTTCAATCAATGGGGTGCCCATGCAAAAAATTTCGCCTGAGAAAAAGAACTGTTATCTCGAGAACCTGAGGCTGGTCAATGAACAGGCCGGAGTCGAGCAAGAGCTGGTCGATCTCATCGAAGCCTTCGCCGCCATGGAACTGGACCGGGGCGGCCCCGTCAAGCTGCCTCCCTCACGGCCTTCACGCCTTGGCAAAAGTGTCCGGCAGTTTCTATTCCAAAACCAGCACCTTCCCCCACCGGCTCTCGACTTCATGGCCGCATACTGCCAGCGCATTCATGAACAGGGTGCGGTCTTCATCCTCAATCCGGACCACTTGGCCAAAACGCTCTCGCTCACACCGAAGCAGCTCCATCAATTGGCTGCCAGCGCCGAAAACCAATACCACGCATTCCGGATTCCCAAAAGGGACGGGTCCCTTCGCACCCTTCAAGCTCCTCAACCGTTGCTGAAGAACACTCAACGCTCCATTCTTGACGAGATCCTTGCCTTTGTTCCTCTCAATCCTCACGCGGAGGGCTTCCGCCCTCACCACTCCATCCTCACCAACAGCCGCCGGCATGTGGGTCAAAAAGTGGTCGTCAAACTTGACATTGAGGATTTCTTTCCCAGCATTGGCGCCCAGCGAATTCACGGACTGTTTGCCCGGCTGGGATACCCCCGCCAGGTGACCTGGCTGCTCAAGAGGCTGACCACATGCCGTGGAGCGCTGCCCACGGGAGCGCCCACCAGCCCAGCCCTGTCCAACCTGGTGTGCCGGCGGCTGGACCGCAGGCTTTCAGCCATCGGGAATAAAATGGACTTTGCCTACTCGCGCTATGCCGACGACATCACCCTTTCCAGCCAAAACCCTCGAATGGTTCAGCTCCTGCCCTTTATTCGGGAAGTCGTTGGCGAGGAAGGGTTCCATTTCAAGGCGTCCAAAACCCGCATTTTGAGAGATGGGGGCCGGCAGAAAGTCACAGGGATTGTGGTCAACACCCGCCCCAACATTGCGCGGCAAGAAATCCGCACACTCCGGGCAATCCTTCACAACTGCCAAAAGGGCCATCTTCACCATCAAGCTCACCATTACGCCAGGGCAAGAGGTGTGAAGAATCCCCGGGAGTACTCCCTTTCAAGCTTTCAGGCTTCCCTGCGCGGCAAGATCAACCATGTCCGGGCTATCAACCCCGGGATGGGCGATCAGCTCATGCGCGATTTTCTGGCCATCAATTTTTCAGGATAGTATCCGTGCGCCTGTCTGCTGCTTGCGCTGAGCAAAGGAAGGGTCTTTTCAAGGCCGCCACCATCGGGGGCCTGGGTTGCGTTCTTCTGCTGTGGGCCATGGCGGCTCATGCAAAAACGGGGATCATCGTGGCCCGAACGGACACATTTGCCGCCATCAAAAATCTCCTGAGCAACGTCAGTGTGCAAGATCACGCAGGCCGGCAATATGCGGCCGGGACATACGGGAAAAGAGGAATCGTCCTGGTCCGTTCGCCCATGGGCAAAGTGAACAACGCCCTCACCACTCAAATTCTTCTTTCCCGATTCGAGATCGACTCCGTGATTTCCATCGCTCCCGCAGGCGCGGTGGCAGAGGGCCTGGAGGCGGGCACCATCATCCTGGCGGCAAAGGTCTTTCAGCACGATTTCGGCACGGAAAAACCCTATGGCTTTATCTGGAGCAAGGCCCCTGACGGCCATGGCTGGACCGAGGAGGGATACCACGCACACCTCCAAAGGGAACCTTTGCACAGGAAACTTCAAAGACTTGCGGCAAGGGAGGGCTGGCCGCTCGCCGTCGGCACTGTGGTCAGTGGAGACCAGTTCATCACTTGCCGCTCCAAAAGGGCTTGGCTCCAAAAAAAATTCGACGCGGCAGCAGTGGACATGAGTGCAGCCGCCATCGTCCAAACCTGTTTTGCCAACCGAGTGGTCTGCGCAATCATCAGAGTCATCACCGACCAGGCGGATGAGTCGGCCCGAAGCGACTTTGAGGCGTCCTTTCATGCCGGTGGTCTTTGGCCGGATCCTCGAAAGCTCTTCAGGGCTCTCACTGCCAACACAGATTCCTGAAGGATTCTTCCGTTGCTCCACTCATGAGGGTTCCCATGAAAAAAAAGATCTTCCCCCACCTGCTTCTTGCAGCCTGCTCACTTTTCTTGACGACAACCGCCTGGGGAATGCATGAGCATAAGCTGCTCAACCGGGCACAGGCTCTCAGCTCCCAAGGCAAACAAGGGGAAGCGATAGAAAAATACAAACAATACATCTCCACCCATCCCGCCGTCACAGGAAAGAAAGGACGTTCCTCTCAAAGAAATTTTCAATACCAGCTCAGGAACCTTTTGATCGCCTACAAAGAACTCATCGGGCAACAGAAAGTTATGGGACTGGACCGTGACGCGCAAAAAAGCCTGAGCCATCTCAGACAGATCCGTCGTAACAACGAGTTCGGATCCAAGAATTTGTACAATCTCTCAGGAATCTACAAAAACAACGGGGACCTGCAGGAAGCAATGGCCGCTCTTCGAACCATCGTTGCCGACCAGCAAAGGAAACCCAGAGAAAGCAACAACAAAGTCTTCGTCCGTGCCTGTGCCAGGCTCGTGAAAATCCACCGGACCCTGGGCAGCACCTGGGAAGTGGAGGAAGTTTTGCGCGCCGCCTCCAACGGCATCGAATCATTCGAGCTGGATCTGAAGGACCGCTACCGGGTGGGCCGGTTACTGCTGGAAAACGGCGACAAGAATGGAGGCGAGAAGGTTCTGACCGGCATCATCCAATTCACGACTTCGTACGATCTGGCCACAGAGGAAAACGCCATCGTCCGCACCCTCTCAAAGTTGCTCAAGATCAATGCCGGGGACACAAAGGCCACAAACGATCTTCTGAAGACCATCATGGTTTTTGACGAAGTCCACGAGTTCAGCCCTCAGAACCAGTATAAACTGGCCATCGCTTTTCTCAATTCGGGACATGAGAAACATGGCATCACAGCCCTCGAAAAGATCAAGGACACCTTTCCTGAGAGCACTCAAGCCCGAAGAGCCCTGTTTGTCCTGGGCAGGACAGCGGCCAGTTCCGCCCATTGGGAGAGGGCGATCAGCTATTACGGTGAGTACATCAGCCGCTATCCCGAGCCGCGATTCTTTTCCCTGAAGGCCTACTCACGGCTCATCGACTGCCAGTGGGCCCTGCTTGCCGATCATGACCTGATCGCTGCCGAAGCTCATCACCTGGCCGATCTTGCCAACGACATCGCCGATTACGAAACGCAACTCAACCTCGCCCGCGATCTCCATGACAAAGGCTTCGAAGAGCTGGCACAAGCCACCTTTGATCTGGGCTTGAGCGATGCCCGAAGCCAGCTGCAAAAAAACCTCACCGAGCGGGAGCGGCTGCGAATTCTTTGGAACCTGCAAAGATACGCCTATCCTTTGGAGCGGTTCCCTCTCGTGGAAGACTGTGCCGTTGAAGCATTGCAACTCATGGACGGCTCCGATGGAAACTATTTGCATGTGGGAGAAAAATCTCGCTTCATCAAATCGCAGAGCCTCATCTGGCTGGGTCAGGCCCGCCAGCGCATGAGCCGTCCAGAGGGTGCTCGAATGGCCTACGCGCAATTTCTCGAAGAATTTGGGGAAAGCGCAGATGCCGACTATGTTCGGTTCCTCATGGGGAAATGGCATGAGGAGCAGGGCCAACGGGATGAGGCTGAAAAGCAATACCGCCAGGTGAAAGGCGGAGTCTGGAAGGAACGATCCCTGAAAAAACTCCAGCACGGCAGGGCGAAAAAATGAAATTGATCCTGTCTGTGGAGGGAACAAGAAACGATGGGAAAAAAGCCAGGGAAAGGGACCGCCTGGTGTTTATCGTGCCATGAGTTTTGATCAGAGGCATTTGTTCCTCCACACGAAAAAGCAGCTTCGCGCATTCCCAGGAAGAACTTTCACGTTTTTGCATGGCGCTTTTTGGGATTGCGCATGGGGTTGGAATCTTGCGGTCTGTATGGTGGTTTGTTCTGGGGCACTTGTTCGGATCGGACTCAAAAAGAGTTCATAAATCATGAGGAATCAACCAGTCCTCTGCTCTGGAATACCGCGAACGAGAAACCAGCCCGTAAGGAAATAAAGAGGAACAATGGAAAGACCGATCCGCTGACTTTCAAAAACAGCGGTCAGCCCGCCGACAATAAGCGGACCGAGAAAAGATGTCGATTTGCCAGCCAGAGCAAAAACTCCAAATAACTGCCCACGCAGTTCTTCAGGCGCAGCGTGGGAAAGATAAGAACGGCTGGATGCCTGAACGGGACCAACAAAGATTCCAAGAAGAAGTCCGAAGGTCCAGAACAGATGTTTTTGCGTAACCACAAGAATGAGCACGGAAAAAACAAACAGGCCCGTGAGGCCGATGAGAATCGTCTTGCGGCTCCCGATGCGTTCATCGATCCAGGAAAAAAGGAAGGCACCGATTCCGGCAGTGAGGCTGAGAGCGATTCCAAATATGAGGATCTGCGACTCGTCCATGCCGAACGTGCCAGCCGCGTAGACTCCGCCCAGAGCAAAAACAGTGGCCAGTCCGTCCGTACAAAATGCCCAGGCAACAAGAAATCGCAAAACTTTTCTGTACTTGCGCACATCCCGTAAAGAATCGCGCAATTGCCTGAGCCCTCCCCGGATCGATTCTTGCCAGGCTAACTCACTGGCTTTGCGGTCAGGCGCATATAAAAGAAGCGGAAGCGAAAAAGCAATCAGCCAAAAACTCACAAAGGGAAAGGATGCGCGGACATGCGCGGCCGCCTCACGATCCAGAGGGAGCAAAGCGCCTTCCCGGACAAAGAGAAACAGCACGGCGACGAGGCAGCAAATCCCGCCGGCATACCCCATGGCCCATCCCCTGCCCGACCAACGACCATACTCTTGCGTTGGGGAAAGATCAGCCAGCATGGCATTGTAAAAGATGGTGGCGGTCTGGACGCCATAAGTGGCCAATGCAAGCAAGCCAAGCGCGAGCCAGTAATCGTCGAGACGCGGTTCAACCAACCAGAGTCCTGCCGTAGCAATGGCGCAAATGAGCGTATTGACCCCGATCCACGGCTTACGTCGACCTGCACGATCCGCTATAGCGCCAAGAATCGGTCCGCTGAGCGCCACACACAAGCCGGTGAGGCCGATGGTCAAACTCCAGTGGGTCGTTGCGCGCTCCGTGTCGACGGCAACCTGGCTTGTGAAATAGACGGCAAATACGAACGTCTGGATGACAGTGGCATACGATTGGTTCGCCCAGTCGTACAGTGCCCACGACCATAGAGCTTTCCCTCGTGATTGTGTGAATTTCTGACCATCAGCTGTCGAAAGGCTCATTCTCATACCCATGAACGGCTGCGGTGATCAACGGGAAAATTTCCGTGAAAGGGATTGAGGCCGAGTTCAACCGGACACCGGAAGTCTCCCTTCAACTTCCCCGTCTTTCACTTTCCAGAACCAGCCTCACCGACATCCTTGCGCTGTATTTTCAACCGATCCGTCGCATGGATTGTCGGCCCCTTTTCGGTTCTGTTTGCCGGGAGGCCGAAACCGGGGCTTTCCTGGGGGTTCGGAAACACATGCACTTCACAAACCAAATAAATATCAGCAAGATATGTATCCTGTGCATGGCGACCGAGAATCTCTTGGGGCTAAAAGCCCATCTTCGGCGAGCTGAAAAAGCTCGGCATTGCCGTCGGACTCAGCACCATCCGCGCCATCCTCAAGCGGTGCGATTGCCCGCCGCCTCCCGGGAAAACCAAGAGCAAGCCCAACCTTCCCTGGTCAAAGTTCGCCAGCGCCCACATATCGCCTGGTACGAGCGGGAAGCGGCGTAAACAGGCTCTTCCGGAAAATGAGTACCTGTGAGGTTGCGGGAAGAATGTGAACATGGCAAAACCCCGGTTGTTTGACGCCAATCGAACGACAAAGCTTCAAGAGCGGACGCAGGTGCCGCCGGCTCAACCGTTGGCAGCAATTCACGGCAATGATGTTCGCCCAGCTTGGAGGCCTTTGCAGCTTGCGAGATGTGACACCACAATTCAAGGGGCAGTCCAGGAGGCTCTACCCTCTGGGACTGCGCGCGGTCAGGCGACCGACCCTGGCCCGATGCCAATGGGCAGCGCTCCGCGGGCTTTTTTGAAACTGAGCTGAACATACAAAGCGAGCAAGTTGGCATGCAGTTATCGTTTAAGTTCCAATAGTTACGACGTGACAGGAGTGATTCTCGAGGAGGTACGCCGAATTTGTTGGGGTGTAAACCCGAGGCAGTCCGTCTTGTGTATCAGACCGGCCGACTGGGTGGACACCAAATGGACAAGATAAAGAGTCCACCAGAGGGTAAAAAACCTGTGTTATTTCAATAAGGAATTGGTGGAGGCGGCGGGAGTTGAACCCGCGTCCGAAGGCATTCCACGGCAGCTTCTACATGCTTAGCTCACACTTTGATTGTCGCCTGAGAGGTCTCCTGTGAGCGGGATGCCGCTCAGGCTAGCCTGCAAAATCTCGTCTCCGGCATTGCAGACATCATGCCGGAAACCATCTTGCTGAGTCGACGCCCCGGTCCGGCTTCGCAAGAAAAAGCCGGTGGAACGGTAGCCGCTTAAGCGGCTACGGCATACGAGTAATCGTCTGCGTTTGTCTTTAGTTCCCGTCTGTTTAACGAGCAAACAGGACCTCGGCATGCAACTACAGCTTCTATACCCCCGTCGAACCCAATTCGCCCCCTTATGATGGCAGGAATGTGGTTGGAAAAATATAATTGTAAATGAACCCATTGTGAGCAGGACTTTGATGTCCACCTCATGCCTGGATACAAATAGTAACCCATGACGGCCACAAGTCAACCACCCCCGGCACGAGATTTTTTAACCATGAGGTCCTTTTTCTTTGCAGCCCGGCACTCAACTCCTTTCATGGACTTTCTCATAAAAAAGATGTCCTTCTCACTCCCGCATGCACCACCGCAGCACATGCCCCTTGCTGCCCTCTGCCTCTGTTGATATCATCCATAATCAAAGAAATAAAGATCCAACGGCACATCGGGTCGCCTGCCGTTCATGCCCGAAGAAGTTTTTCTCACGGGTTGCTTCCCCGTTTTCTCAAGACAGGCTGCCAAATTTCCCAGGCAATATTCCGCTTCGTGACGGCTTTTTCACCCACAGGATTGGGAAAAATCCAGGCAATGATTCACTACAAAAAACTCATAAAAATCCTGCTCGCCCTCACGGGAGCCTTGATTCTGCTCTTTTTCGTCGCAACTCTGCTGGCTCCCCGCTTCCTGGACCTGGAGAGTCTCAAAGCCCGGGTGTCTGACGAAATATGCCGCACGGCAGAGTGTGACATTCACTACGAGGATCTGAGTGTTTCCATGTGGCCCACTCCCCGCGTCAAGGTCACCCAGGGCAGATTCGAGTTCCACGAGCGTTTCACCTTGACCTGGCATGAAATGCTCGTGGTTCCCCGATTTCGATCTCTTCTCAGGGGAGAAGTGGACCTTTCGAAAGTCCTGCTGGACTCACCAACCTTTGAAGCATCCGTGGCGGAGACGGTGGACGAAATCCCCCTTCCCCGGGAAGATTTGCCCCCTCTTCATCTCCCGGAGAAAATCTCCGGTATTTTTGACGCCTTTCCCCAAATGCTCCATTCCTTTCAAGCGGTCATCAAAAACGGTTCTGTGAAATTTGAGGGAAAGGACGGCCTCTCCTATGAGTTCTGGAACCTTCATTCCCATATCCGCTCTTCCCGGGCAAAATATGAGGTGGATGTTCGATGCGAATCCAATCTGGCCAGAAAGGTTTCCCTGAAGGGGTCCGCCAAACCTGGTCTCATGGAGTATCGCCTGTCCGGGGAGGTCTTGGAGGCCAGACCCCACATGATGCAGGAGTTTTTCCCTTCGGGGTTTCCCTCGAGCGCACACGAATCCTCCCTAAACCTCCAGTTTGCTTTCCAAAGTGAGGGGAAAAGCGCCTTGAAGGGACACCTGGAAGCTTTCATTCCTCAGTGGAACCTGTTGAAGGAGAACGGGGAACTGTCCCTGGTGAATGCAGAACTCAACGCACGGTTTCAGTGGGAAGGGGACAGAACGGAAGTCACGCTTTCCCGGCTTCATTTCGAAAACCCCCGCTCCACATTCCGAGGGACCTACATGTGGGACGCTTCACAGGGAGATGCCCTCCTTCGCATTGAAGGCAGAAATATGGACGCCGCTCCCGTCCGTGATGCCGCCCTCTTCATATGGGAATCCCATTCCGTGGTGCAGGGCATTTTCAAAATTGTTCTCGCGGGGGAAGTCCCCCTCATCACTTTCCAATCCAAGGCAGACCAGCCAGCGCAGCTGGGGAGCACCAAAAACTTCGTGCTGGAGGGAGAGATGAAAGGCGGCACCGTGCTCGTCCCCAGGGCAAAGCTCCTGGTGAAGGAGGCCTACGGTGAAGTGAGGGTTGAAAACGGAAACCTGGAGTGCCGTGACCTTCGCGGCGTGACCAATGGAAGCTCCGGGAAAAAGGGCTACCTGCTCATCACCTTGAAGGATGATGCGGAGCCTTTCAACTTCCACATGGACCTGGACGCCGACCTGTCGGAAGTGGTGCCAGTGCTGGAAAGAGTGGTCCAAAGCGAGGCGTTTCTCAGAGAACTGTCCCTTTTCGAGGATGTGAAGGGCAGGGGCAAAGGGCGGCTGACCCTGGGTGACTCTCTGAAACAAGTACGTGTGACGGTTCAATTGGATGCCTACAGCCTTTCCTCCCGCTACAGAAGGCTCTCCCATCCCTTCACCGCGGAAGGAGATCACTTTTTACTGGAAGATGACAATCTCTCCCTTCGTGTCTCTTCCGGAACCATCGGCCGCTCTTCCCTGGCGGGAGTCCGGGCGGATGTCGACTGGAGGGAAAAGACAAAACTGGCCATCTCCCTTGAAGAACCCTGCTCCCTTCACCTGGACCAGTTCTACCCCTGGCTTTTGTCTCATGAGACGGTGCAGGAACACATGAAAAGCTTTCCGTCCTTCAAAGGGACACTCAAGTTGGAAAAGCTCCGGTTCAAAGGCCCTGCAGTTGAACCGGAAAACTGGGAATTCCAGATGGAAGGCCAGGCTTCGGACTTTTTCATGGAAGCCACTTTTCTTCCGTCAACCCTTGCCGTCAGCAGCGGCTCTTTCAAGGCCGACCACAAGGATCTTCACGTCCAGAACTGCCGCAGCAGACTCCTGGATGCACATGTGCATATGCACGGAACTTTTCACAGCTTCACCCGTGGACTCTCAGCGGTGGAACTTCAAATGGCCGGAGAACTGGGAACGGAGGCCAACCAGTTCGTGATGGAGCTCACGGACATGCCCCGGGAACTTCGGACCGCGGCGCCCTGCCATGTGGAGCGGTCAAAAACTTTCTGGAATGACGGGGGGCAGGTGTCCTTTGACGGCGATTTATCCTGGAACCACGAGGCAGAGGTTTCCCTGAAGTTTGAAAGGACACAAGATTCCCTGCACATTGAAAAAATTTCAATCCAGGATGAGGAATCGAATGTGTCGGCCTCCATTCTTCTGGAGCTCCCCCAGGTGAACACAGACTTCAAGGGGAATCTGCAGCACTCCACTTTGGACAGGATTCTGGCGGAAAACCAGCTGCTCAAAGGCACCGTGGCCGGCAACCTGAACGCCCGGCTTCACCTGGACGATCCCATCCTTTCCACTCTTGAGGGCCGCCTCCACGTGACCGGTTTCCAATACATGCGGGATCTTCCCAGTCCCCTGTTCGTGGAAAAGGCCACCGTGAACGCCTCGGAAAACCGCCTCGAGATCTCGGAAGCACAAGCGACCTGGGACGACAGGCATTTTCAGGCTCAGGGCCACATTCTCCTTGCCAGGCCTCACCTGGAGGTGGACCTGGACATGAAAGCGGACAGCATCGCCTGGTCCGAGGTCTTCCAGCTTGTTTCTTCAAAAGACGCCGAAGCTTCCTGGAATGATCATGTGTCCTGGAAAGAGACCATCATTGTGGGCGCCGTGCACCTCAAAATGAGGGAATTCACCCATGAGCCCTTCACCTTCAGCCCTGTGGAAGCCCGCATTCAGCTGGACCCGGACGGAGTGAGCGTCCAGGTGAAAGAAGGACTTCTTTGCGGCCTCTCCATTCAGGGAGTGCTGCAGCCCGGGCAGGACCAATATGGCCTGGAACTGGATGTCCGTGCCGCCAATGCAAGCCTCGAGGAAACCATCGGCTGCCTTTGGCAGGAAAATGAGCTGGCCACAGGGACTTTCGACCTTGAAGGACACCTGCAGGGAACCGCCCCTCCTGACAAACTGACCCGGTCTCTGGCGGGAGAGCTGGACTTCAAGGGGCGCAATGGAAGCATCAGGCGCTTGACACTCCTCAGCAGGATCTTCAGCGTCATCAACATCACTGAATTCTACCGGGGACATTTCCCTGACTGGAGAAAGGAAGGGCTCGAGTACGACACCATGGAAGGAAGGCTGCACGTGGATGGGGAAATCGTCCGCGTGGAAGAATTCGTTCTCGACGGCCCCTACCTCAAGATGGTGGTCAGAGGAGAGATGAACCTCACCACGAGAAAACTGGACCTGGTCGTCCTTTTGTCTCCCCTGAGAACGGCAGACCGCATCATCGGCATGGTGCCCCTGCTGGGACACATCATGGGAGGGTCGCTCATATTGATTCCCGTGGGAGTCGAGGGGGACATGGACAACCCCACCATCATTCCCCTGCCTCCCGGCGCGGTGGGAACGGAAATTCTGGGCTACTTCAAAAGAATTTTCAACGTTCCCCTCAGGCTCATACAGCCCGGCCTGTGATGGTTCTCCCAGCCTGACTCATGAAACAGGTTTCATGAGCCTCCCTTTTTCACACGGATTGAGGTGTTTTTCCCATGGAGCGTCAGAGTTTTCACATCAAGGGCATGTGCTGTGCGGAAGAAGTGGGTCTGCTCAAAAAAAAAGTGGGGCCCCTC
Organism: Syntrophobacteraceae bacterium; assembly: GCA_003566995.1. Taxonomy (GTDB): domain Bacteria; phylum Desulfobacterota; class Syntrophobacteria; order Syntrophobacterales; family Syntrophobacteraceae; genus SLCH01. Next base: position 15,073 of record PXBG01000108.1, read on the forward strand.
GTGGGAGGGGATGCCAATCTGCAGTTTGATCTCCTCAACCATCGAATGACCGTGGTTGCCCCACCGGGAGGGCGAGTCGATGCCGGAAAGATCGTGAATGCCGTCTCCCAAACGGGCATGGAGGCCATTCCCCGGGCATGCGCATCCCTGCCATGCGCCCTGGAAGAAAGCTTCTGGAGGCGGCACAATCGATCTCTCCTCTGTGCCTTGAGCGGAATCCTCCTTCTGCTGGGATTGATCCTGGAAGTCACCCACAGGGGCGGCGTCATGGAAGCGCTGCGCCCAGACCCTCCGGAGGATCCCTCTCTCACACTCCCCATCATAGGCGTCTACGCGGCGGCCATTGTGAGCGGGGCCTGGTACGTGGTCCCGCGGGCCTTCATTGCGGCAAAAAACCTGCGCCCCGACATGCACCTTCTCATGGTCGTCGCCGTGGCGGGTGCCATGGGTTTGGGAGAGTGGCTGGAAGCCGCTTCCGTGACCTTTCTTTTTTCCCTCGCTCTCCTGCTCGAGTCATGGAGTGTGGGGAGGGCGCGCAAGGCCATCAAGGCTCTCATGGACATCTCTCCCAAAACAGCCCGGTACATTGATTCCCGGGATGGCAGACCGGTGGAAAAACCCGTGGAAGAGGTGCCCGCAGAAGCCCTTGTGCTGGTCCGCCCCGGAGAAAAGATTCCCCTCGATGGCATCATCACCAAAGGGGGCAGCTTCGTCAACCAGTCCCCCATCACGGGAGAGTCTCTTCCCGTGCCAAAGTCTGAAGGAGACGAAGTCTATGCAGGAACCATCAACGGCGACGGTTCCATTGAATTTCGTGTCACCCGCCCCGCCTCGGACACCACTCTGGCTCACATCATTCACCTGGTGGAAGAAGCCCAGGCCAGGCGCGCCCCGGCGGAACAATGGGTGGAAAGGTTCGCACGCATTTACACACCCGCCATGATGCTTCTGGCCCTGGCCATTGCCATCGTCCCTCCCCTGATCATGGCTCAGGACTGGACCCTGTGGTTTTACCGGGCACTGGTCCTCCTGGTCATTGCCTGTCCCTGTTCTCTGGTCATTTCCACACCCGTGAGCATCGTGGCCGCTCTGACCTCCGCCGCAAGAAACGGCATCCTCATCAAAGGGGGCGCCTTCCTGGAGGCTCCCTCCGGGCTCAAAGCCATCGCCTTCGACAAGACGGGAACACTCACTCTTGGACGCCCTTCTCTGCAGAAAATCATTCCCTTCGAACATCATTCGGAGCAGGAGTTGCTGGCCAAGGCGGCTTCCCTGGAGATGCACTCCACCCATCCACTGGCACGGGCCGTTGTGAAAAAAGCCCAAGAGGAAGGCATCGACCCTCCTGAAGCCGAGAACTTCAACATTCTTCCCGGACAGGGAGCACACGGAACTGTGGACGGCACCAGGTACTGGATCGGCAATCTGCGCCTTCTCCAGGAGTGGCACCCCGTTTCACCGGAACTTCACCGAATGGCCAGGAGCATCGAAGACGTGGGTCATTCCATGGTCATCATGTGGAGGGAGGACCACGTGTGCGGCCTCATGAGCTTCGCCGACGAAGTGCGACCGGAATCAAAGGCGACGATAGACGCACTGCGAAAATTGGGGCTGGAAAAGGTCGTCATGATCACCGGAGACCATGGAAAAACAGCACGGGAAGTGGCGACCGCCATCGGGGTCTCCCGGTTTCATGCTGAATTACTTCCCCAGGACAAAGTGAAGGTGGTCGAGGACCTCAGGAAAGAAAGAAACTCCGTGGCCATGGTGGGCGACGGGGTGAACGATGCCCCTGCCATGGCAGGGGCATCGGTGAGCATCGCCATGGGCGCCATGGGATCCGATGTGGCCATTGAAACCGCCGACATCGCCCTCATGTCGGACGAGCTTTCCAAACTGCCCTGGCTGATGCGCCACTCCAGAAGAACATTGAGCGTCATCAAAACCAACATTGCCTTTTCCCTGGGGCTCAAACTCATTTTTGTGGGCATGGCCTCCATGGGCGCAGCCACTCTTTGGATGGCCATTGCGGCAGACATGGGAGCTTCGCTGCTTGTGATCGGCAATGGCTTAAGACTCCTGCGCATCGGACCGGGAGGCGGGTCCCTCTGATTCCGTTTTTTTCAACCAGGCCAATTCCTTTTTGATCATCTCCCTTTTGGCCGGCGAAGGCTTTTTTTCTCCCTTGAGGAGCAGGTTCAGGCCTTCACGGTACCAGCGAAGACCCATCCTGGTTTTAATCTCCCCTTCGTGAGCATCGCCGGGAACCTTTCTGTGGGCAAAGCGTGAGAGGACGTGCACCTTGGATTCGTCCTCCATTGCGGATTGGCCGGCCACGTGGGAGACCAGCAAAGACCATTCGGCAGAGCTGGGACCTCCCCAGTGGGCCACCAGGGCAAAAAGCTTGTAGCACACCAGAACCAGGTCACGGTCTTCATCCCGCTGAAAGCGTCTTCCACTGTACACCCGCATGGCTTCCCGACCCACCTGGCTCACAAAGGTGATGTAAAACCAGCGAAGCATCATGAAATAACTCTCCCGGCTCAGTTCCCTTCCCGCCCAGTAGAGAGGATTCCCAAGATTTTTTATATTCATGGCCCAACGGGTCATGCGAAAGAGCAATGGGTTCCGCTTGAAAAAACTGGCCACAGGGCTTTCGTTGATTCGCCTGTAGACTAGGTAATAGCGCTGATACTCGCTGATTTTTCTGTTCCCCAGCAGCTTGAAAGGCACAACCCCCGAAACGCGGATCAACCGGCCGCTGACCCTTCGAACCAGGCCCAGAAGGTCGATGAGACTGGCTTCATACTGGGGAGTGGGAACCTGGGGGTGGTAGACCTCGGCAACACACTTGACCACATTTGCCGCCCGCAGGTTGAGAGCCTCCACGCTCAACTGGAGTTCCGACTCGGGGAGTTCCCACACTTCACGCCTCATTTTCTTGATGCGGTCCACCGCCTCAAAATCCTGGGGGCCAAGGGGAGGCAAATCATCCAGTTCCCCCTCCTCCTGGAATTTTTCTTCCAGAATCTTCCTGAATCGACGCCGAATCAACCACATTGCCACCATGAGAACAAGCACGGTGGTCAATGTGACGAGCACAAAAAAAGCGCTCAACCAATGACTCCGGATCAACTCTCTAACGGTGTCCAACCAGAAGGCCAGTTCCATGCTTTTCCCATCTCATCCATGCTTCGAAAGGCTGACCATCACCGCACCACGGCTGCGGCCCCTTTTTCCTGCCCATCCCGCCTCTCTTTGCGCCACCCTCCCTTTGAAACCGTTTTCTAAGGGGCCCGGGTTTCAGAGTGGTCCTGAGGAAACTCTTCTCCAGGGGGAAGAGTCGCTTCTTCAGGATTTTCCATCCAGGCTTTGAACGAAGGCAGCACCTCCCTTTCCCAGGAAGAGGTCAGCGGGTTTTTCAAAAATCCGGTGTAAAGAGTGTTGAGGGCAGAGGATATCTCTTCGATGAAATACATCTTTTCCAGAAAAAAACCATCTTCATCGTCTTCCCGGAAATCCGTCATTTGCCTGGGCGTCCTGAGGCTCTTCACGGCCCAAAGGCCACTGTCGAGAGTGAGGAGGTATTCATTGTCACCGACGATGATCAAAAGCTGCATCTCCTGAACAAACTTTCCCTTCTGAAGAGCGGTGCGCGCCTCATGGAGGGAGTTGGCCTGGGTGGTGCACACAATCTTTTCCCGTCCTTCCCGGGGAAGGGTGAGAACAAAACGTTCTCCCAGATGAATTTCACCCACCTTTCCATCAGGAAGCTGCAAACGCCCTTCCCCTTTTTCCACAAAGAACCAGATCCAGGTGAGGAATTCAAACCCGAGAAACCGTCCATCCTCCATGGCCGTGGCAGATTTGGTTTCCACAAGACCGCTCAGGGCGTCTTTTTCCTGAACCGTCAACCCTGCCAGGTGATGGGCCCAGTTGGCGTGGTAAAGAGGAATGGGGTAGATTTGAAAGTTCTTTTCAAAGACTTCCAGGAAAGCTTCCATCATCCTGGTGCTGGTGGTGCCCAGAAGCATCTGGTGCGATGATGGATTCCAGACCACTTCAAAGGCTGAAGGCTGGGGCAGGGAACGATTGAGCAGCATGCTTCGCATTTCCTCCTGGATCTCTCTGCGCTCCTGGCGGGACGGCCACCTGCCTTCGTTTTCGTTCCGATATTTTCTCAAAGCGTCGTGGACAAATTTTTTCAGCACAATGGAAGGAACTTTTCGCACATCGGTTCGAAAGTGAAAAACAATGTACTCTCCCTTATGATAACTTCCGTCATCGAAGGAACTTTCAAAAAAATCCTCCCAGCGGGCAAACCCGGAAGTCTCTTCCTGAATGTCGTCCGGTTCATTGAATCTTCCTGCAGACAATTTCTCCCGGACAAAAGTCCAGAACTCCTCCGTCACCGGTTCAGGAACATAAAATCTCGTGAATGTGGCCGAGCCCGATTGAATTCCCATAAAGTTTCTTTCCACCTCTCACCAGCTGGATTGTTGTCACTCCCCGTGAATGAAACACGCGTCCCCACAAAAGACAAAGCCGGTCCATGGGCCGGCTTTGTTCACAGGAACTTTCCATCCGCACACCCGGAAACCTGCAGACCGCACACTGAAACCGGCAGGTTGCAGCCCCGAATGCCCTGCACAAACTCTCTAAAATTTCACGAAGCTCTGATGAACCCGAATCAGAATTTGACCGTTCGAATGATCATCTCAAATTCCTGGATTTCCTCCTGACTCAGTTCCCGCCGGAGGAGCTTTCGATGGACCCAGATGGGGCACTTCTGGTGAAGGGCCAGGGCCACCGCATCACTGGGGCGACTGTCGAAAACATACTCTTCTTCCCCCATTCGGGCAACGACCTTCGCATAGTAGGTGTTCTCCTGCATGGAGTGAATCTCTATTCGCTCAAACACCACACCCGCCTGTTTCAGTATGGAAAGGTAGAGGTCATGCGTCAAGGGCCGCTTGGGTTCCACGAGGCCCTTTTCCTTGGCAATGGCCGTCAGTTCCGCATCTCCCACGAACATGAGAAAGTAGCTGGGATCATCCTCCGATTCCTTCAGGATCACCGTGTTGCCCTGAATTCGGTCTGATTTGATTGAAACATCCTTGGCCGTGACGAAGTCGCTAGAAGATTCCATTCTTACCTCCTGGATTCAGGGAATATTCTCAAGGCATTTATATCGCATTTCATCCTGTATTTTAAGGCTTTTTCTTTACGGTTCACTGCAGAACCACTGTGAAAGTTCCATTATCCGGAAGCACATGGCCTGTCCCGAAGAGGCCGCATTCTGTCCCTCCCTTGACAGGGGACGGGTCAACATCTATATATCCCTTACATTCGTGTGCTGGAAGAGTCTGACCTCTTCAGCACTCACCAAGTCACCTAACATGTGGAGTTTAAAGTCATGAAAGTCTGTGTTCCAACGGAACATCTTCAGGGAATGGAAAGCAGTGTTTTCGGCCATTTCGGGTCCGCCCCCGGGTTCGTCATCGTGGACCTGGATACAATGCAGGTGGAAGAAGTCAAAAACGGGGATCAGCATCACGCACATGGAATGTGCCAACCCCTCAAAGCGCTGGGGGGGCGCAAAGTGGACAGCATCATCGTGGCCGGAATAGGCCTTGGAGCCCTCAATAAATTGCTCGCCGAAGGAATTGCGGTTTACAGGGCCGTTGAAGGAACGGTCAGCCAAAATGTCAAAATGATTCAAGAAGGCAAGCTGCCGCAGTTCAGCCCACAGTTCACTTGCAAGGGCCATGAGGGCGGCTGTGCTCACCACTGAAAGCTTCCTGAAAGCTCATGACCGGCATGAAAGAACGCGGCGGGCATGCACACCCATGGAGTGACCATATATGCCGATCCACGAATATTTGTGTTCAAAATGCGGAACCATATCCGAAGTGCTCGTCTTCTCGTCCACTGAAACCGTCTCCTGTCCCCAGTGCAGCAGCGGGGAGATGCAAAAGCTTCTCTCTGCAAGCTCCCGTGCTTCAGGACTCAAAAGCGCCGGCGGCATAGCGGGACCCGGAGACACGGGTTGCTGCGGATCCAAACCGGGCATGCAAGGGTGCGTTCCCGGAAGCTGCTGCGGCAAGAGCCACTGAACATTTTCCTGAAGTTTTTGCCGCATGGCACCGCGGCCGGAAAAGATGACAGACAGAGCAATTTTGACTCCCGGACTTCTCCTGCCGGAAAGACCGGGAGCATCCAAAAACTTTTTTCCGGCCCGGCCTTCTAAACACCCCGTAGAGGGAACGTGACCTGAGGGGACTCAAACACTCACACGCCAGCGCGTTCCCTGAGGCGAGTCTTCCAGGAAAATTCCCTTCCCTTCCAGTTCGGATCGAATCCGGTCCGCTTCCTTGAAATCTTTTGCCTTTCTGGCCTCCTGCCTTGCAGCGATGAGCCGTTCCACCTCTTCCTCCGTGAAGCCGGTCAGCTTGATTTTGAGCTTTTTCTGCTCCTCCATGAAATCTTCCGGGAAGCGGGTGAGAAGGCCCAGAACCCTGCCGTGCTCCACCAAAACGTCATGGGCCATTCGAGCCAGTTGAGCAGCGGGTCCCTTGAGCTTTTTCTGGCCAAACCTGTCCATGAATCTCTGCAAATGGCGCTGCAGCGTGAACAGGTGAGCAATGGCCAGGGCCGTGTTGAAATCATTGTCCATGGCCTCTCCGAATCGGTGCGGCATCTCCTGGAGTTCTTCAAAGAGCTCTGAATCCTGAGATTGGAGGGCCTTGTCGTTGGCGGGGCCGCTTTCCAGGGAAGGGGTCCGTTCCCTCACGGTGCCCAGGGTGTGATAGAGGCGTTCCAGGCCCCGTTCCGCCTCTCCCACCGTCTCGTCAGAGAAATCCACGGGACTGCGGTAGTGCTTGCTCAGGACAAACAAACGCAGGGCCTCAGGGTGCACCCGCTCCAAAACATCCCGTATGGTGAAGAAGTTCCCCAGAGACTTGGACATCTTTTCATTATGAATGTTGACAAACCCATTGTGCAGCCAGTAGCGCACAAAGGTCCGGTTGTGGGCAGCCTCGCTCTGGGCGATCTCATTTTCATGGTGAGGGAAGATGAGGTCCTTGCCGCCGCCGTGTATGTCGAAGGTTTTTCCCAGGAACCGCTCTCCCATGGCCGAACACTCAATGTGCCAGCCAGGCCTTCCAGGACCCCAGGGACTCTCCCATGCAGGCTCGCCCGGCTTGCTGCCCTTCCACAGAACAAAATCCAGGGGATTTTTCTTATTGGGGTCCACCTCCACACGGGATCCGGCCACCATGTCCTCCAGGGTTCGGCCAGAGAGCTTGCCGTATTCAGGATACTTTTCCACCTGGAAGTACACATCGCTGCCCGACTGGTAAGCGATTCCCTTTTCCACGAGCGCCTTGATGATTTCAATCATCTCGGGGATATTCTCTGTTGCAAGGGGTTCCAGATTGGGGCGCAAAACATCCAGCACATCCATGTCTTCATGAAAGGCGGCCATGTACCTTTCCGCAATGGTCCTGCAATCGGTTCCTTCCTCATTGGCACGCCTGATGATTTTGTCGTCGATGTCCGTGAAATTCCTCACATAAGTCACATCAAATCCCAGGTGCAAAAGGTAACGGTATATGACATCGAAGACGATGGCTGACCGAGCATGACCTATGTGACAATGATCGTAGACCGTCACACCGCAAACGTAAAAGCTCACCTTGCCGGGCTCGAGAGGTACAAAGTCTTCTTTTTTCTTGGTCAGGGTGTTGTAGACTTGCAGCGCCATCGCCTGTTTTTCTCCGTCAAGCTCCGTTTTCACCTGTGTGGTGATCCTGTCAAATGCCCGCCCTTGAAGCTGCCCATTCCTTCGTGTTTGCCTCTCACCACTGTCAGGCAGTCCTCAGCTGCCCACCAAAAGGGTCACGGCGTAGGCCGCAATCCCCTCTTCTCGCCCCGCGAACCCCAGACGCTCCGTGGTGGTGGCCTTCACATTGATGCACGCAACATTCACCTGGGCTGTTCGCGCGATTTTCTCCCTCATGGGAAGGATGAAGGGGGAAATCTTCGGTCTTTGTGCCACGATGGTGGAATCGATGTTGGAAATGTCAAAACCCTGGGACCTGATGAGTTCCACGGACTTTTTCAGAAGCAGGAGGCTTGATATGCCTTTGAAGGACGAATCCGTGTCCGGAAAATGGATGCCCAAGTCCCCAAGAGCTGCAGCGCCCAGCAAGGCATCACAAATGGCGTGCACGAGAACATCCGCATCGGAATGGCCCTGCAGCCCATGGGTGTGTGGAATTTCCACGCCGCCCAGCATGAGAGGACGATCTTCCTGAAAAGCATGGACATCGTAGCCAAACCCAACCCTCAATGAAAGCTCCTTTGCCAGCGGCACCTGACGTCATAACCTTTTGGAGAGAAACCACTCGCCCCACTCCAGATCTTCGGGAGTGGTCACCTTGATGTTGGTTCGTTCTCCAGGCACCACCGCCACGGTGGCCCCCAGGCATTCGACCAGGGAGGCGTCATCGGTGACCGTCCAACCCTCCTCCCTGGCTCTTTCAAAAGCTTCCAGCAGGAGGGATTTCCGAAAAACCTGAGGAGTCTGCACCAGCCACAACTGTTCTCTGGGAAGAGTCCTGGAAACCTTCCCTTCCACAACAACCTTGATGGTTTCCGTTGCGGGCAGGGCCGCTATGGATGCCCCCGTCGCATGGGACGCACGCCAGGTGGATTCAATGAGCGTGGAAGAGGCAAAAGGCCGAACCCCGTCATGAACGATCACCCAGTGGCATTGCGCAGGCAACGCTTGCAGGCCGTTGTAAACGCTCTCCTGCCTTTCCGGGCCGCCCTCCACCACCTGGAAGCGGGTGCGGGAACCCCATCTCTGCCATACGGCGTCGCTCAGTGCGCTGGCTTCTTTCAAATGGCCGCGGGGCACCACCAGGAAAACGTGAGACAAAAAAGGCAGACGGCAGAAAGTTTCCAGCGTTCGTTCCAGTATGGACTTTCCTGAAACGCTCAGGAACTGCTTGGGCCTGTTTCCCCCCATTCTCAGCCCCGCCCCAGCGGCGGGAATGACCGCACAGGTGTTGTTCATCCGGGTGACCTCAAAAACTTTACCACACATGAGCAAAGATAAAGATGGAGTTTGGAGCAGGTCTTAAGCCGGGTTCTGTGACCCCTTTCCCGTTCCCCGGGAATGGAAGGGGCAATGATCATTCCTCTAGTTCTGCCGTTGCCGGCAGAATCAAGCAACCAACCCGAGAGCTCGGACGGGCCGCCCTCAAACGCTCTCCTATTCGGTCTTGCTCCGGATGGGGTTTGCCTAGCTCCCGATGTCACCACCGGGACTGGTGAGCTCTTACCTCACCCTTTCACCCTTACCCTGCCAATGGCAGGGCGGTCTGCTCTCTGTGGCACTTTCCTGCTCGTCGCCGAGACTGGGTGTTACCCAGCATCCTGCCCTTGGGAGCCCGGACTTTCCTCCCGCACCGTTCGAGGCGGTGCCGGCGATCATTTGACCTGCTCCAAACTCCAATCGCACTTTTAATATTAACATTTATTTGCAAAGATCAATGGATAGACAGAAAAGTCAACCATTTCCAACCCTTCAACTCCCTTGTTTGCAGGAGGAAGATGTTTGAATTAGCAGAACGAAAGTCCCTTTGCAACCCATGATCCTTTCCGGGGCCATTGAAATGCGAAGGCATTCCCCCCCTAAAGGGCCGCCCGGGCCTGTTCGGTGAGGGAGTTGAGGGAATCTTCCAGCTTTTTCCTGTCATTTTCCAGTTCTTCCGGGGACGCATCCCTGTTCACCCAAATGAGGGGTCCGAAAGCGACTCCCAGGCGGGAAAAGGGTTTGGCCACGACGGTTCTGTCCCAGGTTTTCAGGTGCCAGCAGGGCTTTGCAGCCACACTCATGGGCACCAGGGGAGCTCCCGTATAGCGTGCCAAAAGCAGGATGCCCTTCTGCGCGATGAGAGGCGGTCCCTGGGAACCATCTGCCACAAATCCTCCCCCGGGGGCTTTTTTCAACTGATTGATGAGCTGGCGAAGGGCCGTGGATCCCCCCTTTCCCGGCGATCCCCGAAAACACTCGTATCCCAGTCGCTCCAAAATGCGACTGGCCCATTCCCCGTCACGGCTGCGGCTCACCATGATCATGGCATTGTTGTCCCTGAAATAGTGAAGCACCACGGGATAAGCGAAATGCCAGCAGGTGAAGAGCTTGGGCCCCGAAAACCTCATGGCCTCATCTTCATATTCCCCGCCCACAATGGTATATGTGCAACTTCCATGAAGCACTCGAAAAAAGGCCGCAGCCAGACGGGGAACAAAGGGCAGCCGGTCCGCGTGCATGCGCCTCCGGACACTGTCCACACCTTCAGGGTGAAACGTTGAGCCTGCAGTCTTCATCGTGAATTTCTCCTTGAGAGGATATTTTATTGAAATTTTGCAGCATAGCACTGATTGGTTTTCGTGCAACGGGTAAAAGCAGCGTCGGCGCCCTCCTGGCCAGGAAGCTTCACCGGGAATTCCTGGACATGGATGAAGAAATAACGCGCCATCTGGGCATGAGCATTCAAAAGTGGGTGCAGCTGCACGGCTGGCCCTCTTTCAGGGATGCAGAATCACGTCTGCTCCAGGAGCTGTCCCCCCAAAAAAACCTGGTTCTTGCCACGGGGGGAGGAGTCATTGAGAGAGAAAACAACAGGGAGCTTCTCAGGAACAGCTTTGTGGTCATCTGGCTCCAGGCTGGTGCTTCCACCCTTCTTCAAAGGCTCGAAAAGGATCCCGTGACCAGGAGCAACCGTCCGCCCTTGACAGACCTTGCCTGGAAAAACGAAGTGGAGGAGATGCTCAGAAGAAGAGATCCACTCTATGCCCAATGCGCCCACATTCACCTGGAAACGAACGCCCTCACACGGGAAGAGACGGTGCAGCGCCTGCTCGAAATCCTGAGCCGCTCAGAAAAGTGCCCGCAAGAATGACCCCCATGGCGCCATTTCGCCACTCTTTTTTGAATCCTTTGCGGCTGCATTCCGGCCATGGCCATCCCTTGCTGCACTGCGGCCATGTTTTGTGCACCCTGCGAAAAATTGATCGAGATGGTTGCAGCATGACGGTTCAATTTGATGTATACTGGCCTTCAGTTGCAGCCGCGATCAACGGCGCTTCCATTGGTGAGGTTTTCGAACAGAAGCTTCGCATGCACTGCGGTTTTGAATAAACCACTGGAGAGGAACAACCATGAAGAAGACACTTATCACTGTTTTTTTGTCATTGGCACTCAGCTGCGCATGGATGCATGAAGATGCCCAGGCGCGCGTCAAGGAGGAAGAGCTGGTCAGGTCCTCAATTCAGGTTTTGGAGGAAATCATGTCCATTCCCGAACAGGCCATCCCCCCCGCCCTTCTCAGAAACGCTCAGGGCATCGCCATTTTCCCGAGCATGATCAAAGCCGGGTTCATTCTGGGCGGGCGCTATGGAACGGGAATCACCCTGATTCGCAGACAAGACGGAACCTGGAGCAATCCCGTGTTTTACAGGTCCTACGGGGGAAGCCTTGGCTTTCAGGCAGGAGCGCAGTCCACCGATGTCATTCTGGTTTTCAAAACGCCCAGAAGCCTGGATTACATCAGCTCGGGAAAATTCACTCTCGGGGGCGATATTTCCGTTGCTGCGGGCCCCGTAGGCCGCCATGCGGAAGCGAGCACGGACACGCAGCTGAGGGCTGAAATCTATTCCTACTCGAGAAGCCGTGGGCTTTTCGCCGGTGTCTCCCTCACGGGCAGTTCCATTCGGGTAGACTATCAGGCCAACTCGGCCTTTTACGGCACTGCGGGCCTCCTGCCCATGGAAATCTTCACCATAGACGATCCAGCTGTTCCCCCTGTGGTGGGCGACCTGAGACGAGTCATCTCAAGGCATGCGGGACCATCCCCTGAGCGCCCCGGGCGGAATGGTCCGGAAAAGCCGCCAGCCCCTCAGTGATTTGCAATCTTTTCTCCCATGGAGGGCGCCCCCTGTGAAACCATTCCGCAAAAATTTCATGGAGAATCCTGCCATTCCGATTTCAGCCATTGGGAAATCCGGGCATTGATCTCCTCCTCCAGGAGGAACAAGCTTCGGATTTCCTCTTCCGTGGCCCTTTGCATTTGCACCAGACTCTCCATTCCCAGTTGCTCCTGCACGGCAGGACAGAGGTAATCGATGCAGAGCATATGCCGGGCCTTGAGCGTGCACCCGTGGCTGCTCAGAAAGAAACAGCTCCCCTCTCTCAGGCGTGCGCCCTGGATTTTGGCACCCAAAAGCAGATTGATCAGCAACAGGGGTGTTTCGATCTTGTTCTCCAGCCCCGTGGAACAGCAGCTTCCCTCGGCCGCCTCTCCATCGCACCGGGCGCAGGCGCCGGAAACGCCAAGTTCTTTCATGGTTTCATAAGAGATGGAAATGCCTCTGTTCAAACGACTCACGAGTTTTTGAATGACTTTTTCAGCCAGGAGCCGATGACCGAATTTATCCATGAGAAAGCGGGCCAGTGCGATACGCCCTTCCATGGCCAGGAATCCCCTGGAGCCCTTCAAACTGTTTTCCTTTGAGCCGTTTCCAGGCGTCTCGCCGCCTTTCAGCGCGAGGAGATTCCAAGCGACTTCATTGGACTCCACCCAGCAGCCCCGATTGAATTTAAAGCTCATCGCACCACAATCCTTCCGCGCAACACCTGTAAAGCGCCCCCCGCCACAAAAAAACCTTTCTTCCTTCATTCATCGTTGTGCACTCTCATGAGAAAGGGGAAAACAGACCCTCACCACGCAGGGTCCCAAAAGGGCCAGGGGAATCGAGCCCCAGGAAAAGGGCGAGCCCGGGAAAACTCCGCCAGGCTCTGAAGAAAGGCACATGAAGTCACTAACCGTAAACGAGATTCTGTGGTAATGTCGAGACGTTTTTCAGGGGAAGCCCGCAACCCTCCCCTTCCGGAAAAAACAGAGAGGAATCAAAGCAGCACGACGCACCATGGGGAGAATCCAACTCTGAACCCTGAAAGCTGAGATCACCAAAAGGCTGTATGAGCATGAAGTCAACGGATGCGCAACGGGGCATTTTCTGCAATCGGACCCTCAATCTGAACGCTGTTCGAGCCATTGGCTACGACATGGATTACACCCTCATTCACTACCACATGGAGGAATGGGAAAAAAGCGCGTACAACCACCTCAAAAGCCTCCTTTCCCTCATGGGCTGGCCTTTGAAAGATCTTGCCTTTGACCCGAACCTGGCCATGCGGGGTCTCATCATCGACACAGAAAAGGGAAATGTGGTCAAGGCCAACCGGTTTGGATACATCAAGCGGGCTTTTCACGGATCACAGCCCATGGATTTTGAAACGCAGCGCCGCCTCTATCAACGGACTCTCGTCGACCTGAACGATAAAAGGTGGGCTTTTCTCAATACGCTCTTCTCCATTTCCGAGGCCTGCCTCTACATGCAGCTGGTGGACCTTCTGGAAGCGGGGGTTCTTCCCGGCCGAATGGGGTACAGCGACCTGTACCACAAAGTTCGTCAAGCCCTCGATGCCGCACACATGGAAGGTAAGCTGAAAGCCGAGATCATCCGGCGTCCGGAACGCTTCGTGGACCTGAACGAAGAAACGGCCCTCGCCCTTCTCGACCAGAAGAAAGCCGGGAAAAAACTCCTGCTCATCACCAACTCCGAATGGAGGTATGCGGCCTTCATGATGAGCTATGCCTTTGACCCCTTTCTCCCGGACCGTATGACCTGGAGAGACCTTTTTGACATCGCCGTGATAAGAGCCCACAAACCCAGTTTTTTCACCCGCCCCATGCCCGCTTTCAGACTGGTGAACGAGGAAGGTTTTCTCGAGGAGCATCTGGGGCCTCTCAGAACGGGTGAGGTGTATTTCGGCGGCAATGCCCAGTTGGTGGAAAAGAGCCTGGGATTGTGCGGTGAGGAAATCCTTTATGTGGGAGATCACATCTTCATGGATGTGAACATATCCAAAAGCATGTCCCGGTGGCGGACAGCCTTGGTCATACGGGAACTGGAGGAGGAGATCTCGGCGGTGCACATGTTTCGGCAGGATCAGCAGCGGCTCTCACGGCTCATGAAAAAGAAGGAGGAACTGGAGCAAAAATCCGCCTTTTGCCGCCTGCAGCTTCAGCGATCCCAGCAAGAGTACGGCCCTCCCGGCCATGAAGCCAGGGAAATAGAGAGGACTATGGGAGAGACTCAGCGGAAACTGTTCAAACTCGATGCTCAAATAGGTCCCCTCGCCCAGGCGTCCGGCCGCCTTCACAATCCTCACTGGGGCCTCCTTTTGCGCACAGGCATCGACAAAAGCCACCTTGCCCGCCAGGTTGAGCGCCATGCCGACATCTACATGTCAAGGGTTTCCAACTTTCTCCAATACACGCCGTTCGCCTTCCTCAGATCACAGCGAAACAGCCTGCCCCACGACTCCCCCGGAGAGTATGCCTGATAAAGATGAAAGGGCCTTTTTGACATTGTCCAGCCTGACCTGAGTGAAAAGAAAGGGACAGCCCCATGAATGAGACCTTTGCCGGCATTCTTGAAAAAGTCCGTGAACAGCGTCCCCTCGTCCACAACATCACCAACTATGTGGTCATGAATTTCACAGCCAACGCCCTTCTCGCCCTGGGCAGTTCTCCGGTCATGGCCCATGCCCTGGAAGAAGTGGAGGAGATGGTTTCCGTGTCCCGCGCTCTCGTTGTGAACATCGGCACCCTCTCTGAGCCTTGGGTAAAATCCATGTTCAAGGCAGCCCGGAGAGCCAACGAAATGGGAATCCCCGTGATCCTGGATCCCGTGGGAGCCGGTGCCACAAAGTACCGGACGGAGACGGCGCAAAGGATCCTCACAGAAACAAGGGTGAATCTCGTTCGCGGAAATGCTTCGGAAATGATGGCCCTGCAGGGGACGGGCGTCCAGACGAGAGGAGTGGACTCTTCTCACAAAATGGAAGAAGCTCGCAAAGTGGCCACTGAACTTGCCTTGAGGTTTTCCTGCACCATGGCGGTGACGGGAGAAAAGGACTTCGTGACGGATGGGAAAGAGGGAGCCACGGTTGCCAATGGAGACCCTCTCATGAGCCGTGTCACTGGAACCGGGTGCGCAGCAAGCGCCATCGCAGGGGCTTTTTGTGCCGTGGAAAGCAACCATTTCCTGGCGGCGGCGGGCTCCCTCGTGTTTTTTGGCCTGGCGGGTGAACTGGCTGCCAGAAACAATCCCGGTCCCGGCTCCTTTCAAGCCCAGTTGCTGGACGCTCTGAACACGGTGGATGGAAACCACCTCAGTGCCCAGGGGAAATGCAAGGTGGAAGTCCTCGCGAAAGAATGAAATAGACGCAGGCTCACCGTTTTTTAAAACCAGGAAGGTGATTGGGGGATTGGTTTTTCCATGACTTTCCACTCTTCAGGGGACTACACCCTCTACCTCGTCACAGACAGAAACCTCGCCCGGGAACGTCCTCTTCCGGAGATTGTGGAAGAGGCCCTCGAGGGAGGCGTCACGATTGTTCAGCTGCGGGAGAAACACTGCACCGCCAGGGAATTCCTGCATCTCGCCCTGGCGCTCAAAAAGGTCCTTTCTCCCCGTGACAGGCCCCTCATCATCAATGATCGTCTTGACATTGCCCTTGCATGTGGGGCACAGGGAGTGCACGTGGGCCAGGATGACCTGGAGTGTTCCGTGATCAGAAAAATTGCCGGCAGAAACTTCATCGTGGGAGTGTCCGTGAGCACGGTGGAGGAGGCTTTGCGGGCTCAGGAACAGGGGGCGGACTACCTGGGCGTGAGCCCCATCTTTGCCACTCCCACCAAAGTGGACACTCCCGAGGCCACGGGGCTTTCAGGGCTGCGGCGCATTCGCGGAGCGGTGAAGCTTCCACTGGTGGCCATTGGAGGAATTGGCCCTCACAACGCGGGGGAAGCCATACGCCATGGTGCGGACGGGGCCGCCGTGGTATCAGCCATCATGGGGGCTTCCGATCCCCGCAAAACAGCCCGGGAAATGAAGGATGCGGTCACCTCTGCCCTGTGTCTCCACCGGGCACCCGAAAAGTGAGATGGCTTACCCCTGCTTGACGCCCAATGTTTTTCAATTTCTTTCATTGAGGAGGCTTTCTGAAAAAAATGGTTTCATCCTGGGAAGACATGCGGCAAAACCAAGGCGGCTTGGCAAAGGACCCTCTTCTTTGGATCTCCCTGCTGGCCTTGCCTGTCTTTCTCGTCCATATAGGCACTCCCGCTCTTTCCGATGCAGAGGCCATGTATGCCCAAATCGCCAGGGAGATGAGAGAAACGGGAGACTGGATCACGCCCCACCTCAACGGGAACCGCCATTTTGACAAACCCCCCCTCATGTTCTGGCTGGTTGCCGTGGCGCAGACGATTTTGGGTTCCTCGGAGGCCAGCGCCCGGTTCTGGTCCGTTTTCGCCGCGTGGGGCACCATTCCCCTGGTGGGCCTCATAGGCCGCAGCCTCTACGGATTCCGCACGGGGTGGATAGCCGCCCTCGTTTTCGCCACCTGCCTGGGCCCTTTCATCTTCGGAAGCATGCTCATGCCAGACTCGGTCCTCATCTTTTGGATCACGCTTTCCATGCTGGCCTACATCAAGGGGTTCGCCCTGGAGAAGAACAACCTGTGGCTGTGGGTCATGTTTGCCAGCATCGGGCTTTCAACCCTCACCAAAGGCATTCTTGGGCTCGTCCTTTCATCGGCCGTCATTGGAATCCACGTCCTTTTATCGGGTCGCCTGAAGGAGTTTATCGGTTGGCCATTCTGGGTCGGTGGGCTGGTCTTTTCCGCCGTATCCGTCCCCTGGCATTTTGCCGCGGCGAGAGCCAACAGCGACTTCCTGGAATATTACTTCATCAGAGAGCACATTCACCGTTTCACCGGCCAGCGATATCCGTCCGACGAGCATGTTCCCCTCATTTTATTTCTAACCCTCACATTCTTCTGGACTTTTCCATGGCTTTGCATGGTCCCGCAGGCTCTCTGGAAAGCCTTTCAAGGAATTCGTTCTTCAATTTTCAAAAACTCTCACGATCTCCTGCCCCTGGTTTGGATAGCCTTCTTTCTCCTCCTCTTTTCCGCATCCAAATCCCGGCTGGAATACTACGCCCTGCCCGCCATCCCTGCCTTTGGACTGCTCCTGGGAAAATTCTGGAGCGATGCCATAACGCGAGTCCATGAGGGCGAATCTGTGAAATCCCTCACCGCTCCCCTGACGCTCATGGCTCCCCTCATGACCCTGGTGGCTTTCCTGGCATTCATCGTTTTGGGGCCCGCCAAGGAAGTGGTCCTTGAAATGCTTGACCGGGCATGGCCCACGGGCGGAATCGACGGTGCCCAATGGCAAAGGGATATCCTGGATCAAATCCGCATGCCTGCCACACTCACTTTTGCAGCTGTGGCCATTTTCTGTGGAGTTGCCCTGGCTGCGGTGAAAAAGCAAAGGCCCACCACAGCCCTTCTCCTCCTCGCTGCCATGATGGTCCCCTTTTTCATGCTGACTCAATGGGGATTTCGCGCGGTGGAACCCTATCAGTCGGCAAAAGCCGTCGCCATCATGGCCGCTGAACGCACATCCCCCGAGGATGTGATCGTCTTTCAGGAACCCCATGAATACATGTGGGTGGGAGGAATGGCCTACTACGCCGAGCGACCCATCTACATACTCAAGGATCCACAGTTCAACAACATCCCCGCACGAAGGCGTGAACCTCCCGAAAGATTTCTCAGCAAAGAGGATTTCCTGCACCTTTGGAATTCTTCCCGGAAAGTGGTTGTGGTGGGAAACGAGATGCAGGCCCTTCTGTCGCAGCTCGCCCGCGTGGCTCCTGCGCGCATCGTGGGAGGCAACGGGCCGTGGATCGTTGTGGAAAACCATTGACAGAATTGACCAGGCTTTTTTTCGAGTGCATGCCGCACGCATTCCGCATGGTCAGTAAGGGAAAACACCGCAGCCGAAAAGGCATGAAGGAAGGAATGCATGTCCAGGGAAGGCGAATTCAATGACGAAAAACATGACCAGCATACAAGAAAAAGCAAAACCCAAAGGAAAAAGGAGATGACGGCCCTTCAGAAGCTGGGGGAGGAATTGGTGAACCTCAAGGCAGACCAGCTCAAAAAGATGCCCCTGCCCGAAGAACTTTTCCGGGCCGTGCTGGAAGCGCAGCGCATGAAAACCCACGGCGCCAGGAGGCGTCAAATGCAATACCTGGGAGCGGTCATGCGGCAGGTCGATGCGGAGTCCGTCAGGGAAGCTCTCGGGCAACTCATGGAAAACCACGGGAGGGAGGCGCGCGGCTTTCACCTGGTGGAGGAGTGGAGAGACCGGCTCGTGGAGGGGGACCAGGATCTCACGCAGGAACTGTGCGAGCGTTTTTCGAAACTGGAACCGGGAGAATTGCACCGCATGGTCATGAATGCAAGAAGAGAGCGGGAGACGGGCAAGCCCAAAGGGGCCGGAAGAGCTCTCTTTCGGCGCCTGATGGAGCACTACCGGCAATCCCATGGCACCGGAAAGTCAGACCAGCTTTGAATGGCATCCACATCTTGTCACCGGGGAGGAAACAGTTTGATGAAAGTGCAATTCCACAAGACCAGGGTCGTGCCCTGTCACCTTGCGCCCTTCGAGGAAAGAAAAGCCCTGGAACTCATGGAGCTTTGCGGCAGGTGTGCCTACAAGTCAGAAGAGAAGATCACTCAGGATTCGGCAAAGGCTTTTGTTCAGATGCTCAAGAATCGTGGTCACCTTTCCGTTCTGGAACACAGCAATGCGGTGTTCAAAATCAAACCCCACAAGATGACCAGCCCCTCGGACCATTCGCTGGAGACCCTTCGCCTTCAATTCCTGAGCCTGCTCAACGAACGGGCAGGCTTTCACCGCGTGGCCATGCTTCAAAAGGACGATTCACCGGTTCTCGCGGTGGCGGGCAATTTTCGAAGCTGGATCGAAACGCTGAGTCTCCTGGAACAGCACAGCCCCGCTCTCCACGCCTTCTTTGGAGGAGGACTGCAAAAAAATTTTCCATCCATCTTTGCCGGCGAGGGGTCTCGCGAACACGGCCTTCCGTTCACTCTCTCACTCATGGGGGAAGAAGAGCAGCTGGAAAACCTTCAAAACCATGTCCACTGCGACCTTCCCGCATTTGTTTTTAAATTCATTTGCGATCGGGGAATCACCCATGAGGTGGTCCGTCATCGAGCCCTCTCCTTCACTCAGGAAAGCACGCGCTATGTGAACTACAAAAACCGGGGGATGGCTCTCATGGTCCCCGAGGAGCTGGAGGCCTGCTTTCGGGAGGAAACAGGGCAGTTCGGAGAAGAGAACGAGCTGGTGAGGCTTTGGAGTGAACGGGGCAGGATGATCTTTCAATGGTATCAGGACGACCTTGCCCGAGGCCTCAAGCCTCAAATTGCCCGGGACATTCTTCCCAATCTTCTGAAAAGCGAGATCTTTGTGTCGGGAAGGTGGAGTGGCTGGAAACATTTCATCGGGCTGAGAGATTCGCCGGCGGCCCACCCCAGAATCCGCGTGATTGCAAGGGAAGTTCGAAAATACTTTGAAAATCTGGGATTGAAGGTGTCGCCCTGACCCTTTTCAGCCAGCCCTCCGCTGGCCAGGTCCCCCGTCAGACCGAAGGGAAGTTCATGAAAGAAATTTTCCGCATGCAGATGAAGCTCAATGAGCGAACACTCAGCAACATAGGATTAGACTTCCGCCAAATTGTCGCCGACGAGGAAAAAAAATGCATCTGGCTGGAAAATTACCGCAAAGCCCTCTCTGCAGAACTGGCCGAACTCGTCAGGGAGGTCCAGGATCACGGTCCGGGATCGCGCAACGGAAAAATCGAGGTGGTGGACATTCTCCATTTTCTGGTGAGTCTCTCTCAGATCCTGGACATCACCCATGAAGAGGCCCTTCACCTTCATGCGGATTCCGGTCCGCCATCCTTTTCTCCGGTCGTCATTCAGTCATTCCTGGCACTGGATGAACTGCAAAACAGCGTCAAGTGGAAATGGTGGGCCAAAGGGGGAGGCTTCAAACCCGAAAAGGCCAGGAAGGCCCTGAAAGACCTCTGGTCTTGCTTTCATTCCCTGTGCACCTTGCTTGAAGTGAATGGAGACACCCTGAAGAGGATCTACATGGAAAAAAACGAGGTGAACTTCAGAAGGCAGGAAAACGGGTATGACGAGGACAGGAAGACGGAGGCGGACAACGATTCCATTTTCGTTTCATAATCCGTTCTTCACGTGAAAGAACCAGGGCCGCCCCGGTCCATGGGCCCAACCTTTCAGAAGCAGGACTGAAGATCCCCATGAACAAACCCCAAAAACATTCGCCCCTCTTTGTCACCTTCGAGGGCATAGACGGCTGTGGCAAGAGCACCCTCATCTCCCACCTCATGCAGCGGCTTAAGGATGCTCACATTGATTTCATCCAGACGAGGGAGCCCGGGGGCACCCTTCTGGGTGAGGACATTCGAAGCCTTTTGCTCGATCCCCTCAATCAGAACATGTGCCAGCGCACGGAAGTGCTCCTTTACACGGCCAGCCGGGCACAGCTGGTTGAGGAAAAGATTCAGCCCGCCCTCGAGGCGGGCCTGTGGGTTTTGTCGGACAGATTCACAGACGCCACCCTGGCCTATCAAGGATACGGCAGGGGTCTGAGCCTCCGGTTTCTGGAGAGCCTGCAAAGCTGGGCCACCGGGGAAGTGCGCCCGCATCGAACGATCCTGCTGGATTGTGATGTGAGCGTGGCCTGGCAGAGGATGAATTCAAGAACCGGCAAAGCTGACCGAATGGAGAGGGAAAAGCGATCCTTTCATGAGCGGGTCCGCCTTGGTTACCTGGAACTGGCCAGAAGGGATCCTTCCAGGTTCCTCGTGTTGAACGCGGAACTCTCCCTCGGGGAAGTTGCGGACCAGTTTGACTCGCTCTTCTGGAGTTCTTTCAAACGGGAAGCCTGACTGTCTCCGGATCCTGAAACCTCTTCCAGGGGGAATTTTCTTTTCGCAGGGAACC
The DNA here is from genome assembly GCA_003566995.1 of Syntrophobacteraceae bacterium. Lineage (GTDB taxonomy): Bacteria > Desulfobacterota > Syntrophobacteria > Syntrophobacterales > Syntrophobacteraceae > SLCH01. The sequence continues at coordinate 36,137 of PXBG01000108.1, forward strand.
CCCAACTGGTCTGCCATTTCCTGAACCGCCTTTTTCCGTGAACACCGTCATCCTTTCCTTGTTTTCATCCCGGGCAATCATTGTTGCCCGCTGCCAAAGCTCCGGTGACGCCATCCGGGGAAAAGAAAAAACGATATTGAAAGATGCCTCACCAAATTTTTGACAGTCCTCCCTTTCTGCCCGCCAAACACCCATTGCACCCATGAATGTCATACTGCCTTTTCAGGCCCCCCGAAAACACGACCAGGCTCCGTTCACCAACCCTGCAGGGAAGACGGGGCACTGCACATCTCGGGGAAGCGGGCCCAAAAAAGCCATTGCTGGCTTGATAATTGCTCTTTCAAACCACACTGATTGCGATGGATCTCGATGGTGGAGAAGACAGGCATGATTCCTGAGAAAAAATTGAAACGGGCGTTTTCCCTGTGACTTCCTGTTTTCTCACCGCAGTGCTTTGTTCTGAGACATGTCCATCTTCACAAGGCCTTAAAAAGGGAGTTGGAAGGAGTTCGCCGTGAGTGCCAAAGAGAAGAACACCTTGGAGTTTGAAGATCAAGACAAGTTTTCCCCCCAGGCATTGAAAGACGAAGATGCCAAAAAACTCATGCGTCGATCTTTTCGCATTCCCATCAGCCATGACGACCAAATCACCGCCCACGTGGAGGGTTCCGGCTTCCGGGTCCTCAATGTTTCGAAGGGAGGGATCGGCCTTCTCATGGATCCCTCCCGGGACAGGTTCCGGAAAGACTCCATGGAAAACCTTTCGCTGTACATAGAGGGAAAGCAAGGGGATGTGCGCGTTCGAGTGGCTCACATCTCCCCCCATGACCCGAAAGGTTTCATCTGTGGCCTCGAATTTGTCAGCATGTCCAGGGAGTTGGAACAAATACTTGACGATTTTCTTTCGCGAACAAGAAAAAAATGGCTGGAAACGCGCTGATTGCCTTCACAAGAGTTTCCGGGAGGACTTTCTCAATGAGATCCAAGCATCAGGAGCAGGACATTCTTCGGGACCTATTCAGCGAGGAGGAGTCTGATTCCGACGCAAACCCCGCCGTGATGGAGTTGACGAAGCTCATTGAGAAATATGCACAGACCGCATCCGCCAAAGCTGAAAAGGCTCATTCAAAAGAGCTCAGAAAAAAGAAACAGCGTCCCAAGAGGGTGCACTCAAAGAAGAAAACCACTCACTACCTCACGCTGGACACCTCTGACGCACTGGAGGAGGCCAAGGAGGAGATTCGGTCCCTGGTCACGCCCGAACTCAAGAGGCTGGTGTCCAAATCACGCATTGTGGAAATGGCCCTTCAGTATGTGCTGGATGAGCTGGCCCGGGAGGGATCCCGGAGCAAGCTGGTTGAGCAGATGTTGAGCGATAAAAGAGGCGACCGTGATTTTTAGAAGAACGCTCTTTTGCGGAACCCTTTCCTCGGGTTTTTTCCTGAAGGCGTCAAAAGAAGAACACAGGAAGTCACTCCACATGGCAGGCCGTAGAGGAGGCCAGAGATGATCATAGTATGTCCTCGCTGCAAAAAAAGACACAGCGTCGATGAAAAGCAAATTCCTCAGAAGGCAAAAAAAGCCCGGTGCAAAAGCTGCGGGTACCTTTTTCCCATTCAATCCGCGGAGCAAACTACGGAAAAATCATCCTCTTCGTCGGAGACGGGATCTTCCACCAAACCCACACGGATCATCGGGGTGGCTTTGAGCAAAGGGGGCGTCGGAAAAACCACCACGGCCGTGAACCTTTCGGCAGGGCTCGCACTGGGAGGCTATGAGGTGCTTCTTGTGGACACGGACACTCAGGGACAGTCCAGCTACAGCCTGGGTGTCAAGCCCAAGGCGGGGCTGGTGGAACTCATCACGGAGGAACTGTCCCCCGAGGAATGTGTTTTCAAAGCACGGGACAGACTCTTCCTGCTTGCGGGAGGCAAGTCTCTCGCGGGCGTTAAAAGGCTCATCGACCGAAAGGATTTTGGAGGGGAGTTGACCTTCAGGGAATCGCTCGCATGCATGGAGGGAAAATATGATTTCATCATCGTGGACACTTCCCCCGGGTGGGATGCCCTCACGGTTTCGGTTCTCTTCTACGCGAAGGAAATCCTCACTCCCTTGTCCCTGGAGGTCATGTCTCTTCAGGGACTCACCGAATTCATGAAAAGCCTGGCCGGAATCAGAAAATACAGAGAAGAGGTTTCTCTGCGATACATTCTGCCCACCTTCCTTGACGGCAGAGTGAAGCAGTCTCAGAAGATTCTCGTGGACCTCAAAAAGATATATGCAGAACAGTTGTGCACCCCGATCCGGAACAATGTGCGCATCTCCGAGGCACCGGCCTATGGCAAGACCATTTACGAATACGCCCCGGGATCCCCTGGAGCACAGGACTACCGGGATTTGATCAGAAGGGTGACCAACAACACAAAACTGTTCCGCTGATTTCGGGCGGGTTCAACCCTGGCGTTTTCAACAGGCAGAAAGCATTTCATTGCCTGTAATGGACGACGATGAACACTCCCAAGCGCTTGTGGCGATTTACACAAACACGCCTTTCCCTTCGCTCCCGCAACTCACCCCCTGCTGCGTCAAACTTCATGAACCGAACAGCGGTGAAACACGCTTTCGGCGATCCTCCTTCAACCGGAATGAACCGGCGCTGGCCAGGCTTTTGGCCCCCCTCTTCCTTCCCTGTGCTCTGGCCCCCTCAGGAGCCCTTGCCCACAGGCGAAATTTTCCTCCCTGTTACGGCCCCTCTGCATGCCAAATCTGTGTGAGAAATTTTTCTCATGCACCGGACATAACCATTGACGCTCCCATGGAGATGTGCTACTCAGGATTCACCCAAGAGGGGGGTGCCTCATCGACAGCGTCACCGCTGAAATGGGCAGTGCTCACTTCTTTCATCCCACCGAGCGCTGGCCATTGGGGCTGAGACCGAAAAGGCACCCGGCAACGTCCGGCTTCGAATCGGAATGGAGCTCCATGAGATCCATTTTCAGCATATCATCAAGCCCTCATCAGCCATGATCGTCTTTTAGCATGCACGCAGCGGTTGTTTCGAGCGAGTAGGCGTGCTTTGTCATTGGCCTTATCCGCCGGGAGAGTCCACCATGGTCTTCAGCTGGTTTCATCTTGCATTGATTCTTTTCCTTGTGGCAGGATTCCTTTTTGCTGCCGGCCCGCTCATCGCCTCCATTTTTCTCGCCCCCCGGGCCAAGGGCGGCGCCCTTGACATACCTTACGAGTGCGGCATGCCTCCTCACGGAATGTCCTGGGTCCGGTTCGGCATCAACTACTATTTCTACGCCCTCATTTTTCTGGCCTTTGAGGTGGACATTCTCTACCTCTTCCCCATTGCGGTGTATTACCCTGAAAGCATGGGGTGGATGCCCCTCATTAAGCTATTGATTTTCCTGTTTGTTCTGGCTGTTTCGCTGGTTTATTTCTGGAGAAAAGGAGTCTTTACATGGCCCAAGAGGATATCGACCTGATAAAGGCCGTCACCACCCAGGATCCTCCTCTGGTCAAAGTGGAGTTGGTCAACAACTTCTTTGACATCTGCCGCTCCATGTCCCTCTGGCCCATGACTTTTGGATTGGCGTGCTGCGCCATTGAAATGATGGCTGTGGGCATGGCCCGTTTTGACATTGCCCGCTATGGCGCTGAAGTTTTTCGTCCCTCCCCGCGCCAGTGCGACCTCATGATCGTGGCGGGCACCGTGTCCAAAAAAATGGCCCCCTGCCTTGTCCAGCTCTATGAGCAGATGCCGGCGCCCCGCTACGTCATGGCCCTTGGCAATTGCGCCATTTCCGGCGGCCCTTTCTATTTCGAGGATCAGTACGGCATCGTTGAGGGGGTTGACAGGCTGGTACCCGTGGACGTTTACGTGCCCGGTTGTCCTCCCCGGCCGGAGGGGCTCCTGGAGGGGCTTTTCAAAATCCAGGAAAAAATGACCGGCCGCCGATGGTGGCCCATGCCCAAGCAGGGGGAAGCGGTATGAAGCAGAGCTGGGTTGATCAACTCAATGCTGCGGGTGTTCCCAAATGCACCGAGGTACGCAAGGGGGTCGCGTGCTTTTGTCTGGAATCTCAAAACCTCCTGGACTCCGTCCGGAAGATCCTGGAGCTCGAGTATTACCTGCAGGACGTGAGCGCCTCCGATTTTCAGGAGGGATACCTGCTCACCTACCACTTCGCTCACTTTGAAGAGCCCGGACAGGCCGTGTTTCGTGTGCTCATTTCTCATGAGCACCCGCAGGTGCCCAGCATCAGCTCGTTTTACCAGGGAGCCATATGGCATGAACAGGAATGCACTGATTTCTATGGCATTGAGTTCACCGGCCACCCTGACTTGAAGCCCCTTTTGCTCGTGCCAGAAGAAAACCTCTGCCCTTTGCGCAAGGACGCGCGGTCCAAAAAATCATTTCTCGACATATTCCCCGATTGCAAGCTGGTGGAGGCTCCTCCCCCTCCTGAATCCGAAGAGAATGCCGGCGGTCAGGAATCCCCTGAGGAAAAGGCATCCAAAAAGAAGGGGTCGGGAAAAAGCAAAGTTCAAAAAGAGGATGATGAAACAGCCCAGGATTCGGGGCAGGCGTGATCGCCGCCGCAAGCATCAAGGCCCTGAAGCGGCTTAACCCAACAATCCCGTGATTTGACACAGGACTGCCATGTTACATTACGCACATGAACAACTGCAGGGTGACTACTACACCCGTGCCTTTCAGGCGGGAGCTCAGGAAGACACGCTCATCATCAACATGGGACCGCAACACCCCTCCACCCATGGCGTTCTCCGGATCATACTCGAACTCCATGGCGAGTACATTCTTCGGGCTGAACCCGTCCTCGGCTATGTGCACCGCATGCAGGAGAAAATGGGGGAAGTCAAAACCTACCCCCAATACCTCGCCAATATGGGACGCGTGGATTATCTTCACGCGCTGGCCTGGAACTGGGCCTACGTGCGGGCGGTGGAGCAGCTCCTCGAACTGGAGGTGCCTGAACGGGCAGAATATGTGCGCGTCATCACCTGCGAGCTCAACCGCATCACGTCACACCTTCTTTGGTGGGGCGCTTATCTCCTGGACCTTGGCGCCTTCACCCCCATCATGTACGGCTTCGCCGACCGGGAAAGAGCCATGGATCTGCTTCAGATCATCACGGGTTCGAGGCTCACCTATTGTTACTACACTTTCGGGGGGGTCACCGCCGATCTGACGCCCCAATTCATTGATGGCACAAAGGATTTTTGCAAGTACATGCGGACCCGGCTGCCCATGTACAAAGATCTGGTCACTGACAACATGATCCTTCGCCACCGCGTGGACGACATCGGCATCATTTCAGTGGACATGGCCCGCAGATACGGTGTGACGGGTCCCAACCTGAGGGGATCCGGTGTGGAGCATGACCTCCGCAGGAACACGCCTTATTCCATCTACGACCGTTTTGATTTCGAAATTCCCGCTTATGAAGAATGCGATGCGCTCGCGCGCTATCTCGTTCGCATGGACGAAATGGAGCAGAGCATTTCCATCATCGAGCAGGCCATCCAGTCATTGCCCGAGGGCCCCGTGATGCCGCCAAAGATGCCCAAGGTCATCAAACCACCCAAAGGAGAGGCTTATGGAGAGGTGGAGGGTGCTCGCGGAGTGATAGGCATTCACGTCATATCCGATGGAACGGCCACTCCATACCGCATCAAGCTTCGTGCGCCCAGTTTCAGCAACCTGAGTCTGTTTGCAGAGGTTTCAAAGGGAATCCTGCTGGCCGACGCTGTGTCCATTCTTGGAAGTCTTGACCTGGTAATTCCGGAGATTGATCGATGAACATTCCCCCAGAACTCATCCACATCAGCATCGCCTTGGCTGCCATAGCCGCATTCATCGGCCTCAACGGCTTAGTGCTTGTCTATCTGGAACGCAAAGTGGCAGGTTTCATTCAGCGCCGTCCGGGTCCTTATGAGGTTGGCCCCTGGGGTCTGTTGCAGCCCGTGGCAGACGCGGTCAAGCTGGTGGGAAAGCAACTGGTCAGGCCCAAGGTTGCCGACCCCTGGCTTTACTGGGCGGCTCCACTCCTTTCATTCACCCCCATATTCCTCCTCTTTCTGGTCATACCCTTCGGCCCCACTCTCACGGGGATGGAATTCAACTACGGACTTCTGCTCATCCTCGCTTTTACGGGCCTCAATGTTCTCGCCCTCTGTCTGGCAGGCTGGAGTTCCGCAAACAAGTACTCTCTTCTGGGGGCGGCTCGCTCGGTGGCCCAGTCCATCGCCTATGAAATTCCCCTTCTTCTGGCTGTTCTTGCCATCGCCTTCCAGTTTGGCACTCTCAACCTCACGGAAATGGTTCACCAACAAGGTCAGTGGCCCTGGCAGTGGAACATCATGTTTCAGCCTCTGGCCTTCGTCATCTACTTCCTGTGCGCCATTGCGGAAACCAACCGCGCTCCCTTCGACCTTCCCGAAGCGGAAAGTGAACTCACTGCGGGGTTCCACACGGAATACTCGGGCATGGCTTTCGGGCTCTTTTTCCTCGCCGAGTATGCCTACATCATCGTCGTTTCCTGTGTGGCCGTTGTCCTTTTCCTGGGGGGCTGGCAGGGCCCGGGAGCCCCTGGTTTCTGGTGGTTCCTGCTGAAGGTGTATGCCCTCATACTGGTCATCATCTGGATACGCTGGACTTATCCCCGCGTCCGTTTTGACCAGCTTTTGAACATCAATTGGAAGTGGCTCCTTCCCCTGGCTCTGGTCAACCTACTGCTCACCCTGATTTTCGTGAAGATATGACCATGATAAAGAAAACGCCCAAGCAAAGCACCCTGCAAGGCATCAAAAGTCTTTTCGTCGGCTTGAAAGTGACGGGTCGCAATTTCGTCATGCCTCAGATCACCACACACTATCCCCGCAAGGAAGTGAGTAACCTGGCCACCTATCGCGGCCACGTGGACCTGGTGCCCAAAGAAGACGACCCCATGACCTCCAAATGCATACTCTGCGGGCAGTGCGCCAAAGCGTGCCCTTCCAATTGCATCGAACTGGTCATTCGCAAAGAGGAAGTTGAGCCACCCCCTGATGAGGAGGCGCAGCCTGATTCGGGCAGCAAGGAGGAGGCAACCGCCAAATCCGCCCCAAAAAAGAAAAAGGTCAAGCGCATTCTGGACGCTTTCATGCTCAACTACAACCTTTGCAGTCTGTGCGGGCAATGCGTTCAGACCTGCCCGGTGGATTCTCTTGAATTCTCCACCAATTCTTATCTCGCAGGTTTCACCCGGGAGGAATTCATTTTCGACCTGCTTGAAAGGATGCGCAACAAGCAGAAAGCCTCTTCATCAGGTTGAGGAGGACAGGGTCTCCTGTCAAAGACTATGTCCTGCGGATTGATCCGGGTCTGTGACTGCCGTGATGGCCGGTTCGTTCCTGAGTCTTTGTCACCGTCAAACAACTAACGGATGATTTCTATGGAACACTTAGCCTACGTTGCTTTTGGAATTTACACTCTGATCATTTTGACAGGCGGGCTCATGGCCGTTCTCTGCAGGAGCATGGTTCGAGCTCTGGTGGGTTTGATTCTCACTCTTTTCGGTGTGGCCGGGTGTTACCTGCTCATGGCGGCCCCCTTCATCGCTCTGATGCAAATCCTCATTTATGTCGGGGCCGTGAGCATCCTCATACTCTTCGCCATCATGCTCACTCGGGCGCCTGCCGGGGCGGAGGAAGCTCCCTACATTTTCCCGTGGCGCTCCCTCGCAGCGCTGGCTGTTGCGTTTTTACCCCTGGCAGTCATTGGTGGCATGATCAGGAGTGGACAGGTTGCGCCTCTGGTTCCTCCCGAGGAGGTTCCCCTTGCCGAATTGGGACAAACCCTCATAGAACCCTACCTGCTCGCTTTTGAGCTCATCTCCGTTATTCTGACGGTGGCTATGGCCGGAGCGGTGATTCTTGGATTTGAGAGGAGAATTGGTAAATGAATGGAATAACCCACCTGGAGATGTACCAGTTTGTCAGTCTCATGTTGCTGGGTCTGGGACTTTTCGGCCTCGTTCGACGCCGCAGCCTTGTCGGCATGCTCATCAGCGTGGAGCTGATGCTCAACGGCGCTGGGTTGAGCATTGTGGCATCGGGCCAGCTCACTCCCGCCTCCGCAGCTATGGGCCAACTGGCCACACTTTTTGTAATGGGGCTCGCGGCCGCAGAAGTAGCGCTCATTCTCGCCATCATCATTGTGGTGTCCAGGCGCTTCGGCCATATTGAAAGCAATAACCTTCGCACCATGAGAGGTTAGCCATGGCCGATACCCTCGTAAGCGCCCGCATACTGATTCCGCTGATCATCACGCTCATCGCACCCTTTGGCATTTACCTTGCCCGTCAGAACCCCAACCACCGGGAAGCCGTTTCCTTCGCTGCAGGCGTGGCCACCTTTCTGGCGGTTCTTTCCCTTGTTCCGGCGGTGCTCGATGGAGGCATCTGGCTCTATCCCCTCTTCGTCCTCATCCCCGGCGTGGAGGTCAAGTTTGCCGTAGACGGTCTCTCTCTCATTTTTGCACTCGTCGCCTCATTTCTGTGGATCCTCGCCACCAGCTACAACATTGGGTACATGCGATCCCTCGACGAGCATGCACAAACCAGGTACTACGTCTGTTTCGCCGTTGCCATTTTCGGCGCCATGGGCGTTGCGTTCAGTGCCAACATCTTCACTCTGTACCTCTTTTATGAAATCATAACGGTCTTCACCTATCCCCTGGTCGCCCATCATCAGGATGACGAATCCTTTCAGGGGGGCCGCAAGTATCTTGTCTACCTGATGGGAACCTCCAAGCTTTTCCTGCTCCCGGCAATGATCATGACTTACGTGCTTGCCGGAACCCTCGATTTTCACCTTGGAGACATCACTCAGGGCATGTTTCCGGAAACGGCCAATCCCATCGCCGTGACCATCACCTACATTCTCTTCATCGCCGGCCTGGCCAAAGCGGCCCTCATGCCCCTGCACAATTGGCTTCCATCGGCCATGGTTGCTCCCACTCCCGTCTCGGCCCTTCTCCACGCCGTTGCCGTTGTGAAAGCGGGAGTCTTCTGTATCTCGCGCGTGATGCTCTCTGTCTTTGGCATTGAGACCATGGACAGCCTCTTTCTCGGCATTCCAACGGCCTACCTGGCCGCATTCACCATCGTCGTCGCGTCCGTCATCGCCATGACCAAGGACGACCTCAAGGCTCGGCTGGCTTACTCCACCGTGAGCCAGCTTTCCTATGTGATCATCGGCGTCGCCATGCTCACCCCCCTGGCAGTGACCGGCGGCAACCTCCACATCGCGCACCATGCCTTCAGCAAGATCACACTCTTTTTTGCCGCAGGCGCCATTTATGTGGCCACGCACATCAAAAAGATCAGCATGCTCTCGGGCATGGCCAGCCGCATGCCCTGGACATTTGGAGCTTTTTCCCTGGCCGCTTTGAGCATGATCGGCGTTCCTCCCGTGTGTGGATTTGTGAGCAAGTGGTATCTGGTCAACGGGGCCCTCAGCGCCGGCCACATTCCTCTCATGTTGGCATTGCTGGCCAGCACATTGCTCAACAGCTACTATTTCGGGCACATCATCTATAAAGGATATTTTGGAGTTCCTTCACCTGATGTGAGACTGGAGGACTATCGCGAGGCACCTTTGTCCATGGTGGTTCCCCTGAGCATAACTGCTGTTATCTCGGTGGCACTCGGATTCTATCCCCACCTTTTTCAGCAGTTTGTGAAGGTTTTAGGAGGATGACGGCGTGGAAATGAAATTTGAAAAATCTCTTGCGAACTGGTTTCGCAATGCCAGGGAAAAACACAGATCCTGGCTCACAGCATTCTACATTTTCCTGGGACTCACGGTCGTGCTGAACATTTTCATCCGACCTCATCACCCGCATTTTGTGTATGACTATCTTCCCGGATTCTTCGCGGTGTTCGGGCTCGTTGCCGCGATCATCCTCGGTCGTGTGAGCAAAGGCACGGCACACACATTCTTGGGGAAGGACGAGGACTACTATGAGCGTGATTAACGGATTCTTTCATCCCAGCCTCTACTTCATTGTGACAGCCGTTGTGCTTCTGGCCTGGCGCGGACAGAACACCTCATGGCGTTTTCTCCTGCCAGTTCCGGGGATCCTCGCATTCCTCACCATACTCAATATGGAATCGGGGACATTCAGCCAGCTCAATTACCTTGGCCTGACCCTGACCCTTGGCAGGGTGGATGCCCTCGCCATCGTCTTCGCCCACGTCTTTGCTCTTCAGGCACTCATCGGCTTCATATATGCCTGGCATGTTCAGGACAAGGCGCAACATGCAGCCGCTTCCATGTACATTGCCGGCGCTTTCGGGTGTCTCTTCGCAGGAGACTACCTGACCCTTTTCATTTTTTGGGAGCTCATGTCCGTTTCCTCCACTTTCCTGGTCTGGCTCAACCGCCAGCCCGAATCCACAGGAGCAGGCTTTCGCTATTTTCTCTTTCACACCCTTGGAGGGCTTTTTCTCCTTGCGGGACTTTTGCTCCGTTATTCCCATCTTGGCACCTTCGCCTTCACCGCCATTGACCCTGCAACCGCTGCCTACTACGACTACCTCATTCTCACAGGCTTTGCGGTCAACGCAGCAGTGATCCCTCTCCATGCATGGCTCCCCGACGCTTACCCGAGAGCCACCGTCACGGGTGCCGTCTTCATGAGCGCCTTCACCACCAAAACCGCCGTCTACGTTTTGGCAAGAGGCTTTGCAGGATTTGAAATACTCGCCATCATGGGTGTTCTCATGACCCTGTACGGAGTTTTCTACGCGACCATCGAAAACAACATCCGCCGCATTCTGGCCTATCACATCGTTTCACAGGTCGGATTCATGGTCGCAGGCATCGGGATCGGCACGGCCATGACCATCAATGGAGCATGTGCTCACGCCTATGCACACATTGTCTACAAAGGGCTGCTGTTCATGGGAGCGGGCTGCGTCCTCTACGCCGCAGGCACCGCCAAACTCACCGAACTGGGGGGGCTCATTTCCCGCATTCCCCTCGTTTTTTTCGGATACATCATCGGAGCCATATCCATTTCCGGTTTTCCCGCATTCTCCGGCTTTGTCAGCAAAACCATGACCATAGAAGGCGCAGCCGCAGCCCATCACTACTGGCTCGCCCTGGGAATGGAGTTCGCCGCTGTGGGCACCTTCCTCTCAGTGGGCCTCAAACTTTCCTATTTTGCCTTTTTCGCCAAACCCGAATCGGAAAAACCTCTCAAACCCATACCTTTCAACATGTACGTCGCCATGGGCGCGGCCAGTCTCATCTGTTTCGTCCTGGGTGTTTATCCCAAACCCCTTTACGATCTCTTGCCCTACCCCGTTGACTTCGAACCCTACTCAGCCTGGACCGTTCTCATGACCTTGCAGCTGATGGGATTCGTGGGGCTTGGCTTCTACCTCCTGCGCCACAAGCTCAAGCCTGAGGCCAAAATCAATCTCGATTTCGATTACTTTTACCGCCTGGGAGGAGCTTTCAGCCTCGCCATTGCCAGAAAGCCCATTGAGGTGGTGGACAACTGGTGGAGTGAGATCTACGCTCGGGTGGGCCTGCGTGTCCTCATGCTCCTGGCCTGGATGTCCTCCGTTTTCGACAAGGTCGCCATCGATGGGGTTGTGGATGGATCAGCCACAAACGTTCAGCGTGGAGGAGGAGGTTTGAGCAATGTGCAGACGGGACGTCTTCAGGATTATCTGGCTTTTGCCATTGTGATCGGAATTGGCGTTTTCGCTCTGGTCTGGTTCCGAACTTAATACTGGACAACTGGGAAGAACAATGGCCGATTTTTTGTTCATGGTATGGTCCAAGATTCAAGCGGAGTTTTCCATTATGCATACAAGCACTTTCCCCGTATTGAGTGCACTCCTCTTCTTTCCGCTGATTGCATCGGCAGTGCTCTTTTTTGTACGTGGCGAAAAGAACATTCGAACTTTCACCCTGGTGGTCGGGATCATACAACTGGGCCTTGCCCTCCCCCTCCTCTCCTTTGACCTCAACCATGCGGGATTTCAGTTCGTCGAACTGAAATCCTGGGTTCCCGCCTGGAACATGCAGTACTACCTGGGAGTGGACGGCATCAGCATTCTCATGGTTTTGCTCACCGTGCTTCTACTGCCTCTCTGCGTCCTCTGTTCCTGGAGCTATATCGGCACACGGGTCAAGGAGTTCCATTTTTGTCTCCTTCTCATGACTTCCGCCTGTGTGGGCATTTTTGTGGCCCTTGATTTTGTGCTCTTCTACATTTTCTGGGAAGCCATGCTCATTCCCATGTATCTGCTCATCGCCGTGTGGGGAGGGCCCGAAAAGAGATACGCTTCCATCAAGTTTTTTCTTTACACTCTGGCCGGCAGCACCCTGTTTCTCGCGGCCATTGTGGCGTTTTTCATTCATACGGGCACCTTTTCCATTCCCGACCTCATGGCGGGCACCTACTCCTTCCGGTTCCAGTTTTGGGCCTTCATAGCCATGGCCCTCGCCTTTGCCATCAAGGTTCCCATGTTTCCTTTTCATACCTGGCTCCCGGCAGCTCACGTGGAAGCACCAACGGCAGGCAGTGTTCTTCTTGCCTCCATCCTCCTGAAAATGGGCACCTACGGCTTCCTGCGTTTCTGTCTGCCCCTCACCCCCTCTGCCAGCGAATACTTCGCACCTCTCATGATCACCATCTCCATCGTGTCCATCATTTATGGAGGGTTTGTGGCCCTGGGCCAACAGGACATGAAAAAGCTCATCGCCTACTCGTCCGTGGCTCACATGGGCTTTGTCACGCTGGGAATTTTCGTGTTCACCGTGAGAGGCGTCGAGGGCGCCCTGATGCAGATGGTCAATCACGGCATCACGACCGGGGCCCTCTTCATGCTCGTGGGCGCCATTTACGAACGCAGTCACAGCCGCGAAATCAAGGACAACATGGGTCTGGGCAAGTATCTTCCCGCCTACATGGGTTTCTTCGGCCTCTTTGCCCTTGCCTCCCTGGGCTTTCCGGGAACGAACGGTTTCGTGAGCGAGGCCCTTGTGCTCATAGGAGTATTCAGTTCCAACTACTGGCTCGGTGCCCTCGCCATTCCCGGTGTCATGCTGGCGGCGGCCTACATGCTGCGATTGGGACTGAAGCTCGCATGGGGTCAGCCCACTTCGGCCAGAACATGGTCCGATCTGAACATGAGGGAGTGGACCTATCTGGCACCCCTTGCAGTTCTGGTCATCTATCTGGGACTGGGGCCCGGACTGGCACTGAAAACCATCAATCCATCCATAGAGAAGCTGCTTCATGATTTTGAAACCCGCAAGGGTCAGGTGGTGGCCGTGGAGCAGACAAATCACGCCCTCCAGCCGGTGGAACAGGAGGAGCGGAGACCTTCCGTTTTCGCTGAACACGAGGAGCGTGCTGTCAAAAGTGAAAAGGCTCAGCAATCTCCGGTGAAACTGCTAGAGGCCAGCGCCGTCCAGGGCAAATGGCCCTACCTTGCCGGATTGGAAAAGAAATCGGGCATTATGACACGAGGTGAACTGCCGTGATATTTCGACCGGATCTCTTTGTCCCAGAATTATTCCAGATAGGCATCATCGCCACCCTTTTCATTCTGGCTGTGGGAAAACCCTCATGGTCCAGGAACCTGATCTGGCTTCCGTGGCTTGCCGTTGTGGGCGTGGTTGTAACAGCTTTCAGCCTCGGATCCAACGGGACCCTCTTTTACGGGGCCTATTCGGTGGATGCCTTGTCTCAATTCTTCAAGCTCGCCATCTCCATCGGCTTTGCCATCGCGGTATACAACGCCGTCGACCCTTCCCATGTGGAGGAAGAAAAGAGGGCCGACTACTTCCTGTTCCTCGCCATAAGCGCCTTCGGCCTGATGCTTCTCTCAAGCGGTGTGGAGCTCATCACCATTTATCTCGCCCTTGAGATTTCATCCTACAGCCTCTATGCCCTCATTCCTCTCCGCAACCGCGACAAACAGCAGTCGGCAGAAGCGGGCATCAAATACATCATCTTCGGGGCTGTGGTGACCGCCGTTGCCATGTACGGCCTGTCCTACATCATGGCAGCTTATCACACCACCTACATTTTCGAGCTGGCGCACGTCTCCTGGAGCCTGGACCATTATCCCATGGCCGTTTTGGGGCTCACGCTTTTCCTCTGTGCCCTGTTTTACAAGCTCGCCCTCTTTCCCTTTCACTTCTGGTGTCCTGACGTCTACCAAGGTGCGAGCAATGAAACCGCTGCCTTCGTCGCGACTCTTCCCAAGCTTGGAGCCGTGGTGGTGCTCATCCGTTTCGCCACCTTGCTCGAACCGGGAATGCATGTGACCACCATTCTCGCTGTCCTTGCCGCCGTATCCATGACCTTCGGCAACCTTGTGGCCCTCGTTCAAAAGGACCTCAAGCGCCTGCTCGCCTATTCCAGCGTGGCCCACGCGGGATATGTGCTCCTGGGAATCGTTGCGGGCACCCCCGAAGGACTTGCCGCGGCAAGTTTCTACAGCCTGGTCTATCTGCTCATGAACCTCACGTGTTTCTGGGTCATCTGCCGCATGTCCACGGACGGCCGCAATCTCGTCCTCAACGACCTGAACGGCCTGTACTCCCGATCACCCATCCTTGCTTTCATTCTGGCCGTCTGCGCCTTTGCCCTCGTGGGGCTCCCTCCCACAGCCGGGTTCATGGGCAAGCTCTTTCTCCTCAACTCCGCCTGGGCTCAGGGCTACGAATGGCTCGTGGTGGTGGCAGTGCTCAACACGGCGATCGCCATCTACTATTACCTGAACATGGTCCGTCACGCCTACACCATGGAACCGAAAGAAGAACCTATACAAATCTCCGGCCCCACCATGGTCTGGGGCGGCATTTTTGCAGCTTCCCTCCTTTTGCTCGGCACCGTGCCCGGCCCGGTTTTCAAGTTCGCTCAAACGGCAGGGCAGTTTTTCATGCCATAGCCATTTGGCTTGGATTCAACTCAAAAAAGAATGGCCCCGCAAGTCGAAAGAGGACTTGCGGGGCCATTCTTTTGGACAATGCCTTCACAGATCAAAGCCAACAAGCGAAAGACCGGGGCTCCCCCGGAGCTAGCTCCCGTCCCTTCTTTCTTCCTCCCTGGAAAGCACGAGACCGTCACCTGGCTCAGGCAGAAGCACATTTAAATCCTTCACTCCTTTCAAGTGCAGTTCTATCTCTTCCATCCTTTCGCGTCTCTCATCCCGCTGCATATGGACAAGGGCCAATCGCTTCACGGATGCCCTTCTTCCAAATTCGAGGCACTTGAAGACGGACCCGTGCCCGGCCGTGTCCCCATCCAGCGTGAAGGCTTCGTGTATGGCCAGGTCCACTTTGTCCGCAAGGGCAACCGTTTCTTCCGTATAAAGCCCATCTCCGCTGTAAAAGACCGCATGCTTTCCATCCTCAAGACGAACGGCAAGATCCTCCCGGCTATGAAGGTTTTCCGCAAAAGACCAGTTCAAACCCGCACACACGAGGGGCTCCCGGCGATTTGCCTCTTTAAAGTGCAGAGAATAATTCAATTTATTGAAAAATCCGCCATAGGCGAGTTCCATGCTTGCAGTGATGACCTCCTCAACCCCCTTTGGCCCTAAAACCACTAAAGGCTTCGATCTTTTTCTCTCCCAGAAACGAAGCAGCAAGGCAGGGGTTCCGAAAAAATGATCTCCATGAAAATGCGAAATCCATAAAGCATCCAGATCATCGGGATTGCTGTTCTGCCTCCAGTAGAGAGGTGGAACAGTGAACCCGCAATCCAGAAGCACCGAGCTTCTCACACCGTCACGGAAAGATTCAACCCAGACAGAGGTGTTGGGATACATTTCATCACAAGACTCACCAACCCCCAGAAAGGTGATCTTCATAAGGCTCAGCCTCCCATATTTTTTCTTGGAATCGTTGTTCCTTCAGGTGAATCCTACCCTTGGGGGACATAAGGAACAACTCCTTTTCAAAATCATCCCGATCTTCCCCTCATGAAAAAAGGCCCTTTCACCTGAACCCCACGGGCGGGCAAGCCCTGTCTTTCAAAGACTTTGCGTTCTCTTCACTGACAATTCTCTGGACCTCTGCAAACTCATCCTGTACACATGTCTCCTTGAAGAATCGTTGATTCATAACCCTTGCGGCACATGACCTTCTTTTGCGTTGGAGAAGGAATTTCTTTCTGCTGCCTCTTGGCCCAGGCTACCCTTATCATGTTTTCAACCTGGAACAGCTGCTGTTTTTTCCGGAGGACCGCATGCCCATTGAACACGGATTTGAATTGCTTCAAGATCAGGACATTGAGGAGCTGAAAACAAGAGCGAAACATTACCGACACGCAAAAACCGGCGCACGCCTCCTTTCCCTTTGCAATGATGATGACAACAAGGTTTTCGGAATCACTTTTCGCACCCCTCCCAAAAACTCCACCGGCGTCGCCCATATTCTGGAACATTCCGTGCTGTGCGGGTCAAAAAAGTATCCCCTCAAAGAGCCCTTCGTGGAGCTGCTCAAAGGTTCCCTCAAAACCTTTCTCAATGCATTCACTTTTCCCGATAAAACCTGCTACCCGGTGGCCAGCCAGAACACCCAGGATTTTTACAACCTTCTGGATGTATACCTGGACGCGGTTCTGTACCCTCGAATCTCCCCCCACATTTTTCAACAGGAAGGCTGGCACTATGAGCTGGAAAATATTGACGGCCAACTGCGCTACAAAGGCGTTGTTTTCAATGAGATGAAAGGGGCTTACTCTTCACCGGAAAGTGTCCTGGCAGAAAAATCGCAACAGGCGGTCTTTCCTGACACCACCTATGGCCTGGATTCGGGAGGACATCCCCGGGAGATTCCCAGGCTCACTTACGAGGAGTTCCTGGAGTTCCATCGCACCCACTACCATCCCTCCAATGCATGGGTCTTCTTTTCGGGCAACGACGATCCACAGGAACGCCTGCGGCTGGTCAATGAGTATTTCAAAGATTTTGCCCCCATGAAAACCGACTCTTTCGTTTCCCTTCAGCATCCTTTTCAGGAAACAAGGTGGGAAAAAGCCCCTTTCGCCAGCAACGTCCAGGAATCGCAAGATTCGGAAGGGCAACCCAAGGGCATGATCACCCTCAACTGGCTGCTTCCCGAAACCACTGACACATTCCTCAATCTTTCCTTTCACATTCTGCGGCATATTCTCATGGGCATGCCCGGCTCCCCCCTTCGTAAAGCGCTCATCGATTCTGGTCTTGGCGATGACATCGCGGGCATCGGCCTGGAAACTGACCTGCGGCAAATGTATTTTTCCGTGGGTCTCAAGGGAATCCTCACGGAAAAGGCCCAGGAGGTCGAAACACTGATCCTGAACACTCTGAACAACCTCGCTTCACACGGCATTGACCGTGACACCATTGAAGCTTCCCTGAACACCATAGAGTTTCGCTTGCGGGAAAACAATACGGGAAGCTTTCCCAGGGGACTCCTTTTGATGCTCAGGTCCCTCACCAGTTGGCTCCATGAGGAAGACCCCCTTCTTCCCCTCAAATATGAAGCGCCCCTGAGTGAAATAAAATCCCGGCTGCTTTCCAATTCAAACCTGTTTGAAAATATGATTCAGGAATATTTCCTGAGCAACCCCCACAGAGTGAACCTGCTGCTTCACCCCGATGTCAACCTCGCGGCCGCCATGGAAGCCGAAGAGCGCGAAGAACTGGCAGCAGTTCGACGTTCCATGTCCGGGGAAGAGCTGGAGGCTGTGGTCGCCAACACGCTCACACTGCGAAAACTTCAGGAAACTCCCGACCCACCGGAGGCCCTGGCCACCATACCCAGGCTCAGGATTTCCGATCTGGACAAAAAAAACAAGACAACTCCCATCACGGTCTTTGAGGAAAAGGAAGGAAAGGTCCTCTACCACGATCTTTTCACCAGTGGAATCGTGTACCTGGACTTGGGCTTCGATCTTCACCAGCTCCCTCAATCCTGTCTTCCCTATTTTCGTCTTTTTGGCAGGGCCCTCACGGAAATGGGCACTCAAAAAGAGGATTACGTCAGGCTGAGTCAGCGCATCGGCCAGAAAACCGGAGGCATTCAACCCGAACTGCTCAGTTCTTGCGTTTATGATCAATCAACTGCCTCCGTACGGCTGTTCATGAGAACCAAGTGCATGATGCACCAGGTTCAAGACCTGCTCAGCATATTGAAAGATCTGCTCCACACTGTGCGCTTTGACAACAAGGAACGTTTTCGACAGATGCTTTTGGAGGAAAAGGCGCGGCAGGAACAAAAAATCGTTCCCAGTGGTCACCAGGTGCTGAACACCAGGCTGAGATCGCACTTTTCCGAGGCTGACTGGGCGGCAGAACAAATGGGAGGTGCTTCCTACATGCTCTCCCTGAAACAGTTGCTGCAGCGGGTGGAACAATCATGGCCCGAAGTTCAAGGAATCCTGGAAGACATGCGAACCACTCTCCTCAATCGTAAAACCATGTTGTTCAATGTGACCCTGGACGCGGACAACTGGAAAGACTTCAAACCTCACTTATTCGGGTTCATCGATTCCCTGCCCTCTTTTGATGCCAATCCCCTCTCCTGGGAACCTTCTCATCCCTTTGCCTTTGAAGGCCTGATCATTCCGGCACAGGTGAATTATGTGGGAAAGGGGGTCAACCTTTTTGATCTCGGCTACGTTCCCCATGGATCCACACAGGTGATTGCCGGTTACCTTCGCAACTCATGGTTGTGGGAGCGAATCCGTGTCCAGGGAGGAGCTTATGGCGGCTTCTGCGTTTTTGACAAAATTTCAGGGGTTTTCACCTTCCTTTCCTACCGCGACCCCAATCTCCTCAGCACTTTGGAAACGTACGACAAAACTTCTCAGTTCCTTCGGGAACTTCCCCTTTCGGAGGAAGAACTTCAAAAAAACATCATCGGAGCCATCGGAAGCCTGGACGCACACCATCTGCCGGACACGCAGGGATATCTTTCCATGTTGAGACACCTCAACGGCGACACGGAGGAAAAGCGCCAGCAAATGCGGGATGAGATCCTGAACACCTCCCTTGAGGACGTGAGGAGGTTTGCGGAAGTGATGGAAGGACTCAAAGAGAGGGGAGTTGTGAAGGCACTCGGCCCTGAAACAGCTCTGGGGGAGCTGGAATCGGCCTACCCCGGAAAATTTCAAATCAAAAGACTGCTTTAGAAAAAGTTCCCATGAAAGAAATATGGGCCAGAACCGGCAGGATTTCTGGCCCATTGAAGCCCGTATCATTCCGGGCAAAAAAGGAAAAACCGGCCGCAACGCAGGCCCAGGGGGTCAGGAGAGTTCCATGATGGCCCTGGAAATGCGGTTGAACCCTTCCTGCAAATCCTCCATGGACAGGGCATAGGAAAACCTGAGGCACTGATCCTCTCCAAAAGGTCCTCCTGGCACCAGGGCCACATGAGCGTGCTCCATGAGGTAGTCCGCGAGAGCCAGTGAATCCCGGATAAGCTTCCCTTTGCCCGATTTTCCGAAAAAGCTGCTGAAATTGGGAAAAACATAAAAGGCGCCAGCGGGGGTGGGGCACGACACTCCCGGCAGCTCACCGAGCCGGTCCATCACATAGTGACACCGCTCTTCGAAAGCAGTGGCCATGGTCCTCACAAAACCCTGGTCTCCACGCAGAGCCGCCAAAGCCGCATACTGGGAAATGGAGGTGGGATTGGTCGTGGACTGACTCTGTATCTTGGTGGCAGCCTTGACAACCTCCCTGTTTCCAATCAGATAACCGATCCTCCAACCCGTCATGCAGTAGGTCTTGCTCACACCGTTGACAATGAACATCCTTGAACGCAGCTCTTCATCGACCATGCCCAAGGAAACCCATTCCTGGCCCGAAAACAGTATTCGATAGTAGATGTCGTCGGAAACAATGAGTACCTGGGGATGGCGCAAAAGAAGCTCCGCCAGGCCTTCAAGCTCTTTGCGCGTGTAATGGGCCCCTGTTGGATTGGAGGGACTGTTGAGAATGAGGAGACGGGTGCTGGGGGTGATGGCTCTTTCCAGATCCGAAGGATGCAGCTTGAAATTGTTGGTTTGCAGACAGGAAACCATGACCGGCGTGGCCTCGGCCAGTGCAACCATCTCGGGATAAGACACCCAGTAAGGGGAAGGAATGATCACTTCATCGCCGGCCTCGAGAAGCACCTGGAAAAGGTTATAGAGAGCGTGTTTGCCGCCACAGGTGACCAGCACGTTCTCATTGTGGTAGGTGAGCCCGTAGTCGTTTCTGAGGGTGTCGCAAATGGCTTCTTTCAGCTGATCAATGCCGCTCACGGGGGTGTAGCGCGTGTGGCCGTCCCTGATGGCTTTGATGGCCGCTTGCTGAATATGAAGCGGCGTCCCGAAGTCGGGTTCTCCCACACCAAAGTTGACCACGTGTGTTCCCTGCTGTCTCAGCGCCCTGGCTTTGGAGTTGATTGCCAGAGTGGCCGATGGTTGGATACGGGACACCCTTTGCGCCAGTCTCATGGTATTCTCCCTGTTTCCTCTCCCGCATGATCGTTGTAATGCACTGAAACCAAATATAAACCATGTGCCGGAGCCGTCATGCCAGCCCGACGGCGGTCGCCACAGGCAAGAACCTTCGAAAATTCCTCCGGAGACCTCTTTTCCCTGCCCACATCCACCAGGGTGCCCACCAAGTTCCTGACCATGTGCCGAAGAAACCCATTGGCCTCGAAAACAAATTTCAGGTGGCCATCGTGCGTGGTTTCCAGTTCGGCCCGGTAAACGTGGCGTTCTGTCGATTTCACCGATGATCCGCTGGCCATGAAAGCCGCGAAGTCCTTCCTGCCGCAAATCATGGGCAGACAAAGACGCATTTTTGCAAGGGAAAGTGGTTGTCGAATGTGCCAGGCAAAACGCCTTCCCAGAGCGGAGGGCAACTCCCTGTTGAGTATCAGGTACTCGTAGGTTTTGCCCTGAGCGGAAAAGCGCGCATGAAACGACTCAGGAACATCCTTCGCTTCCAAAACGACGATGTCGCGGGGCAACAGGCTGTTGAGTCCCCGCTGAATGGCCTCCGCCTGAAGAGCCGTGCGGCTGCAGAAGCTCACCACCTGTCCCCTGGCATGCACGCCGGCATCCGTGCGCCCCGATCCCCGAACCTTCACCGGCGCTCCAAGCATGACCTCCAACCGGGATTCAAGCACTTCCTGAATGGTCAAAACACCCTGCTGTCTTTGCCAGCCGTGATAACCGGAACCTTCGTACTCCACAACCAGCTTAAAGTTACGTTTACCGGTCGACATCTTGTTCATGACTGATCCATGAACCTCTTGCGGAAATCACTCCCCATGAGCCCCTTCCTTCCCGTATCCTCAGCCTTGGAGCAGGAAGGGCCAGCCCGTAAGGGGTTCATATGAGGAAAGGATCATCAGGGCTGCCATGGAGCAAACTTCAAGCCCATATCTTGGGGGAAACCGGACATGAGGTTCATGTTGCAGACGGCCTGGCCCGAAGCGCCGCGGGTCA
>PXBG01000036.1 GCA_003566995.1 Syntrophobacteraceae bacterium
CAGTCAATTTGAAAAGCCCCTTCACGTCATCCCTTGAAAGGCGGGAATGACGTGAAGGGGCTTTTGTTCAGGCTGAAAAGTCGAGTCATCAAAATTGCACTCACGGCATGGGATCGAGCTTGTTGAGCCCCATGTTGAGAATGTGAATCTGCACCTCGTGTTTCTGAGGGGATGACGCTTCCGTCTGAATGGACAGCAACGTTTTCAGTTGTGTGCCCGTTGGAATGTTTTCCAGCCTGGGCGTTATCTCCAGGCTGAAACCACGGTCATCGGCCGTCAGGGGCCTTTTCTGAATCTCCAGAAGATCTTCATCATAGTCCAGGCTGATGATCCTGAAGGCTTCTCCGGGGTTGTTCACCACCAGGACGGTGCCCAGATGAACTTCCTCTCTGTTGGCGGCTCTGCCCACCATGAGCGTTTGAGGTTTTACGGAGATCTCCCCCTCGATGATGCCATTCACCCACAGGGTGATTTCCGGCTTTCGCGCCAGATCGGTTTTGAGTTTCACGTAACCGTTGTACACCCCCAGGGGCACCAGGTTGGACAGGGTGACCCGGTAGTGCTTGTCTTCCTCCACCGTTTCGATGGAGTGTTGGACTTTGCCCTCCAGGTTGGTCTCCACACCCTGTATTTTGAAAGGAGAAGACCAGCTCACCAAATCGATCGCCCTCTCCTGCACATGACCTTCAAAGCCTCTGAAGGAAATCCTGTCCCCGGGTTTTACCTGAATGAGGGGATTCACCATTCCCTGCAGCTGGAGCTGCACCCGGGGAGTTTCCGGGTCATTGCTGAAAACGGTGGCACTTTTCCTGATGCTGCCCTGATAATTGGTCAAATCCATCCGAAGCGTGACCTTTCCCTCACCCCCCGGAGGGATTGCCCGGTCGAACCGGGCAACAGCGCACCCTGTCCCTGTGGTCACCCGTTCAATTTCCAGAAAGGCGTCCCCCCTGTTTTTGATCACATAATCATGGGTGACCACTTCTCCCTCCATCATCTCCCCGAAGTCGTGGCCGGGGTTCACCACCTGTATGCTGGGCCCCTCAGGCCGCTGGAGATTATCTCTGAGGGGCATATGGTCCCCGGGGGACTGGGCAAAAAGGGTGAGCGGGGCCAGCCAAAAAAGAAAAAACAAGGGGGCATGAAAGAGAAGAGATCTCGTTTTTCCGGGCATAGGATGGCCTCCTTTGGCAGCCTGAGCTTTCATAATGAAGCGGCGCTCTGTTGTGACACTGGTTCGTGTTTGGGGGAAACCTGAAAAAAGACCGTTCCTGCGGGCATCACCTGCTGGATGAGGGGGGTGATGTGGTCATCAGTTCCCCGCAGGGGACAACGGCAATGCCCTCTTGTGCAAATCGACCGGCTTGCTCCTTGAGCACCTTGAGCGTGGATGGATACGGATGCCCAATGGCGATGGCCGAGCCCCTGGCCTTGGCTCTGGCGATCAGCTGATCGATTTGTGCCCGCACAAATTCTTCCGTTTGCACATGGTCGAGAAAGACGTCCCGCCGTCCTGTTGGCACCTGAAGTTTCCGGGCTGCGAAGACACCCATGCTGGATGCGGAAGTGCGGCTGTCCAGAAAGAACATGTCCTTCCGGGCGAGTTCATTCAGAACCAGCTCCATGGCCGGAGCGCTTTCAGTGAATCGCGAACCCATGTGATTGTTGACCCCGCGGAAAAAGGGGCTCGTGTCCAGGGCAGCGCGCAATGAACTCTGGATGTCCTGTGCGTTCATGGACAGCATGAGCGCTCCTGTTCCAGGGTTCACCTGCGGGTAGCCCCGGGGCTCCATGGGCATGTGCAGCAACACCTCCCGCCCGCGGGAATGAGCGAGCCTCGCTATTTCTCTGCTGTGAGCCTGATGGGGCAGGACGGAGAAGGTGATGGACAAGGGAATCTGAAGGAATTCTTTGGCGACCTTCAGATCCTGCCCGAAATCGTCAATGACGATGGCAACCCGTCCCATGGGGGGGTCCAAATGGGGCGGCGGAGGTGGAGGCGGTGTGGGAATCCTGTGCCTTGGCAGCGGGTCAGGAGGGAGAGCTGCCAGCAGGGTTTTTTCGTCCTTTGGGGGAGAAGACTCCCGGGGTTTTGGCATGGAGGCCGATTCAGAGGGACTCTTCAATGGGTCTTCTGCCCGCTGGGATGAAGTGTGCCTTTCTGTGCGCTGGTGGGAGGGAGCCTCCGTGTTCCTGACAATTTCAACCGTGCCCGGCCCGACCCCGGGGGGATGGGCCGAAGGGGCCATTTCCCCTCCCCGCTGATCCTTGCCTCCCTCTGTCTTTTCGTTTGCTGGAGAGACTGAGGATGCTTTCGGCGTTGAAGGCTTTGAAGATGGAGTTTCAGACCCGGAAGAAGGGTTGTTCGCGGTGTTACGGGATTGTCCCCTTTCCTTCGTATCTTCCCGTGAAGGCAATGAGGCGACTCGAATCTTCTCGCCGCCTGGGGCGCCGGAAGAAGATATGGCTGCGGGAACGGCATTTTGCTGGCTGGTGTTTTCCTGTCCCCAGAAAATGAGTCCCGAGAGGACCACTGCCGCAACCAGCCACACGGCGGTGAGTGGCAGAAAGGGAAAACTCGAGGATTTCCGTCCTTTGGAGGATTTTTTCCCCTTGGAGGCGGTGGAGCGGGATGGCCGCCTGGCGCCCTTGGAGGGGGAGGCTTTTCGGCTTCGGCCGGCACTGCTCTTCCGGGTTTTTTTGGTGTCCTTGGCTGGTGGCATGGGCTCAATCGGAATGCGTTGTAGCGTCAAAGAAAAAAAATCATTTCAGCGGCTTATTTCCCCAAATCCGGTCAAAACCTGCAAAGCCATATGAGTGGGGTCTCGACGCATCAAAGGGATCAGGGCTGCCCGTTGAATCCCCTTCATCTCCAATCAGACGCACATGAGTGCAAGCAGGTTCCCGCACCTGCTGAAAGCCCGGCACTTCATGGCGAGCGCCTGTCCGTTGTCCGAAGAGGGTTTTGGGTGGACAGGCGCTCGATCAAATCCACGTTTGCTCATCTCACCCGCACGTTGTCCATGATGCGGTAACCCTTGAGCAGGTCAAGGGCCCTGCGCAACTGATTGTCCTGGGCGAGGATTTTCCGGGCTTCCTCCATGGCGGCGTCCATCTTGGGATCCTCAGAAGGCCTGGCGTTTTCCATGTGCCGCGGAAGGTCTATTTCCCTCAGGCGCCGAAGGGGATCCACGAAGTCTTCCTCTTCCTGGGAGGGGATTTCAAAAGCCACCAGTATGTCCGGTTCAATGCCTTTGGCCTGAATGGAGCGGCCTGAAGGCGTGTAGTAGAGGGAAGTGGTCAGACGAAGGGCGGAGCCATCGGCCAGGGGAATCACCGTCTGAACGGAACCTTTGCCGAATGTGGGTTCGCCCATGATGATCGCTCTGTTGTGATCCTGCAAAGCTCCCGCAACAATTTCCGAAGCGCTGGCGCTTCCTGAATTCACAAGGACCACGATGGGATAATCCCGTGGTTTGGTGTTTTTCGTTGCTTCAAAGCGCATCTTCTGGCTTTCAAGGCGGCCGCCCGTATAGACGATGAGGCCCTGATTCAGGAATTCATCGGCCACTTCCACCGCCTGGTCCAGAAGACCACCGGGGTCGCTTCGCAGATCCAGGATCAGGCCATGCAAGGGATCGTTGACCGTTTCCAGTTCGTTGAGAGCCTTTTGAAGGTCATTGGCCGTTCCACTTTGAAAAGTGGAAATTCGCACATAAGCGTATCCCGGTTCAAGAGTGCGAAACCTGACGCTCTGAACGGATATGGTGTCGCGCACCAGGTCGAATTCCAGGGGTTTCGGTTCCCCCTTTCGGATGATGGTGAGCGTCACTTCCGTGCCTTTGGGCCCTCGCATCTTTTGAACGGCTTCCGTGAGGGTCATGTCCAAAGTGGGTTGGTCGTCGATTTTGATGATCTGATCGCCTGCCAGAATTCCCGCCCGGTCCGCGGGGGTTCCGTCCAGGGGAGCCACAACGGTGAGCACGCCTTCGCGCATGGAAATCTCAATCCCCAGGCCCCCAAATCTGCCCCTCGTTTCCACCTGAAGCTCTTTGTATTCTTCGGGACTCATGAAGGATGAATGGGGATCGAGTTCGCGCAACATGCCATTGATGGCCCCATGCATGAGTTTTTGGGGGTCTACCGTCTCCACGTAGTTGTCCTGCACGATGTTCAGCACATTGCTGAAGAGCCGCAGGTATTGGTAAACGTCTGAGTCGTCCGTGTTGGTTTTGGCCGTGAGAGTCGACCATGCGGCGAGCATGAGGGCGAAACCGGTCACCAGGACAAGAATCTTCAAATTCTTTTTAAACATTTGCATTTCCTCGCTTTTAAATATGAAGGCCTTTTTGAGACCCCCGCAGGCGAAAAGCGTCGTGGCACGCTGCCCCATGGTGGCTGTTCACACTGGCTGTCCTCATGCTTTTTGTCCGGGTCTCAAATTGCTTTTATCTTATCCTGAACATCTGTTTTCATCAAAGATTTCTCGCGACGCAGGGTATTCTTTTGCCCCCTTTTGCCGGACATGGGTTTCGCAGGGCTTCTTCTGGAAGGAAAAGAGAAGCATTTTCAGTGCGTTCTCAAGAAGGCACTGAGCAAAATGCATATCCCATTGAGTCGGTCTTGTAAAGTGGCAACCTTTGTCGTTTCTTCCGGGTGGTGCCTGCCCCTTTGCAACCTTTGGGCTTTCGGGGGAAGGGATCAACCCCCAGGGTCTGTGTTCCATTTTTCAAAAAAACCGGTGACGGTGAGAGTTCCTGGCCCCGATTGCCGAAGAAAATCGTGAATGCATTTTCTCAGGTTCGAATAAATGCCCCTTCGGCTGTTGGTCATATAAATCACGTGTCCCACATGAAAGATTTCGTCCACCATTCTTTCCACAGGGGGAATGTCCTTTGACAGACCAGCCTGATCAATGGCTTCGGTGAAAAGGGGGGCGATTTTGTCTTTCATCCTCAGTTCCGTGTCCACCAGGAAGATGGCCACATTGGGCTGCAAATCCCCAAGGCGTTTGAGAAAAGAGATGACGTTGGGCAGTTCCACGCCCCGGGGCGGAGATGATTTGGCTTCCACGTAAAGAAGCCGGTGCCCCACGTTGCCGATCACGTCATAGTCTCCTCCGAAGCGCGTGTTCTTGAGTTTGACGTTGAAAAGAGCGGGGGACAGAAAGTCTCTTTGAAGAATCTCGCTCACATACCACTCCAGTGTGGGGCCAAAACTGGGCATGCGCGTTCTGCGCAGGTGATAGGCGCCCTGTGCCGTGAACTCGACGATTCCCATCTCTTCCAGCTCCTTCATGTAGACACGCACCGTCTTCAAGGAGCAATAGCGGGTCAGGGCCCTCATGTGGTTGCCACGGGGGTTTTGAATCAGATCTCTCAGGAAAAGCCTGAAGGAATAACGCCGCATGAGATGGAAAAAACGGGTTTTTTGGTCCTCGCGCAGA
>PXBG01000126.1 GCA_003566995.1 Syntrophobacteraceae bacterium
GCAACGGAGAGAACACCGGGAAATCTTTCCATCCATCTCAGGTAATAAGGCAAAACGGTTTTCACCTGCGTCTGCTGCAGCATGATCTCGGAAATCCAGACCTCGTAAGGGGAGTGACTCTCACGCCAGGGCAGGGCCCTCTGATGCTTTTGAAACCACCCCAACAGGGAGGTCTGTATTTTTTTATATTTTTGTTGCAAAGTGTCCTGAAACTCTTTGCCGGAACCTTGGAACACTTTTTCTCTCCCAGACCGCTTCGAGTGGCCCTTCTCCGAAGATCAGGTGTATGCCTGCAAGGGATTTTGTAATATAATCCCATGTAAATTTGCAGGCCGAGTTTTTTGTAACCCTTCGCCACAGAGATGCAAAGCGGAAATAAAATAGCATCTTTTTCTGCGCAATTTCCTCATGGTTGTGGATGGAGGTTTTCTTTATATGTCTTGAGAAAATCTCGTTTGTGCTATAAAAAGTTTTCCTGATTCATTGTGTCGAAGAGAAGGCGGATGATTTTCGTGACGCCATGAGGGCGACGATTCATCAAATCATGGGGAGAATGTCTCAAGGATGTGTGGCTGGTGAATGGATGGGGATTCCGGTTTTGCTCATATGGGGGCACTCAGGTCGATTTGATTCGAAGCCATCTTCGTGGATGATGAAAAAATGAATCCGGTGAGCAACAAGATGCGCGGGTCGGGTGAAGCGGCCGCAGTGGAATATGATTGGGAAGATGGAGAGTCCGTTGGTGAATCCCTTCACTCCAGCCAAGGGGATGGGAGCGAATCTTTCCGGACGGGCAGCGGTTCCCCGGAGCAATGGAAAATTGAGCTGGTGAAGGAGGACGAGTTTCAGGCTGTTCGGGAGGCCATTGAAAGGTCGTGCCGGAGATATTTTCGCATCCAGCGTCCTGAAGGTTACTGGTGGGAAGAGCTGCAGTCCAATGTGACCATCTGCAGTGAACACATGATGCTCCTGCACCTCCTGGGGATCAGTCATGAGGCCATGGAGCGGGCAACGGTCAGGTACCTGCTTCATGAGCAGAGAGAAGAAGGACACTGGGGACTTTACTATGGGGACAAGGGGGATGTCAGCGCCACCGTGGAGGCTTACTTCGCCCTCAAGCTCGCAGGGCAGGATCCCCGGTCCGAACCCATGCAGAGGGCCCGGAAGTGGGTGATTTCCCAGGGCGGTGTGGAGACCGCAAGGGTTTTCACCAAAATCTGGCTGGCGCTGTTTGATCAGTACGACTGGAATGAAATCCCTTCCATGCCCGTGGAACTGGTTCTCCTTCCTCCTGAATCTTACTTCAGCATCTATGAATTTTCCAGCTGGGCCAGAGGAACCATCGTGCCCCTCTCCATCGTCATGACCATACGGCCGGCCATGAAGCTCCCCCCGGAAAAATCCATCCATGAGCTGTATTTGAAAGCCCGGAACGGTGGGGCGCCCAGAACCTTTCCATCCAAAATTCACAAATTGTTTTTTCTCTTTGACCGTATTGCCAAAGTGTATGACCAGGTGAACCCCCTGCCTTCCCTTCGCCGCCGTGCCATCAAAACTGCGGAGGAATGGATCCTGGACCACCAGGAGGAAAGCGGCGACTGGGGAGGCATCCAACCTCCCATGTTCTATTCCCTTCTGGCCCTGCACTACCTGGGCTACGAACTCCACCACCCCGTCATGCAAAAGGGGCTCAAGGCCATCGGAGATTTCTGTCATGAAGACGAATGCGGCCTCCGCATGCAGTCCTGCATCTCTCCCGTCTGGGACACGGCCCTCACCGCCCTGGCTCTGAAGGATGCGGGTGTGCCTGCGGAACATCCCCTTCTGCAAAAGGCCTCTCGCTGGCTTGTGGAGAAGCAAATCACCGCAGGTGGAGACTGGCAGTACAAAAATTGCTGTCTTCCCGGGGGCTGGGCCTTCGAATTTGTGAACAACAAGTATCCCGATGTGGACGATTCGGCCGTGGTGCTCATGACTCTGCACCGCCTGCAGTGTGGGGAGGATGATGCCCTGGAATGCGCCAAAAAAAGGGGTATGGACTGGTGCATCAGCATGCAGAGCAGCAACGGGGGGTGGGCCGCTTTCGACCGTGACAACACCATGACCCTTCTGAACCGAATCCCCTTTGCCGATCATGAGGCCATGGTGGATGATCCCACGGCCGATGTGAGTGGAAGGGTTCTCGAGGTCATGGGAATGTACGGCTATTCAAAAAAACATCCCGTGGCTCAAAGGGGCATCCGTTTCATCCGCAGTCTTCAGGAAAGGGATGGCAGCTGGTGGGGGCGCTGGGGGGTGAACTACATCTACGGCACCTGGTCCGTTTTGAAAGGTTTGATTTCCATCGGCGAAGACCCGCAAGCCCCTTACATTCAATCGGCTGTCCGCTGGCTGAAAAAGCACCAGAATGATGACGGGGGGTGGGGAGAAACGTGCGCATCCTACACGGACGCTTCACTGAGGGGAAAAGGGGAGAGCACCGCATCCCAGACCGCCTGGGCCCTCATGGGACTGCTCGCCTGCGGGGAAGAGAGGAGCCCCGAGGTGCAAAATGGAATCCATTATCTTTTGCGGACCCAGGAGCCCGATGGTTCCTGGGAAGAAAAACACTTCACGGGAACGGGCTTTCCGGAGCATTTTTATATTCTTTACCACAACTACCGCAACTGTTTTCCCCTCATGGCTCTGGGGCAGTATCTTCAGAAGATTCAAAGCAAGAGGTGATGCACCCGCCAAAGCTTTCGGGGACGGAACAGATTTTTCCGCCCCGGCAATCATCCACCCAATAAAATGCATTCCCCCAAAAGAACGCCATCGCTCAAAAAAGGTCATTCCCCGCACGCCGCCCATTCCCAACGGTTCTGACAAAACCCATTCCCCCCCTGCCCACATTCGGGTCATTTCCAAACACCTCACCCCCCGAGACTCCTCGTCATTCCCGCAAAGGGGGAGATCCTGATCTCGAAAAAGCTGGATTCCCGCTTTCGCGGGAATGACGTTGAGTTGTTGCCCTTGACGTAAGGGTGTTGTTGCACTGGTTGAGACAGCTTGACTCAACAGCATTGACAGGACAGGGCAATCCAAGGTGAGTTAAAGCAGCAGCATTGCCCCCTTTGCGGACACAATGGCGTCACGTTCGAGGGGGTGATGGTTCCGTTCTGCCCTGTTTTCATGTGCTGGCGTGCAGCCCTCCGTTTTCGCGGCCTTGACGGAAAGGCTGGGGAGATTGGACTGTCATTGTGACGGGGCCAAATCCCTCGGAATGAAGGTCATTGCGCGTGGGTGACCCCCTTGCTCCTGCTCCTATTCCCCGGACAGCTTTCGCATCTCTTCTTCACTCATGGTGAAGGAATGTTCGGGGCCGGGAAAAACCCCCTTTTCCACTTCTTCCCTGTACCGGGCAAGGGCTTGCCTGATGGGTTCCGAGAGTTTGGTGTACTGCTTCACGAAGCGGGGCGTGAACCTTTCATAGAGCCCCAGCACGTCGTGAATGACCAGGACCTGTCCGTCACAGGCTTTTCCCGCCCCGATGCCTATGGTGGGAATTTTGACGGAATGGGTGATCTTCTCCGCAATGGCAGAAGGAATGGCTTCGAGAACAATGCTGAAACAACCCGCCTGTTCCAGTGCCCGGGCATCTTCGATCATGATTTTGGCCGCTTCCGCCGTTTTGCCCTGAACCTTGAAGCCGCCAAATTGCTGTGCGCTCTGAGGGGTGAGGCCAAGGTGGCCCTGAACGGGAATGCCCGCCTCCGCGATGGCCTTGACCTGAGGCGCCACGCGGCTGCCCCCTTCCAGTTTCACGGCTCCAGCCCGACCCTCTTTGAGAAAACGTCCGGCATTGATCACGGCCTGTTCCACGCTCGCCTGGTAGGAAAGGAAGGGCATGTCGCCGATGACAAGGGAATTTTTGGCCCCCCGGGAAACGGCCAGGGTGTGATGAAGCATTTCCGTCATGCCCACGGAAAGGGTGTCTTCCTGTCCCAAAACGACCATGGCGAGGGAATCCCCCACGAGGATCATGTCCATGCCGCTCTCGTCCGCAAGGAGGGCGGTGGGGTAGTCGTAGGCGGTGATTTCCGTGAGCTTGCGCTTGCCCTTGGCGCTCATGATGTCCGGAACCGTTACCTTTTTGCTCATGATGCTCCTTTCTGCCTTTGTCAGCTGGCTGGTTCACACGAGGGTCATTGGGAACATTTCAAATAGTTCGATTCCATCATCTGGATCAGCTGCGTGAGAGTGCGATTGACGGGAACGTCCATGCGGGCATCATCGGCAAACCGGACGATGGCCCCATTGATGGCGTCTATTTCCGTGCGTTTCTTCCGGTCCACATCCTGGCCCATGGAAGAACGGTTGACAGCGGTGGCCCGGGCCACTTGCAAAACCCTTTCCACCATTTCCTCATCCAGGGCAAACCCTTTTGCCTGCGCCACATGAAGGGCTTCAAGAACGGCACTGCGGGACAGGGCCCGTCCCGCTTCCAGGTCCGCGACCATTCCATTGCGTGTGTTGGTGAGGGCGGTGATGGCATTGATGCCCACGTTCACCATGAGCTTTTCCCAGATGAGGTGCTCCATGCGGTCGCTGGAGTGAGTGGGCAGCCCCCCCTTCATGAAAACTTCCACGAGGGTGTTCACCCGTGCCGTGGGAGGCCCGTTCCGTTCTCCAATGAAGGTGGGACCGCCGCCTCCATGGCGAATGCGTCCGGGCCCGACCAGAGTTGCTCCCTGAGCCGTGGTGCCCAAAAGGACCTGCTCAGGACCCGCAGTCTCCGCCATTTGCTCCCAGTTTCCCACTCCGTTTTGCAGGGTGAGAAAGACAGTGTCCGAACCGCAGCAGCGCATGATGGATGAAACGGCCTGGCGGGTTGCATAGCTTTTGACCGTCACGAGAACCACATCCGCTGGGTCCTTCAGGGAGCGGGCCGTGCTGCAGGCTGCCGGATGGAAGCTTTGAGTGCTGCCGTCCAGCTCTTCCACGAGCAGCCCGTACTTTTGAATGGCTTTTGTGTGACTTTCGTTGGTGCTGTAGAGGGTGGTTCTCACTTCGGTTTTGGAAAGGCGCGCTCCAATGAGGCTTCCCAGGGCTCCGGCTCCGAGGATAAGCATGTGCATGATGAACACCTCGCTTTTTCTGAACTCTTTCCAGGAACTCGAGCACGACGCCCATTCAGAGTGGGCCATGCCTTTTTCCCGTGCATTCCCGGGACCGTTCCGCCCCTGTTCTTTTGATTTGAGGGATTGGATGCTGCCTTGCTTCGTCACCCCCGAGAAGGCGGGGGTCCATAAGGTTCTTGAAATACTGGATTCC
>PXBG01000092.1 GCA_003566995.1 Syntrophobacteraceae bacterium
AGGACGTCCACCCATTTTCCCAGGAAGCTCTCCTGAAAACGGCTCCGTTTCCGGCGGCTCACCTTTTGAAGGGCTTTGGCTCTTTTCTTGAGTTCGGGGCCTGTGACCCGGTTTTTCCTTGAAAATGCCTTGGTGCCCGGGCGGGGCGAAAAGGGAAAAACATGAAGGTAGGTGAGAGGAAGGCTTTCGATGAATTCCAGTGTTTCCGCAAAGTGTTCGGGCGTTTCCCCGGGAAATCCCACGAGCACATCGGCGCCCAGGGCGCAATGGGGAAAAAGAAACCGCAGGGTGTGTATCAGTTGGGCGTATTCGCCTCTTTTGTAGGGGCGTTCCATGAGCTGAAGGATTTCATCGTTGCCGCTCTGCAGGGGAACATGAAAGTGCGGACAGAGCCATTCCCAGTTTGGCATGGCACTGACGAGGCGTGGGGTCCACTCCCCGGGCTCCAGGGAGCTCAGCCGAATACGCTCCGGCCTTTTCCCCTCATGCATTCTGTGCAGAAGGTCTGCCAGTTCCCTTGGCGGGGTGAGGTCTTTGCCCCACTGTCCCAGATGAATGCCCGTGAGAACCAGTTCCCTGTAGCCGTGATCGATGAAGCGCCCGGCCTGTGCCAGCACTTCCGAAGGCTCCAGGCTTCGGCTTCTGCCCCGTGTGAAGGGGACCACGCAGTAGGCGCAGAAGGCGTTGCATCCGTCCTGGACTTTCAGGTGGGCGCGCGTGCGTCCTTTGTACATTCTTTTCACCGGAAGGGGCTGAAAGGGCATCTTCCCGTCCACGCCGGTCACACAAATGAAAGGGTTTTCGGGGGTGGCGGAAACGGAAAGGTGATGAAGGATGTCATGCTTGCGGGCATTGCCGATGATGTGGGTGGCCAGTTTTTCACGGGCCAGACGTTCGGGGTCTCTTTGAGCTTCACAGCCCACGGCCACGAGGGCGGCCCCGGGGTTCATCCTTTGAGCCCGTCTCAGAAGCTGACGGGTTTCATAGCTGGCCCTTGATGTGACCGCGCACCCATGGACCATGTAGGTGTCCGCCCACTCCCGAAAGGACACGATGGAGTGGCCCGCCTCCTCGAGAACTTCGACCATGTACGAAGTTTCATACTGATTCACTTTGCAGCCCAGGGTTTTCAGGGCAATTTTGCGGCTCATGACTCTCTTCCCCCCAGGTGCCTGGCGCCTTCCCCCCTTTCCCGCTCGATCATTCCGCCACCCAGCACCCGGTCGCCTTCATAAAGGACCGCCGCCTGCCCGGGAGTGACCGCCCGTTGAGGCGATTTGAACCGCACCAGGGCCCTCATCTCTTCGAGGGGAATGATTTGGGCGGGAGCTCCTTCATGCCTGTAGCGGATCCTGACCGTGGCTTCAAAGGGTTCCGACGGCGGGTCCGTGGCGAGCCAGTTCACGTGGAAGATGGTGAACTCCGACCTGAAAAGATCCTGGTCCCGCCCCACACGGAGGGTGTTGTTTGCTGCGTCCAGCTCGACCACATAATAGGGTGCGTGGGAGGGAATTCCCAGGCCGCGCCGCTGGCCCACCGTGTAGGCGAAGAGGCCTCTGTGCTCCCCCAGCCGGTTTCCGGCCATGTCCACGATGGGACCCCGAGTCCCCTCATGGGGAATCTGAAGGCGTTTCTCAAGGAATTCCCGGTAATTGCCCTGGGGAATGAAGCAGATCTCCTGGCTTTCTTTGCGAAGATGGACGAAAAGCTTTGTTTGCTCTGCCCACAGCCGCACATCTTTCTTGTATTGGCTTCCAAGAGGAAAGAGGGAAACGGAGAGCTGCTCCTGGGAGAGAAGGGCGAGGAAATAAGACTGGTCTTTGGAGAGATCCACGCCTCTCAGGAGCTGGTGACGGGGCTGAGATCCAGCGGCGGGAACGGCGCGGGCATAATGGCCCGTGGCAAGCCGCTCGGCCCCATGCCTGCGAGCTTCCCTCCAGAGGATGCCGAACTTGATCCTTGAATTGCAGATGAAACAGGGGTTGGGGGTCAACCCCTGCCGGTAATCCTCGAGAAAAGGAGTGATGACCTGCCGCTCGAACTCTTCCCTCACATCCGAGAAAAACAGTGGCATGGAGAGCCTTGAAGCAAGGTGCCTGAGGTTGACCTGCGCTTCCCTCCACGCAATGTCCCCCTGCTTCTCCGGACTGCCCGAGGGGGGCAGCAACCGCATGTGAAGAGCGAAAACGTCGTGGCCTTCTTCCTTAAGCAGTGCTGCTGCTCGAAGACTGTCCACACCCCCGCTCATTGCTACCGCAACACGCACTCTTCTGATCCGCTTCCTGTTCCAGGTGTTCGTCTTCCAGGGGCACCACCTTGTGGGCCTCTCCATTTCTTTTCCAGTAGTCGTTGACCGCTGCTTTCAAAGCATCCGTCCCAAGGTTGGAGCAGTGGAGCTTTTTGTCGGGAAGCCCTCCGAGGGCTACGGCCACGTCATCCCGGTTGATTTTGACAGCGTCGTCAAGACTCTTTCCACGGGCCATTTCGGTGACCATGGAACTGACGGCGATGGCGGCGCCACAACCAAAGGTCTTGAAATTGATGTCCGTGATGCGGCCCTCTTCCACTCTGATGGTCATGCGCATGATGTCCCCGCAGTTGACATTTCCCACTTGTCCGATTCCATGGGGATCGTCCAGTTCACCAACATTTCTGGGGTTCATGAAGTGTTCCATCACCTTGTCACTGTAGTTCATGTTCAAGCTCCTCAATGAAAGCAACATCAACAATGTTCCCTTTTCGTCCCTGATTTCTGCCTGGGTCCCTCAGGGGCCAGGGGCGGTTCCGGATGCGAAGGGGTTCAACAGGTTTTCCCCTTCGGTGCGGAAGGAGTCCACCGGTCATTTTTCAAGGGTTATCAGATAACATGCCCGGGAACACCGAAACACCGGGCGTTTGACAAAAGCGTTCAATGAGTGGGAGATTTCATATGTCCAGAACTTTGTCGAAGGTGACGATCATGGCCCGTGCGGGACAGGTCTTCACGCAGAGTTCACAGGCGCTGCACCTTTCCGATTCAAACAGCACCAGCATTTCCGGGCGTTTGATGTGCAAGGCTCCGGTGGGGCACACAGCGGTGCATGCTCCGCACTGGTAGCACTTTTCCTCATCCCTTCGAATGCCCTGAGCCACGGGCTCCACACGGACTCCAATGTCTTTCATGTACTGGAGCCCCCGTTTGAAATCCTTCTGGTTGCCACACAGCTCGAGAACCACGATTCCTTCTTTGCGGGGATAGATCTGCGCTTTGAGTATATTGAAGGTGAGATCGTAATTGCGGACCAGGTTGGAAATGATGGGCTTGTCGACGATCTCCCTTGGAAACCGCAGAACCAGCATTTTGGAGAACATTTTTGAAAACTCCTCTTCATGTCATATAGAAACGCTCATAAATAACATCTTTAAAAATGATTCCCAATGATTTTTTTCACAATCTTGCAAAGCCAGCACAGTTCTGTTTTATGCTCCATGGAATGCGCAGGTTTTTGAACAGTGGAAGAAGGATTTGCATCCCCCATGGTCCGCGAGGACCGAGCTCAACAGAAGGAGGACCCCATGTGGACAGCCCCGTTTTCATCCCGGCTGGAAAGGTTCCGGGAGAAGCTGGTTCAAAAGAATCTGGACGCTTTCCTGGTTTGCACACCGGAGAACCGGTACTATCTCAGTGGCTACGGAGAGGAAGACCTCACCCATACGGAGAGTTCCGGTTACCTTTTCATCACCCCCCGGAACAACTACCTGTTCACGGATTTTCGCTACGGGGAATCGGCCAGGGAAGCGGCGCCCCATTTCGAACTGGTTCTGTACTCGGAGGGTGTGGCTCAGGTGCTGCCCGGCGTGGTGGAAGCCCTGGGGCTTCGCCATGTGGGCATCGAAGGGCACTACATCACTCACGAAAGCTACCTTCACGTGGAAAACAGCGTGAAATCGGTTTCGCCCAACGTGGAGGTGTCTTCAGTGAGTGGCCTGGTGGAAGAGATGCGAATCATCAAGGAACCCTGGGAACTGGAAGCGATCAAAAAGTCTCTGAGGGTCACCGAGGCCGCCCTTCAGCACGTGTGGGACAAGCTGGAACCCGGAGTGAATGAGAAGGACATGGCCTGGGAAATCGAGCGCTTCATCCGCGAACAGGGGGCTGAAGACGTCTCCTTTCCCCCCATCGTGGCGGCAGGGCCCCGGGGAGCTCTGCCCCATGCCGTTCCTTCCGAAAGGAAAATCGAAGGGGGAGACACGGTCATTTTGGACCTTGGATCACGCCTCAATCATTATTGCTCGGACATGACGCGCACCTGGATGGGGAGAGATGTCCCCGAAAAGCTTCGGCAGATCTACCGGGTTGTCCTTGAAGCCCAGAGGGCTGCCATGGAACAAATCCGGGCGGGACAGGACACGGTGAAGATGGATGGTGTGGCCCGTTCGGTCATCGAGGGGGCGGGATACGGAGAACACTTCGGCCATGGGCTCGGGCACGGGGTCGGATTGGCCGTCCACGAAAAGCCCGGTCTCAGAAAAAGAAATCCCGTGATCCTGGAAGAAAACATGGTGGTCACCGTGGAGCCGGGAATCTATCTCCCGGGACTGGGGGGAGTGAGACTTGAAAACATGGTTCGTGTCACACAGGACGGTTGTGAGGTCCTCAATGAACTGGATCTCATGTATGCCTGAGAAAAGAAAACCATTCCCCTGAAGGAGTCAGACTCCGTAGTGATTCCGGTACCATGTCACGAAGTGACCGATTCCCTTCTCAATGGAGGTGGTGGGAGCGAAACCGAAATCCCTTTTCAGATCGTCGGTGTCCGCATAGGTTTCCGGGACGTCCCCCGGTTGCAGGGGCAGGTATTCCTTGAGGGCCTCCCTGCCCAGGTGGCGTTCCAGTGTGTTGATGAAATCCATGAGTTCCACCGGTTCATGGTTCCCCATGTTGTAGATACGGTAGGGGGCCTTGCTCGACCCCGGGTCCGGCGCCTTTCCATTCCACTGGGCGCTGGGCTGGGCGGGGTTGCGGAGTACCCGAACCATGCCTTCCACGATGTCATCGATGTAGGTGAAGTCACGCTTCATCTTCCCGTGATTGAACACCTGAATGGGCCTGCCTTCAAGGATGGATCGCGTGAAAAGGAAAAGGGCCATGTCAGGCCGGCCCCACGGGCCGTAGACGGTGAAAAAGCGCAAGCCGGTGCAGGGAATGCGGAAAAGATGGGCATAGGTGTGGGCCATGAGCTCGTTGGCTTTTTTGCTTGCGGCATACAGGGAAACGGGGTGGTCCACATTGTGGTGCACCGAAAAGGGCATGGCCGTATTGGCTCCGTACACAGAACTGGAAGATGCGAAGACGAGGTGCTTCACGGCACCCTGTCGGCACCCTTCCAGTATGTGAAGGAACCCGGTGAGGTTACTGTCCACGTAGGCGTGCGGATTGGTGAGAGAATAGCGCACTCCTGCCTGGGCGGCGAGGTGAACCACCTCGTCAAAGGGCTGGTCCCGGAACAGCTTTTCCATGTCCTCGCGATTTTGGAGATCCAGGCGGCTGAACCGGAAGTTCTCATGCTTCCGGAGCTGGTGAAGACGGGCCTCTTTGAGGTTCACGTCGTAGTAGTCGTTCAGGTTGTCCAAACCGACCACCTGCCGCCCCTCCCTCAGCAACCGGAGTGCGAAGTGGAAGCCGATGAAGCCGGCGGCGCCCGTCACGAGCACAAGCCCCTTGTCCTGGCTGGCGCAAAAGGGAACTGTTTGATTCACCGCGTCACTCTTCTTCCGATTTTTTGAGTCTCACGGTCAGGACGGAGCAGGGGGCCTTTCGAACCACCCGGTCGGCTGTGCTTCCGAAGAGCACGTGGGCGAGGCCTGTCAGCCCCCTGGAACCCATCACGATGAGGTCCATGTCCTGATCCTGGGCCATTTTGAGAATTTCCGTGGCTGCATAGCCGCCGAGAAGGTGAATCTTGTGCCGCTGATTTTCCACCATCTGGCCGATGTAGCGGTCCTGAATGGTTTCCATGGCAGCCTCTCTGACTTTCTCCACAAAGCTGGGATCGTATTCGATGGGCATGTAGGTGGCGTGGGTGGGAGGCGACAGGGAAAAATTGATCATGACATGCAGGATGTGAAGGGTGGCGTCGTAACGTTCGGCCAGATCCCTGGCGGTGACGAAAGCCTCGTCGGCGTTTTCGGAAAAATCCGTGCAAAAGGCGATATTTTTGTAGAGTTGTTCGGCCATTTTGGTCTCCTTTTCACCATGAAGGTTTGCTCATTGCTGGGCTCGCATTGAGTGGGTCAGCTGTCCACTATCCAGACGGTGATGTCCCGGGACAGCCTTGCCACGGTTCTGGACACGCTGCCCCAGAGAAACTCCCGGAATCGGCTCAGTCCGCGCCTTCCCAGGACGATGGTCGAGCAGTTGAGATGTTTCGCTTCATCGAGGATCACGGGTGCCACTTCTCCCGAATGGACGCGAAAATGCCTGGAAATCTGCCCGGGGGAGAAACCGGCCTGGACGAGGATTTCCGTGGCCTTGTGGAAAACTTCATTCATTTTGTCCTCGTCTTCCAGCACCCAGTAGAGTCCCCGAAGGCGGGGGTGTTCCTCGTGCACCCTGGTGATGCGTTGCACCTCCTCCTTGGTGAGAATGTTGGGAGATGCCGTCGGCAGCACGTGGCAGAGGGTCAGGTGAATGGGGTCAGACCCTTTGAGGATTCTTGCCAGGTAGGAAATGCTCTTGAGCGAGATTTCCTTGTTGTCCAAGGCCACCAGAAATCTTTCCATGAAATCCCTCGCCGGTGCTTTTGAATGATCCGGGCATCTGTCATTGACGATAACAGGTGGTGTGCTCAATATTTTTCTGCATGCCCCTCACGGACAGGGACACGGAAACCGGCCCGTCGCCTTTCCCCCTTGGCCGGCTGGCCCGAAGGCTTCAGGGAGTTCAGGCAAAATATACCCTTCCGGATGGCACAAACGCAACACAATAAACCGGAAGACCCCTCTCATTTCGCCGGGAACGGAAAATTCCCGCCTTCTCAAAAGCTTGACATTCTCCGAGAAAGTCATTTAGGATTACCGGGTCATGAAAAAGAGAAGCCGTTCAGCTATGTCCTTGAAAATCCACAAAAAAAAGATTTTCTTCCGGCCCTCGATCATGCGCAGGTTCATTCGGTGAAAGCTCATTCACGAGGTGTGCGTCTGTGTGCCAGTCCGCTCGCCGAGACCCGGAAAGTTCAGTCAGGCCGGTCTTCGGTGAGCCCCGGGCGGAACGCACCCGCATCCAAGCTGTATCTCTCATCGTTGTTATCAGGAGTTCAGGAGGAAAAATGCACTGGGAAAGACCGCCCAACAGGCCGCAGGGGCCTGGGAATTTCAGGGATTTGGAAGATTTTTTGAGAAGATTGAAAGAGCGATACAATTCTTCGTCCTTTTCAGGCAGACCTTTTGTCCTGGTGGGACTTCTCCTTTTGGCCCTCCTGGCCGGGCTCAATTCATACTACACGGTGGAACCCCAGGAAACCGCCGTGGTGAAACGCTTTGGAAAATTCTCTCACACCACCTCAGCGGGTCTTCACTTCAAAATCCCCCTGGGGATTGACCAGGTGCACAAGGTCATGACGGGAAGGGTTTTGCAGCGTGAATACGGCTATCGTACGGTTCAGCCTGAAAGCCGAAGCCGAATGGCCACCAGGGGCTATGAGGATGAATCCATCATGCTGAGCGGAGATCTCAATGTGGTGGATTTTCAGTGGACGGTGCAATACCAGATTGAAGATCCTGTGGATTACCTTTTCAGGGTACATGCGGTGGAGGGAACTCTGGACGACATTTCCGAGTCGGTGGTGCGGCGGATAATAGGAAACCGTTACGCCGATGAAATCCTCACGGTGGGACGTGCCGCCATCGCAGAGAAAGCCAGGGAAGAAATCCAGGCCATCATGGACCAGTACCAGTCAGGTCTGCGTGTCGTGACGGTTCAGCTTCAGAATGTGAATCCGCCCACGCCTGTGAAAGGGGCCTTCAATGAGGTGAACGAATCCCAGCAGGAGAAGGAACGGATGATCAACGAGGCTCAGGAGATTTACAATCAAAGGATACCCAGAGCCCAGGGTGAGGCCCGTCAGGCCATTGCCCAGGCCGAAGGGTATGCCACGGAGCGTGTCAACCGGGCTCAGGGCGAGGTGCAGCTTTTCCGGCAGATTCTGGAAGCCTATGAACAGGCTCCCGATGTGACCCGAAGACGCATGTACATCGAAGCTTTTGAAAGTCTTTCCAAGAATTTCGAGCACTTGTATGTCATAGACAAAATGCAGGGCAACATCCTTCCTCACCTGGATCTTGGGCGAACCATCGGAGGTGGTTTAGAAGGCAGGCATGCTCTGGGATCGGAGGGAGGTAACTGAATGAAGCCTTCAAATCTGAAATTTGCAGCCATTGGCGCGGTCATTTTGGGAATATTGGCCTTCAACTCTTTCTTTGTGGTCAATGAGACGGAACAGGTGGTCATCACCCAGTTCGGCAAGCCCGTGGGAGAACCCATCCTGGACGCCGGTCTTCACTTCAAGGTCCCTTTCATTCAAAATGCCAATTTCTTTGAAAAAAGAATCCTGAAATGGGATGGCCAGCCCAATCAGATCCCCACCCGGGACAAGAAGTACATCTGGGTGGACGTGACCGCCCGCTGGCGAATCGGGGATCCGCTGCTCTTTTTGCAGCGCGTTGGGACTGTCACCACAGCTCACAGCCGCCTGGACGGCATCATCGACTCCATTGTGAGAAATTTTGTCTCCAACAATGAACTCGTCGAACTCGTGCGAAGCGAGGGATGGGAAGATGCGGAAAGAATGCTCGAGGAGGCGGGAATCGAGGATTACCGCATGGTGGTTTCCGAAGAAGTGGTGGAAGAGCTGGAGGCCCCTTTGATCAAGGGAAGGGAGCGAATCACCCGGGAGATGGTCGCGGAGGCATCGAAATTGCTTCCCCAGTTTGGAATTGAACTGGAAGACATCCGCATCAAGCGGATCAACTATGTGGAAACGGTTCAGCGCCAGGTTTTCAAGCGCATGATTTCCGAGCGCAAACGCATTGCCGCTCAGTACCGTTCGGAAGGCGAAGGTGAAAGGGCTGCCATTCTCGGGCAGATGGAGCGTGAGTTGGCCAGGATCACTTCGGAGGCCTTCAGAACGGCTCAGGAGATCAGGGGTGGGGCTGACGCGGAGGCGACCCGCGTCTACGCGGAGGCTTATGGAAAGAATCCGGAGTTTTTTGAACTCTACCGCACCTTTGAGTTTTACAAAAACTCGGACAACGGAAACACTTCTTTTATTTTGAGCACAGACGCGGACATCTTCAAATATTTGAAAGGCAGCGGAGAAGGTTTGGATAGGTAAACCAGGAGAGACGATCATGCCAGTTTTTGAGGAGAATCCCGATCAAATCACCAAGGCCGACATCATTGTTTGCATTCCCTCGTACAATGAGGCGGAAGCCATCGGAAACACCACGGCGCAAGTGGCCAAAGGGCTCAAAGAATATTTCGGTGATCTGAAGAGTGTGATCATCAACTGTGACAACCACTCAACGGATGGCACCAAGGATGCCTTTTTTTCTGCCCCTTCGGAAGTTCCGAAGATCTACCTCTCGACACCGGCCGATGTGAAAGGGAAGGGGCAGAACCTGAAGAATCTTTTCGAGAAGACTCGGGAGCTGCAAGCGGAGGCCGTGGTGGTCATAGAGGCCGACATCAAAAACATCGCTCCCTACTGGGTCAAGAACCTGGGGGAGCCTCTGCTCAAAGGGGCCGGTTACACCAGTCCCCTGTACGTGCGTCATAAATATGAATCGACCCTGACCAATTCGATCATCTACCCCCTCACCCGCTGCCTTTACGGACGCAGGGTGCGCCAGCCCAACGCAGGGGATTTTGGCTTCAGGGGACAGCTGGTTGACGCTTTTCTCGATTCATCCCATTGGAACGAATCGGTTCAGCAGTTCGGCATTGACATCTGGACAACGACCATTGCGCTCAATTCCCGGGTGCCCATTGTGCTTTCCATTTTGGGATGTCCCAAGGTGCATCGCACCAAGGATCCCTATGCGCACCTGTCTGTCATGTTTCACCAGGTCGTGGGCACCATTTTTGATCTGATGAAGGTTTACGAGAAGTTCTGGACTCGGGTCAAGTGGAGCAAGCCCTGCGGTCTTTACGGGACCGACATGCAGGATGTGGAGTCCCCCATTCCCGTGGAAGTGAATGCGGCCCGGTTGCATGAGAGGTTTTTGAAGGGTTTTGACAAGTATCACACTGCATGGGAAAGCATTTACGACCAGACCATACACCATAAGCTCCAGGAAATTCGAGGGCTTGGGCTCAATCACTTTTCCATTCCCGCCCAGACGTGGGCAAAAATCCTCTTTGACAGTGCTTTGGCCTACCAGTCCATGGATGCCGATCAGAGGCGCAACCTGCTGGATGCCCTGCTCCCCATTTATCTGGGAAAGGTGCTTTCTTTCGTCAAAAAGACAGAGCGCATGTCTGTTCAGCAGGCCGAAGAGTATGTGGAAAATGAGTGCACCGTGTTTGAGGAGAACAAGCCCTACCTGATCAGCAAATGGCAATAATCTTTAAAAAGTGATCCATATCAAGGAGAGAAGGCCATGCCCAAAATCCTC
Organism: Syntrophobacteraceae bacterium; assembly: GCA_003566995.1. Taxonomy (GTDB): domain Bacteria; phylum Desulfobacterota; class Syntrophobacteria; order Syntrophobacterales; family Syntrophobacteraceae; genus SLCH01. Next base: position 10,654 of record PXBG01000092.1, read on the forward strand.
GTTGTCGATGATGAAGAACACATCCGGCTGCTTTATTCCGAAGAACTGAAAGAAGCCGGATACGAAGTGATCACCGCAGAGAGCGGTTACAAGCTCCTGGAGACCATTGAAGAAGAGAAACCCGACCTGGTGGTTCTCGACATCAAAATGGTCGACTACAATGGGCTCGACCTGTTGCAGGACATCAGAAATCACTTTTATGACCTTCCGGTCATTCTCTCAACGGCATACGACACTTTCAAGGAAGACATGAAAGCCATTGCCGCAGATTTTTATGTGGTGAAAAGTTTCGATCTCACCGAGCTGAAGAAAAAGATCGCCATGGCTCTGGACACAAGCCTTCCCACCTGAGCCGTCCTGGCCAGGGGCGGGCGGAAGGTCCTTTTCCTGGGCCGGGTTTCAGGAAATCTCTTGCTTTTGCGCAGGGTATGGACAGTCTGGGGTCCGCCGGTCACCCGGGGGTTCCCGGTGCCATTGAAAATTGCAGCCATCTAAGCCTTGAAAAGGTCAAGCATCCGATTGACTGGCTGCGGCAGCGGCAAATGAAGGAATGAACCTGCAAGGTCCTTGATCCGCGGGGCCCTGGCGTTGAGGTCTTCGGCTCAGGGATTGGTGACCCAGAAGTAGAGAAGAGTGGTCAAAAGAATCATGTTTCCTGCCCACACTCCCAGGGCAGGAGACAGGACACCTGCCGTGGCCAGTCCGCTCCCCATGTGGAGCACGGCCAGGTAGACGAGGGCGATGAGGAGGGCCACAACGATATTGGCCGGCACTCCCCCCTGTATGCGGTGGCGAAGGGCTATCCCCAGTGCGAGAAGGGTGAAAATGAACGTCGTGAGGGGAAAAGCCACCCGCATGTGGAGTTCCACTTCATAGGGAAGGGCGTTGAATCCCTCCCCCTGAATTTTTCTGGTGTATCGGTGCAGCTGAACCCAGTTCAGCTCCTCCGGCATGGTTTCAAGACTGCTGAAATCCTTGGGGGTTTCATGGAGGAGCAGTTCTTTTCGGGAAAAGATGTTCTGTTTTGTCCCTTCCTCCGTAAAAATCAGCTCCAGTCCATCCTCGGCAACCCAGCCCGAACCCGTCCAACTGATCCTTCTGGCATCGATGCGGCCTTTCAGTTGAAAGTGATCATCCATAAAATAAAGGGTGACCTTTTCCATGAGGTGTGCTGTGGGATCATAAATGCGTATCTGGTAAATGGTTCCTTTTCCATGGTACCAGACATTTTCATGGCTGAAGGATGCGGGACGACCCCTTTCCACGACATTTTCCTGCCAGATGGCTTCTGAATATTGGTTCAGGGTCCGTGCAACAGATTCTGCGAAAAGAAAGTGAGCCAGAGAAAAAAGGAGTGCCGTGAATATGATGGGCTTGATGTAGGTGATCCTGTGGATGCCCGAAGCCTCCATGGCGATGAGTTCATGGTTGCGTTTCAAAATGCCAAGGGCAATGAGAGTTCCCAGCAAGGTGGCCACGGGAAGGCCCTGTGTGATGATGAAGGGAACCTTGAAGGCAAAGTAAGCGAAAATCTCAGTGGGCGGGGTGCCCCGGCCCATCATGCTGTCCACTTTTTCAAAAAAATCCACAATGAGATAGATGCCCAGAAATCCGGCAAGGGTGAGGCCCAGAATGGGCAGAAACTGCTTGAGCATGTAACGGGTGATGATTTTCATGGGTCTTGTTTCCATGAGTGTCTGATCTTGTTCCTGAAGAAAGGCAGGCGGTTTTTCCAGAGTTCAATCCATGACATGCGGGGGGACCTGGAAGCAGGTTCGTGTGCCTTCATCCACAGAAAAAGTGCCAGAAGCCCGGCCAGCACATTGGGCCCCCAGCCAGCCACAAAGGGGGGTATGATCAGGTTTTCAGCGAGTCCTTTTCCCGCCGTGAGAAGGACATAGTAGGACAGAAAAATGCCCAGCCCCAGGGCAATGCCCGTCATGCGGCTTTTTTGGCGGGAAGCCACTCCCAGGGGAACTCCCAGAATTCCCAGAATGAGACAGCTGAAAGGGAGCGCGAGTCGACGGTGGAACTCCAGGAGTAGGGTTGCTTCCCGCTCAGGGGGGGTGTTTTCAGCCTGCGAATGGTGCAACAATTCCATGGCTGTCATGTTTTGCCGTCTGCGTGTGCTTTCCGGAGTGCCCCCCATGATTTCATCCAGGCTCAGGAAGAGGTCATAGGTTTTGAATGAGACGGCCTGCGCTCCCTTCAGATCGTCGGGAACGCGCGTGATGACTCCGTTTTCAACCCTGAACACGAGATGATCTTCGTCCTTTTCAAAAAAAACATTGGCTTTTTCCGCCACAATGGTGGCCCTGATCTCCGGGTGCCTCTGATCTTCCACGAAAAAACCACGTATGGACATGGTGGATGGATCCGCCGATCGAAAGAAAAAAACCAGGTTGGGAACCACATCGATGAAAACCCCTTCTCTCATGAGGAGGGGGACGGAAGCTCTGCCAAGAGATTTCAGCTTGACTTCAAAGGCCTTGTTGGCGCCGGGCACAACCCACAGGGTGTTGATGTAGGAGAATCCGGTGATGGCGATCACGAGGGTGAAGATCGCGGGAAGCAGCTGGTGCAGGCTCAGGCCGGCTGAGTGAAGGGCTGTCAATTCATTGTCTCCGTTCATGCGCACAAAAGCCAGAACGGTGGCCATGAGGGCCGCCATGGGCAGTGTGAAAATGAGGAGCTTTGGCAAAATCAGGGCCATCAGCTGCAGCAGGTCCATGAACGTGACGGAAGTGGTGAAGAGGTGCCGAGCCAGCTGCAGCATCCTCCCGGCCACGAGAACAAAACCGAGACCGAAGGCGGCCAGGGCGAAGGGAACCAGTTGTTCCTTCAGAATGTAGCGGTAAAGGGTGAATCCCATGAGGCCTCGGTTCAGTGAAGCGATGTGTGGTCGCCAAAGAAAAAGAAAGCTTGAAGAGACACCTGCGGGGATTCCGAGGGTCCCGCTTCAGTTCAAAACACTTTTCCCCGCCAATGGCAACCGGTTTGCCTCAGATCGGTTTCATGGCGCTGAGGGGCGCCTTTCTCTTCAGCGAATGCGGCATTATGATAGAACACTGTCGGCGAACTTTCAAATGGTCCCATACCTTTATTCCCGGTGTGAAAGGTTATGGCACATGTCATGCTAGTCTGGTACAGAATGCTGGAAAGCTTTGCTGTGAGTGGGGGAAAAACGGTTCCCCTGGAGTAAGACCTTGACAGAAGAAATTTTCACATGGTATCGGTTGCCTGCTACTGAGGGCAGGTGTTTCGGCACGGTTCAGAGTGTCCGTGTGTCCTGTGCTCGCAGACATCGATAGTGGATTGAGAGAACAGTCATGAAAAAGCCCAAGGAATCTTTCGAACTGGACAACGAACTGGACGATCTCGACCTGGATGCCACCGAAGATCTCGGGTTCGATTTGGATCGGGATGCTCATGTGGAGGAAGGTGATGACGATGATGAGGACATCATCGAGCTCACCGAGGAAATCATGGAAGAACTGGATGACGCATCTTTTGATTCGGAAGACTTCGACTTCGACGCGCGGCTGTTTGACAGCGAGACAGGCCAGGAGGTGAGAACGGATGCCCGAGACCTTGTTTCCGAACAGGCGACCATTGTGGATGACGTGGAAGATCTCGGGGATGAACTTTTTGAAGATTTTTCAGCCGCAAAGAGTCCCGAGGAAGGGGGCGGGCCTGTCAGTCCTCCCCTGGAAATGACGGGGGGGGATGCCTCTCCCGGGGATGCCCCCAGGGAGCCTGGCCCGGAGGATCATGGCGGTCCGTCATGGGAAGAGAACCATTCCCGCGCAGAGGGTCTGCATATGGAGGAAAGGGCTGAACCGGATTTCTCTCAATCCCCGGAACCCGGGACGGAAGCCGTCGCGGAAAGCGTTCACGGGGAAGGTGAGCCCACCGAAGAGGTTCCCGGTGAAGAAACCTCTCAGGAGCTGGAAGATTTGCTGGATGATGTGGTTTCGCAACTGGAAGAGCGGTTGAGGGAATCCGTTGAGCGAATGATCGAATCCCGAATGCCCGAACTTGTCCGCTCTCTGCTCATGGAAGAGATCGACAAACTGAAAAAAGAATTTCGATAAAACTGAGTAGTGAAAATCGCTCATCAACTGGGGTGCTGAGGGGAAGCCGTTTGCCTTCATATGGGGTTTTGCCTTTCTCGACGCATCCTTTTCTCGTTTTTGCGGTGAAAAATGAAAAACCTGCATTTCCTGCGGAATTGCGAATGAATGTTTTGAAGGGTGAGTCTTCACAATTTCGGCCATTTTTCATCCTGCATCGTGCCCCGCACAACCTCGAGGGGTGGCCAGAAGGGTCTGTGCAGTCTTTTTGACCATCCACAAGGTGGCGGACTTAAGCGTTTAATGGGATTTCACGGAGTTACTCAATGAGTGATGGCACATTGCCCAAGGCTTACGAGTTTGAAGAGGTTGAACCGCGTTGGTATGCTCATTGGCAGGAAACGGGAGTTTTTCATGCAGATGCGGACAGTGGCAAACCCCCTTTCACCATCGTCATTCCTCCTCCCAATGTGACGGGGCAGCTTCACATGGGGCACGCCCTGAACAACACTCTTCAGGATATCCTGTGCCGATATAAAAGGATGAAAGGCTTTGAGGTATTATGGTTGCCCGGAATGGATCATGCCGGCATCGCCACTCAGAACGTGGTGGAGCGTCAGCTGGGACAGGACGGAAAAACGCGCCACGACATGGGACGTGAAGAGTTTCTGGAGCAGGTCTGGATCTGGAAAGAAAAATACGGCGGATTCATCATCAATCAGTTGAAGCGTCTCGGGGCCTCCTGCGACTGGAGCAGGGAGCGGTTCACCATGGATGAAGGGCTTTCAAGGGCCGTGAGGCAGGTTTTCGTGAAGCTCTACATCGAAGGACTTGTTTACCGCGGGAAACGAATGATCAACTGGTGCCCCAGATGCATGACCGCCCTTGCCAACATAGAGGTGGAAGGGGAAGAGGTCGACAGCCACCTCTATCACCTGCGCTATCCTCTGGCTGCGGGGAAGGGCTTCCTCGTGGTGGCCACCACCAGGCCGGAAACCATGCTGGGAGACACGGCCGTTGCCGTAAACCCCCATGACCCGCGCTACAAAGCGTTCATTGGTCAGCAGGTGAGGCTCCCTCTCACGGGACGACGCATACCGGTCATCGGTGACGAATACGTGGAAAGAGAATTCGGAACGGGCGCCCTGAAAGTCACTCCCGCTCACGACTTCAATGATTTTGAGCTGGCACGCAAGCACGATCTTCCTTTGGTGCAGGTCATCGCTGAAGATGGAAAAATGACAGGGGAGGCGGGAGAATACGAAGGCCTCGATCGAAACGTCTGCAGAAAAAGGATCCTCAAGGATCTGGAACGGGAGGGTTTTCTCGTCAGAACGGAGCACCACAAGAATCGCGTGGGGCACTGTTACCGGTGCAAAAGCGTTGTGGAACCCATGCAGTCCCTGCAGTGGTTCGTGGCCACCAAACCCCTGGCTGAAAAGGCCATGGATGCTGTTCGCAAGGGCAAAACGCAGATCATTCCCGGTAAGTGGGAGAAAGATTATTTCATCTGGCTGGAAAACGTCGAAGACTGGTGCGTGAGTCGTCAGATCTGGTGGGGGCATCGGATTCCAGCGTGGTATTGCAGGGATTGTGACATGGTCATTGTGTCCGAATACGATCCCATCCATTGCCCCAGCTGCCGGGGGCAAAACCTGGAGCAGGACCCAGACGTTCTCGACACGTGGTTCAGTTCGAGCCTCTGGCCCTTTTCCACTCTCGGATGGCCGGAGGAAACGGCGGATTTAAAAAAATTCTACCCCACTTCTGTTCTGGTCACCGGTTTTGACATCCTCTTTTTCTGGGTGGCACGCATGATGATGATGGGCATTCATTTCATGGAGGAGGTCCCTTTCAGGGATGTCTATGTTCATGCCCTGGTGCGTGATGCTCAGGGAAACAAGATGAGCAAATCCCGTGGAAATGTCATCGACCCTGTCGTCATGATGGACCAGTACGGAACGGATGCCCTGCGCTTCACCCTGACGGCCTTTGCCGCTCAGGGCCGGGATGTGAAGCTTTCGGAAGAGAGGATCGAAGGCTACCGGCATTTTGTGAACAAGATCTGGAATGCGTCGCGCCTCGTGCTCATGAATATTCAGGGAGCGGAAGTTTCCAAAGATCTTCCCCCTTCTCCCGGGAATCTGGTGCACCGCTGGATTCTCAGCCGTTTGCAGTCGGTGATCGAGGAAGTGGAGGAGGCATTGGATCATTATCACTTCAATCAATACGCTCAGGTTCTTTATCACTTCATCTGGCACGAATACTGTGACTGGTACCTGGAGATGGTGAAGGCCGACTTTTACGGCAATGACGCAGAAGCCAAAAGGGATGCACAGACGGTGGCTGCGCACGTGCTCGATCAGATTCTGGTGCTGCTCCATCCCTCCATGCCTTTTGTCACGGAAGAGATTCGGCAGAAGCTTCCCAATACGGAGGGGACCATCATGAAGGCTTCTTTTCCAGAGGTTCGCCGGGAGCGAAAGGATCCTGAAGCCGAGGTGAGCATGGAGCTGCTCATGTCCGTGGTGGGCGGCATTCGTAACATTCGAGGTGAGATGAATGTTTTGCCTGCCACGCAGGTGGAAGTCCACTGTCTGTGTGAAGATGACCGTGAGGTGGAACTCCTTCACCGGCATTCTCCAATCATTTCGGACCTGGCAAGGCTTTCCGGTCTGCACGTGGGAAAAGTGGGGGAATCGCGGAAACCCCCGCTGGCGGCAGGGACCCTGGCCGGGAAAGTGGAAGTCTATGTGGTCTTGAAAGATATTCTGGACTTTGAAAGTGAGGCCAGGAGGCTACAAAAAGAAATTTCCAAGGTGGAGAAAGAGTTTGGGGTCACCAAGAGAAAACTTTCCAATGAAGATTTTCTTTCAAAGGCTCCGGTGGGTGTCATAGAAAAGGAAAAGGAAAAATCGGGAAGACTGGGCGAAAAGAAGGAAAAACTCAAAAACCATTTTGAAATCATTGAAAATCTCAAAAAAATGGCTGCGGCGGGAGAATGAAAATGGATCGTTTGAGCTATCTCCTTCGACTGGCCCTGGAAGAGGACGCGCCCCACGGGGATGTCACCACGGAGGCTCTTCTTTCGGACGACATTTCCGGGCGGGCGGTGGTTTTTGGAAGGGAGCCTTTTGTTCTCTCCGGGCTGAGGGCTTTCGGGGAAGTCTTTCACATTGTCGATCCGTCTGTGAAGCTGGACCGGCTTTTCAGGGACGGGGACGAGGTTCCCGCCGGCGAACCCTTTGTGAGGCTGGAAGGAAGAGCTTCCTCCCTCCTGATGGGAGAGCGCACAGCCCTGAACTTGCTGCAGCGGCTCAGTGCTGTGGCCACCCTGACCAGAAGGATGGTGAAAGCCATAGAAGGAACGGGGTGCAGGCTTTTGGACACGCGCAAGACCACTCCCCTCTGGCGTGCACCGGAGAAGGAAGCCGTGCGCCATGGAGGGGGTGTCAATCACCGTCACGGGCTGTCCGACGGTGTGCTCATCAAGGACAATCATGTGAGTGCGGTGGGCAGTGTGGGGGAAGCGGTGCGAAGAGCCAGGAAAAAAGTTCCCCACACGCTTCGTATTGAAGTGGAAGTGGAGAGTCTTGATCAACTCCGTGAAGCCCTGGAGGCTGAGGCGGATGTGGTGTTGCTGGACAATTTCAGCCTGGAATCACTGAAGGAGGCCGTGAGCCTGGTGGCTGGCAGGGCTCTTGTGGAAGCTTCAGGAGGAGTGACTTTGGAGACCGTGAGGTCCATTGCGGAAACAGGCGTGGATTTTGTGAGCTGCGGGGCCCTCACACATTCTGCCGGCTCCATCGATCTGTCCATGGAATTCGTCCCCACGTGACCCGGCTTTAAAGGGGAAGATTTACCGTTTTTTTGTTATGGGAGTGGTGGGTTATCTGCCAGGATGGTTGCCTCTCTTCATCTTTTCGCAGCGCACCCTTCCTTCTCTATTGCATTTCAAGCCGTATTCCCGCCCTGTGGATTCTTGTTTTCCTGGGTTCCCCACGGGAATGAGTGTCACAGCCTTGCAACTTTCCCATGCTCTGGATGGCGTCTTTGCACTCAGAGTCTTCTCAACTCTCCCCCAGGTCCCGGGATTTGAGGGTGGCAGCCTGGACCGCCTGCATGAGTGCTCCCCGTGTTCCCTTCTCTTCAAGTGTTTTGAGGCCTTCAATGGTTGTCCCGCCTGGGGAAGTGATGAGATCCTTCAGTTCCGCCGGATGCTTTCCCGTTTCCCGAACCATGTGCGCAGTGCCAAGAAAGGTCTGCAGAACCAGTTCCCTGGACACGTGCCGAGGCAGTCCCATGAGGACGCCTCCATCCACAAGGCTCTCCATGAACATCAAAACGTAAGCCGGTCCGCTGCCACTCAGGCCGGTGACAGCATCCATCCACTTTTCCTCCACGGTGATGGCTTTTCCCACAGCGTTGAAAATCCTGAGGGCGAAGTCCATCTGTTCCTCGCTCACATTTTCTCCGGGAGCTAATGCTGATGTGCCCTCCTGCACCAGGGCGGGAGTGTTGGGCATGACGCGGATGACGGGAGTTTTTTGAGGCAGGAAACCTGTGATTCGCTGGAGACTGACACCTGCGGCAATGGAAATCACCAGAGCATTGAGACCTTGACAGGCTCCAAGCTTTTTCAGGACCGTTTCCATGGTTTGAGGTTTCACAGCGAGAACAATGGTGCCGCACCGGGAGACGATCTCTTCCATCGTGGCACAGGGAGTGACATGGTGGGTGTTTTTCAGGTGTTCCAATCGCTCTTTGTCCACGTCGAAAACAAGTATTTTTTGAGGGGGCACGATGGACCCCTTCACAAGTCCTTTGATGAGCGCTTCACCCATGTTGCCGCCGCCCAAAAACCCCAGTGTTTCCCTATCAAGCATTGAAAACCTCTCTTTGCCAAGAATGGCTGTTTCCATGAAGAAGAAATTCGTCTTCGCAGACTCCATGCGCCGTTTTGAGACCAGATGATGTCCAATTACTCCATTTGGCCTGGCGTGGCAAGAAGCTTTGAGAAGTCAGCGGCCTTGCCAGAAAAGACCTTTAATGATTACAGCGTGTTGGCTGTGGGTTTGTTCCGAAAAGCACATGTTTGGCCTTGACGCTTGCTGCAAATTGTGCGAAATTCTTCCCGTTTTATGCGAAAAGAAGAAACAGCGCAAGGATGCAGGTGAAAGGCGTGTGACGCTGAATTTCACTGCTTGCCAATAGCACAGAAATGGCCGTCGGTGCCGAACAATCAGGAGAGTTCTTTGCCGAAACGTTCGGTGTTGGAAGGATCACCAGCACATGAACATTGCCGGCTCCTGCTTCATTGATCATTTCCTGGGAAATCTTCTGCAATGTCTGCCCCGCTAGCCGCCCTCATGCTCACCGGTGGTTCATGAGGTAAACACGTCTTGATGGGCCCTGGTCCATTTCACACCCACGCTTGCTGCGGGCCATGCTGCCGGCGGTGCCGAGAAGGAGAGCGAAGAAAGCCATGTTTGAAATGCTGAAAGAGTTTATTCGCGCAATAAAAAACGATCCCTGGTGGATCCCCAGGTCGATCGAGTCAGAGAAGGCACCCCTTAAAAAAGAGGAGCGACGCGAGCCGCCGCCCTTCTACAAGGAACCTTCTGTTGAGAAGCCCAAGCCGCCTCCTGCCCCGGTGAAAGAGCCGGAAAAAAAGAAAGAGGAAGAGATCGCCAGGCCTTCCGAGCCTCCCAAGGAGGAAGTGAAGGATACCGGAGCAGATGAGGCTTCAGCCAGAGCAGAAGCCGTGGAAAAAGTCCCGGGGAAGAAGCCGGATGTTGAGGCAGAAGCCATTGAAGAATCACATGCTGTGAGTGAAGAAGAGGTCTCGGCTCCACAACCTCAGCCTGTGACTGAGCCCACGGTTTCGAAGGAACTGCAGCCCGAAGCTGCGGCTGAAGTGGAGGAAGTTGCGGAAAGCGGGGAAATTCCCGCGGATGCCGCCCCCGTTTGGGAGCCTCCCGCGGGGGATTTGCCAGGGTCTTTGGAAACAGAGGCGGAGGCGGTTGCCGCCCCTGCAGAGGAAGAATTTGTGTCCGATGCATTCCCCGAGCCTGAAGTGATGGAGGAATCTGAGGTTTCCCGGGTTTCGGAAGAACTGCAGCCCGAAGCTGCGGCTGAAGCGAAGGAAGTTGCGGAAAGAGGGGAAATTCCCGCGGATGCCGCCCCCGTTTGGGAGCCTCCCGCGGGGGATTTGCCAGGGTCTTTGGAAACAGAGGCGGAGGCGGTTGCCGCCCCTGCAGA